>CAZGYQ010000063.1:0-20758 GCA_964530695.1 uncultured Caulobacteraceae bacterium
CCGACACCTTCAACATCACATCGCGGGGATCGCCGCCGCCGCCAGAGCCCTGAGGCTCTGGGCGGTGGAACTCATCGCGTGGTGGGTGATGACGTTCGGGGACAGGCAAGCGCGGATCGCGTTGCAGCAAGACGTCATCATCGCGCGCCGAGAGTCGCGCGAACTCGTGTTCATGGCGATGGTCGCGCGGATGACGTTTCAGAAGCAAAAGCGTGGATGGATGCGTCCGCCCTCGGCGCGTCGCGGGTTTCGCCATGCATTTCGCGATTTGCGCGTGTAGCGCATCTCCACGCGCGGACTCAAATTGAAGAGTCTGAAAGACATCCGCCGCGTGCTCGACGACTTCGAGCGCGCCGTCGAACGCACCGATACGTTCATGATCGGCGAGACAGGACCGCCGGCATTCAGTGTTCAAGTCGCGCGAGACTCTGCGGAATCTGGCGCCGCGAGCGCACGTCCGCGATCTTCACGATAAATTCACTACGTCTGACATCTGGAACCGCCCGACACTGCACCGTTCCTTAATTTCGATGCGGCATAACGCGTCGGTTGTCTGGACAGGACTGATGCACGTCTCGAAAGTCGCATTCGCGATAGTGATCCACTGCGCGGTCGTGTTTGCGACAATCGCGCCGACGGCGTCGGCGCGCGCCCAGGAACCGGAGCCGTGGGTTGCGCGCGCGGAGCATCTCGTTCGTGTCATCCATGAGAACAATCTCGTCATCACCGAGAAGGTCGAGGACGCGCGCAAGGCCGCCGTGCACCGCCTTCGTGGTGAAGCGTGTCTGCAGGCGCTCTACGATATCGCCGCCGACGCCCATGTCGCTTCAAATGCCGACAAGGCCGCCGTATCTCTGGCGACGCTTGAACGGACTACCGAGGCGCAGAACAATCCGCGCTTCCGACGCATGGCTGGAATGCTGCATGCGTATGCGCCCGTGCTCGGTGGCGACTACGACGGCGCGCGTCGCAATCTCACCGCCGCGCTCGCCAATGAACACGATCTCAAGGTTCGCGCCGCGGGAGAGCGGCTCCTCTCCTATGTGCTGACCGATATGGGGCTCTTCGGCAACGCGCTGGAGGCCGCCCGGGCAGGCCTCGTACACCTGCCTGAAGATGAGTCGACAAGTTCGCTACGCTCGGGACTCCACGACGCGATGTCGTATAACGCCATGAAAATTGGCGACAATGACGCAGCCGTGACCCATCTGTTGCGATCGATCGAACTCGACGCCGCCGCCGGCCGCCCTGTCGATGGCGTGACCGCGGCGTACAATATTGTCGGCATGCTTGCGGAATCCGGGGCGACGGACGCAGCAATGCGGATGTACCGTACGCAATCAGAACTCGCGCGGCGGTCCGGCTCAAAGGTCGAACGCTTCTTTGGCAACCTGCTTTGCGCCCGTGTGAGCTTTGCCGCCCGCAGATATGCCGCCGCTCTCACCTGCGCCGACGCGGGTCGTCGCATCGCCGACGCGCCTGCGGAATATTTTGTCAGCATCCTTGCGCTGCGCGCGCACACGCTGGCGCGCCTTGGACGCGGCCAAGAGGCACGTAGGGCGCTTCGGGAACTGCGCGCGCTTTCGGCGTCGCGAGCCGATCCGGGGCTCGTGGAACAGCTCAACACCATCGAGCCGGACGTGCTTCGTGCGGAAGGACGGCTTCCCGAGGCCTACGCGGCGATGCGCTCGGTTTTCGAGGCGTCGCAGAAGAACACCATGAGCCGCTTCAACGATGGCGTGAAGGAACTGCGCGCGACGCTTGAAAGCGAAGTGATGCAGGCGGAAGAACGTGCTGCCGCGCAGGACGTACGCACGGAGCTGCAGGCGCGAACGCTCGAGAAGATGATGCTGGGCGCCGTCCTGGCTGCGGTCTGCCTCATCGGCATGGGATTGATCGTCCTTCTGATCCACCGGAGCCGCCGCGACATGCTGCGCGCCGTGGAACGGGCCGAAGGCCTGCTGGCGCGGCGCGGCGAAGGCGCATCGTCAGATCCGTCTGCGCCAGAGGTTATCATCAGCCACAAGCAGCGTCTCAACAATCTTCTGGACGAAATCGAGCGGCGTGACGTCGAGATGGAGCGCATGTTCCGCGAACTCGAGGGCGCGCGCGAAGCCGCCGAGGCCGCAAACGTCGCCAAGTCGCGTTTCCTGGCGACGATGAGTCACGAACTGCGCACGCCGCTCAATGCGATCATAGGCTACAGTGAGCTTCTGCTGGAGGTCGATGTCGAAGACCGGGACAACGCCTCTGGCGATGCGGATCTCGAGCGGATACGCAACGCCGGCGCGCGTTTGCTGTGTCTCGTGAACGATGTGCTGGATCTGTCCAAGATCGAGGCGGGAGGTCTTCAGCCGCTGGCCGGAGCGGTCGATGTGGACGTGCTTGTGGCCGAAGCGGCGGCCACCGTCACGCCGCAGGCCCGGAGCAACGGCAATGTCATCGCGCTGGACGCTACCGCGCCGGTCGGTGTCGCGGAGACGGACGCATTCAGGCTGGGTCAGTGCCTGCTCAACCTGCTGTCGAACGCCGCGAAGTTCACCAAGGACGGAAGAATTTCCGTGAGCGCGCGGCGCGTGACCGGCGATGATGTGGACTGGCTTGAGTTCCGCGTCGCCGACACCGGGATCGGCATCTCGGCGGAGACGCAGGCGCGCCTCTTCCGGCCGTTCGTGCAGGCCGATGAGACGATCACGCGCGCGCACGGCGGCACCGGCCTCGGTCTTGCGATCACACGTCGTTTGGCGCAGTTGCTAGGCGGGGATGTCTCGCTCGCAAGTGAACTCGGCAAGGGATCGATCTTTACGTTGCGGGTTCCCGCGACGCTGCCGAAGCGCTCGCCAGAAGAAGAACTTCGCGAAGTCGCCTGACGGAGGCTAGAGCGACGCGTAAACCGCCTCGATCAGTCGCCGCGCGCGCGGATCGCCCTGCAGGTGATGATCCTGGCGGTTCATCACATAGGCGCACGACATCTTCGCGTCCGGATCGCCAAGGCCCATCGAGCCGCCCCACCCCGAATGCGCGAGCGTGTTGGGGTTCGGTCCGTAGACGCCCTGCGCATTGCGCATCACGCCCGCCGCGAACCGCACATGCGCCGGCAGCACGAGATCGTCGTTGTCGATCCTCGTTTTCGTCGCCGCCTCGAAGGTATCGGAACCGACCAGCGTTTCGGCGTTCAGCTTTCCGCGCCCCGCATAGACGTGATAGAGTTGCGCGACCGAAAGCGCCGTGCCGTGTCCGTTGGCCGAAGGGATTTCGATGCGCCGCCAGAGCGCGCCGCCGCGATCGGGCGCGGACCACTTGGTCAGGAAGGCGATCCTCTTCAACTCGGTCACGTCGCCAAGCTGCGGCGCAGATTTCGGCTTCTGGATTTCCGCGCAGCGGTCGTGTTCCTCATCGGGCAGGCCGATCCAGAAATCGATGCCGTGCGGTTCGCAGAAATCGTCCGCCAGATGCTGGCCGAGGGATTTGCCCGTCGCGCGCCGCGCGATCTCGCCGGCGAGGTAGCCCCACGTCAGCGGGTGGTAGCCGCTCGCCGTTCCCGGCGGCCACAGCGGCGCAAGCGGCGCAAGCGCGGCCGCGAGCGCCGGCGGATCGAGCCACAGCGCGGGATAGATCTCGTCGCGAAATCCGCACAAGCCGGCCTGATGCGAGAGCGCCTGCGCCAGCGTGATGTTTTCTTTTCCGTTCGCGGCGAATGCCGGCCACACGTCCGCCACCGGCGCCTCGTAGTCGAGCGCGCCCTGATCGACCAGCCGCGCGATGACGAGCGCGGCGATGCCCTTCGTCGTCGAATAGACCGGCGTCAGCGTGTCGCGGTCCCACAGGCGCGACTTGCCGCGATCGGCGTAACCGCCCCAGAGTTCGACGACGGTTTCGCCATCGACGATGGCCGCGAAACTCGCGCCGAGTTCGAGGCCGTCCTCGAAATTGGCGGCGAACGCCTCTGCGACCTTCTCGAACCCGGGCGCGACGGAGCCTTGTGTAAACATGCCGCCGTCATGCCGGGAACTGTGTCCGGCGCCAAGTGCGACGCTTGCGGCAGGGCGCGCGAAGCCCCACATCGTTGGGCCTGCAGCGGGGAGGAGCCTCTGATGTCCAGCACAGCGATTTCGGGCGCGTGGAAGGCCGCCGCCGTCGGCGCAGTTCTCGCGCTCGCCGCATGCGGGCCCAACGAGCGCGAGGTGGGCGGGTTCTCCAACGACCTGCTCGGCAACGAGATCAAGATCGAGGCGTTGAAGGACCCCGCGATCCCGAACGTGGTCTGCCACATGGCGTATTTCGAGCGCGGGGTCGTCGACCGGGTCAGCAAGGGCAACTGGTTCGAGGATCCTTCGAACTCCTCGGTGTCGTGCCAACGCACCGGACCGATCGACCTGAAGGGTATCGATCTCGGGCGCGGTGGCGACGAGATCTTCAGCCAGCGCATGAGCCTCTTCTTCAAGCGCACAGCGGTTCGCCGCATCGTCGATCTGGAGAACCGCTCGATCCTCTACGTCTCGCACTCACGCGAGATCGTGGAAGGCTCCGCAAAGATGAGCATCTCAAGCGTGCCGCTGACAGAGGCCGAAGTCGCGGCCGTGCGTGCGCCGGGACGCTAACCCTTGATGGGCGTGGCGGTCGGCCACGTATCTGGGTGCTCAAGCTTTTCTTGCGCGTCGATGAGCGCAAGATGGGGGCCGCCGTCGAGCGCAGAACGCGCAATCACGTCGTGCGTCGCGCCCGCGGCCGCTTCGAGCGCCATCACGACGCTCTGGCCCAGCGCGCGTCGCGCGATGTAGAGCGCGGTGAAGAGATCGCCCGCACCCTTCGGCGCATTGGCGATCTTCGGGGTCTCCACCAGCCACGTCGCGGCAGGCGATGCGTAGAGAACGCCGACGCCGCGCTCGCTCGGCGCCGAGGTGACGATCACCGGCTTGCCGAACGACCTTGCGCCCGCGTGCGTGGTTTCAAGCGTCGCCAGCTTCGCATCGGTCAGCGCCTCAAGCTCCCAGTGGTTCGGCGTCAGCATGTCGGCGGCCGGCGCCAGCCGCTTGCGGATCGCCTCCACGATCTCCATCTTCACAAAAGCGCCGCCCGCATCTCCCATCACCGGATCGCACACATACTGCGCCTGCGGATTGGCGGCCTTCACGCGGCGCACGGCCTCAAGGATCACGTCCGCCTGCTCGGGCAGGGCGATGTAGCCGGAGAGCACGTGGCTGACGTTGGCGAGCGCCCCGTCCGCGTCGAGCGCCTCCACCATCGTGGTCAGCACGGTGGCGGGGATCGGCCCGCCGCCGGGCGCTCCCCGGTCCGGGCGGCGTCCGAGGATGGCGGTCGGCAGGGCGATCACCGGCACGCCGAGGCGCTCCATGGCGAAGCCCGCGACCGAATTGCCCACCCGGGCCCCGGCGACTTGCGATTGGATGGAGAGGACGGCTTTCATGGGTGCGCCGCAGCATTCGCCTGTCGCGGGAATTGTTTCAACCTCTGTCCTCCTGGGGAAGCGCTGAAATGTCGTCACTGAGACCCCGCCGGTCCTGCCTCTACATGCCCGGCGCCAACGCCAAGGCCCTCGACAAGGCCCGCGGCCTTCCGGCCGATACGCTGATCTTCGATCTTGAGGACGCGGTCGCCCCCGAAGCCAAGGCCGATGCGCGGGCGGCCATCGTCGCCAACATGGCCGCCGGCGGCTACGGCAAGCGCGAGATCATCATCCGCGCCAACGCGCTCTCGACGCCCTGGGGCCATGACGACGTGAAGGCCGCGGCCCAGGCGAAGCCCGATGGCGTCCTCTTCCCGAAGATCGACGACCCCGCCGACATCGAAGCCGCCGACAAGGCGCTGCGCGACGCCGGCGCCCCGGAAGGCACGGCCATCTGGGCGATGATCGAGACGCCGAAGGCGATCCTCTCCATCGCCGAGATCGCGCGCTGCGCCGAACGCACGCGGCTCACCACCTTCGTGATGGGCACCAATGATCTCGCCAAGGACATGCGCGCGGCGCAGACGCCGGACCGCAGCGCCTTTCTCGCAGCGCTTTCGCTGACGGTGATCGCGGGCCGCGCCTACGGCGTCACGCTGATCGACGGCGTCTACAACGACATCCAGAACGCCGAAGGCTTCGAGGCGATCTGCCGTCAGGGGCTCGCACTCGGCTTCGACGGCAAGACGCTCATCCACCCCAGCCAGCTCGACGCGTGCAACGCGATCTTCGCACCGACGGCCGAAGAAGTAGCGTGGTCGCGCAACGTGATCGCGGCCTTCGCCGATCCCGCCAACGCAGGCAAGGGCGTGCTCAAGGTCGATGGCAAGATGACGGAGCTGCTGCATCTGGAGATGGCCAAACGCACCGTGGCGGTGGCGGATGCGATTGAGGGGATGAGCGCGTGACCAAATCCAATCCCGGAAATTTCTTCGAGGACTTCGCCATCGGGCAGGTGATCCGTCACGCGACGCCGCGCACGGTGACGAGCGGGGATGTCTCGCTCTACACGGCGCTGACGGGCTCGCGGTACGCGCTGTTCTCAGCCGATACGTTCGCGCAAGGCTGCGGCCTGCCGCGCGCGCCGGTCGATCCGCTGCTCGCGTTTCACATGGTGTTCGGCAAGACGGTGCCGGATGTATCGCTGAATGCGGTCGCCAATCTCGGCTATGCGGAAGGGCGCTTCCTCGCGCCCGTCTATCCGGGCGATACGCTGACCTCGTCGTCGGAAGTGATCGGCCTCAAGGAAAACGCCAACGGCAAGACCGGCGTCGTCCATGTGCGCACGACGGGCGTGAACCAGCGCGGCGAAACCGCGATCACCTATTGTCGGTGGGTGATGGTGAACAAGCGCGATGCGGGTGCGCCTGCGCCGGAAGCGGGCGCGCCGAAACTCGCGGCGGTAGTGGACGCGAAGGATCTTGTCGTTCCCGCGGGTCTGGATTTCGGCGCGTATGATTCAGATCTGTCCGGCTCCGCGCACCTCTACGAAGACTACGCGACGGGCGAAAAGATCGATCACGTGGACGGCATGACCGTCGAGGAAGCCGAGCACCAGATCGCCACGCGCCTCTATCAGAACACGGCGAAAGTGCACTTCGATGCGCTCGCGCAGCAGGCCTCGCGCTTCGGCAAGCGGCTCATCTACGGCGGCGTGGCGATCTCGACGGCACGCGCGCTCGTGTTCAACGGCCTCGCCAACGCCGCCTACGTGTTGGCGATCAACGCCGGACGGCACGTGGCTCCGCTGTTCGCGGGCGATACGGTCTACGCGTGGTCGGAGGTTCTCGATCGCGCGGAGCTTTCACCCTGCGTCGGCGCGCTGCGCCTGCGGCTCGTGGCGACCAAGAACAAGCCGTGCGCGGACCATCCGTACAAGAACGATGACGGCGAGTACGATCCCGCCGTGATCCTCGATTTCGACTACTGGGCGGCGATTCCGCTCAGCTAGCGCCTCACGGCAGCCAGAGTTCCATCGTGCCGGCGGGCAGGTTGCGGCCCTCGCCCACATAGGTCGGCGTGACCTCGACGGTCGTCCCGGCGGCGGCGAGCGTGTGCTCGATCTCGTCGGCGAGACGCTGCGCATCTGCGGCCTGGATCTCGCGATAATAGCGCAGCTGCGGGGCTTCGACCTTGATCGGCACCTGCTCGATGCCCGGTGCATTGTGCCCGGCCTTGCGCAGCGACTCCTGAATCGCGGCCGCGTTGGGCCGGCTCTCTTCCGCCGAGATCTGGATATAGATTCTGTAGACGCCTTCCTGGATCTGGCGTGCGCGCGACACCGGAAGGTTTGCCATCCGGTCGTAGCGGTTGCGGAAGTAGGCGCCAGGATCGATCTGGATCGTCGGCAGTTGCGCCTGTTGCTGCGCCGCGGCGTCCTGCGTCGCTCCCCCCGGCGCGCGGAGGGTGGGTGGAAGCGTGAGCGAGCGCGTCGCGGTTCCGGCCGGCGCCTGCGCAGCGGCCTCTTCGGTCGCGGGAGCCGCGGCGTTCGCGGCTTGTTGTTGCTGTTGCGCCACCACCTCGACGCTGTCGCACTGGTTGGCGCGTTCGCCCACGTGCTGTTCGATCTTGGTGTAGACTCGTGGATAGGTGTTCTCGATCATGCCGAGATTGAGGCTGGCGAGCTGCGCATCCGTACACGGATCGAACGTCGCCTGGTTCTGCAGGTAGAACGTGACGGCCTCGAACTCACGTTGCTGCTGGTCGCGATAGTATTGCAGGCCGCCGAACGCAGCGCTGACGAGCGGTACGAGCGTGAGAATAGCGCCCAGCTGAAGGCCGCCGCCCTTGGTCTGTTCAGTCATGATCTTGTTCCCCTGATGCCCTGCAGTTTGTCGCGCGACGGCTTACACGCCGGCCGCGCCGCCCCAGATACCCTTCGCGATGCCCAGTTTGAGCTGGCGGTCAGCCAGTCCGTTGAGACCGCCGTTGATGCGACGCGTGATGGAGTTGATGTCGTCGGCGTCGGCGAGCTGGTTCATCGTCGTGCCGCTGCGCGTGGTGCGCTTCCAGTATTCGCACGCGATCTTCACCGCGTTCTCCGGGATTGCGGCGAGTTCGGGATTGTTCTCAAGGTCGAGGCCAAGCGCGGCGCCGTAGGCGCGGTAGTTTGCGCGGCCGGTGAGCTGGAACACGCCGCGCCCCTTGTAGCGGCGACCGTCGCCAGGCTGGGTGTTGCCGAGCGCCGCGCGCCCTTCGTACGCGTCGCCGCTGGCGTACTCCTGCATGGTGCGGAAATTGTCGCACTCGTGCGCGCATTGCGCCATGAAATGCGAGATGCGCAGGCCGGTATTGATCTCGTAGCGCGGAAGTTCGCGCTGGAATCCTGCGACGAGGCCGGGGAGGAATTCGCGTTTCGGATTCTTCGCCAGCTTGATAATGTCGGCTTCGGTCACCGTCAGGTCGCGTCGTCCGGTGGCGGGCGGCGCGTTGAGCGGCTGGACGTGCGCGCCCGCGACATAACCCTGGAACGTCATCATGTGCAGGTCCGCCTGCACGCGGAACCAGCCAGTGCCCCAGTTGCGGTTGTCGAGGCGCGTCACGAACTGGCCTCGGGGCAGGACCACCAGCACTTCGGCCGCTGCGTCCGGCAGTTCCCGCATGTTCAGGCCGCTGGCGGCGACGACGTAGACTTCCCCGGTCATTGGGTTCCCCTCATGCGCATTCTGGCGTCAAGCCTGAGCCTAGCATCGCGGCGAGGACAGGACGAGAGGCTGTTTTGTTCGCGTCGCGGGCGAGCGGGGTAACCGGCGTCACTGCGTCGACGGCGCCCCCACTGTCGCAATCCACGCGTCGATGCGACGCGACAGCAGATCGAGCGGCAGGGCGCCTTCCGAAAGAACGGCGGTGTGGAAGTCGCGTAGGTCAAATTGCGCGCCGAGGACGGTTTCAGCATGGGTCCGGAGCCGGCGCAGTTCGATTTCGCCGATCTTGTAGCCGAGCGCCTGTCCCGGCCATGACACATATCTTTCAAGTTCCGTCGTGATGTTGTGGGGGCTGAGCGCGGAGTTTTCCTCAAAGCACTTGCGCGCCTGCGGCAAGCTCCAGCGTTTCCAGTGGATGCCGGTGTCGGCGACGAGCCGGCACGCGCGCCACATCTCGTAGGAGAGGCGGCCGAATGTCTCGTAGGGATCGCGATAGATGCCCATCTCTTCGCCCAGATATTCCGCGTAGAGCCCCCAGCCTTCGGTGAAGGCCGTCACGTCGGCGTTGCGCCGAAACCACGGCAGGTCGGTGCGTTCCTGTGCGAGCGCGATCTGGATGTGGTGGCCGGGCGCCGCCTCATGCAGCGTGAGCGCAGGCAGTTCATAGAGCGGTCGCTGGTCGAGCTTTGTGGTGTTGACCATGTAGCCGCCGGCGACGCCCTGTTGCGGCGAACCCGGATTGTAGCGACCCGTGGTGTAGGTCGGCGCGATGTCGGCCGGCACCGGCCGCACGCCGTAGCTCAGGCGCGGCAGGACGCGGAACAGGCCGGGGAGACGGTCGTCGGCGCGCTTGGCGATCTCGGATGCACGCATCATCAGTTCATCCGGCGTCTTCGCATGGAAGCGCGGATCGGTGCGCAGGTAGGCGAGGAATTCGGCGAATGTGCCGTCGAACCGCGCTTCGATCATCACCGTCTGCATCCGTGCGCGGATGCGCGCGACTTCGGAGAGGCCGAGTGCGTGCACCTCGTCGGGCGTCAGGCGCGTCGTCGTATGGCGGCGGATGAGGTAGGCGTAATAGGCGGCGCCGTTCGGGCGGTCGCGAACCGCCAGGCTCGTCGGCGCGCGCGGCAGATATTCGACTTCCATGAATCGCAGGAACGACCGCTGCGCGGGGATCACGCCGCCCTCGAGCGCCGCCTTCGCGCGCGCGCGCAGCGCTGCCGCGTCCGCGGCGGAAATGGTCGCCGGCAGGTTCGCGAGCGGCGCGTAGAGGGGGCTCGTTTCGGCGCTGGCGGGGATCGCGCGGACCTGGACGAGCGCCGCTTCGACAACAGGGCGCGGTTGCAGGAACCGCGTCGCGAGTCCGCGCCGGAGGTTCGTGGTGTTCTGTGCGTAGTAGGCGGGAAGCGCCTCGAGCCGCGCGATCCAGGCCTCGGCGTCAGCTTTGGTGCGCATCGGCGTGGCGGCGGCCAGATAGCCGGCGAGGCTGAAGAAGCCGCTGTCATTTTCGAACGCGATGCGGCCGGGGTCGAACGACATGCCTTCGAGGCGGTCATCGACAATGCGGACCAGGAATTCGCGGTTGAATGCGGCGTCCGCATCGAGGTCGGCATCGCCCAGCGCGGCGAGGCGGGTGCGGAAGTCCCGTAGCGCCAGTTTGCGCGCGGCGTCGGCCGCCGCCGACGGGTCGGGGAGCCGGGAGAGGGCGGCGCGGTCACCTTCAAAGCCGGCGGTGATCGGGTCCTGCGCACGCTCGAAGGCCTCGAAGTCCGCGACAATCCGCGCGAACGTGGCGGAAACGTCAGGCTGTCTGGCCGCGGCGCCTTCAGGAAGACCAGCGGCTAGCGCGAAAACCAAGCTAAAACAGAAGCTTCTCATGAGCCGATTCCCGGGGCTGGCCGCCGCCGCCCGTGTCGGCGAGTTCGCCCGCGGGTGGGGCCGGTGTCAATTCGCGGCGCTCGAATTGACTAAGGCGCGACGCCCCCTACGATCCGCCCCATTCAAATCGGCGTAATACTCCCCAGGAGCATACATGGCCGCCCCGCCAGATACCCGTCCTTTGTCGCCGCACCTGCAGGTCTGGCGGCCCCACATGACCATGATCGCCTCGATCTCGAACCGGTTCGCCGGGTCGGGGCTCGTGGTCGGGGCGTTCGCGCTCGTGGCCTGGCTGTGGGCGCTGGCCGCCGGCCCGGAGGATTTCGCCAACGTCTCGGCGTTGCTGAAATCCACTCCCGGCCAGATCGCGCTTTTTCTCGTGGCTGTGGCGGGGGCCTATCATTTTGCCGCGGGCGTTCGCCACCTGGTGTGGGACGCAGGCCGTGGTTTCAGTCCGCGCGTCGCCGATCTTACTGGCTGGGGCGCGTTCATCTTCGCACTCGCCGCGCCTGTGGCGCTGTGGGCGCTGGCGGGAGCATGAACCGATGAACGCCAAGTCCGCCGGCCACGGCACGGGCCATTTCATCGCCGAGCGTCTGACCGCGATCCTCCTGCTGGTTCTCACGCCGTGGTTCATGATCTCGGCGGCGATGTCGCTGGACGGAACCTTCGAGGCCGCCCGCCTCTGGCTCGCCAGCCCGCTCAACGCCATCGGCGTCGGGCTTTTTCTGCTGATCTCGCTCTATCACATGCATCTCGGCGTGCAGGTCATCACGGAAGACTACGTGTCAGGGGGCGGAACCCGCCGCTTCGTCCTTGGCGTCAACACGCTCGTGACGCTTCTTGCGGCGGCGGTTGGCGTATTTGCGCTCTACAAAATCAGTCTCGGGGGTTGAGGTCTCGTGCCAGCCTATAATTGGATCGATCACGATTACGACGTCATCGTCGTCGGCGCCGGCGGATCGGGGCTTCGCGCCGCCGTCGGTTGCGCGCAGGCGGGGCTGAAAACAGCCTGTATTTCAAAGGTGTTTCCCACGCGCTCGCATACGGTGGCCGCGCAGGGCGGCATCTCCGCGGCGCTCGGCAACATGGGCGAGGACGACTGGCGCTGGCACATGTTCGACACCGTGAAGGGATCGGACTGGCTGGGCGACCAGGACGCCATCGAATACCTCACGCGCAACGCGCCGCAGGCGGTGTTTGAGCTTGAGCACTGGGGCGTGCCGTTCTCGCGCACGACGGAAGGCAAGATCTACCAGCGCGCCTTTGGCGGCATGACGCGCAACTACGGCGAAGCGCCGGTGCAGCGCACGTGCGCGGCAGCCGACCGGACGGGTCACGCCATGCTGCACACGCTATACGGCCAGTCGCTGCGCTACGATGTCGACTTCTTCATCGAGTACGTGGCGCTCGACCTCATCATGGACGGCGAGGGCGCATGCCGCGGCGTGACGGCGTGGAAACTCGATGACGGCACGCTGCATCGCTACCGCGCGCAGACGGTCGTGCTCGCCACAGGCGGCTATGGCCGCGCCTTCTTCTCCTGCACCTCGGCGCACACCTGCACCGGCGACGGCAACGCCATGGTGCTGCGTGCGGGCCTGCCGCTGCAGGACATGGAGTTCGTGCAGTTCCACCCGACCGGCATCTATGGCGCGGGTTGCCTCATCACCGAAGGCGTGCGCGGCGAGGGCGGCTATCTCACCAATTCCGAGGGCGAACGCTTCATGGAGCGCTATGCGCCGACCGTGAAAGATCTCGCACCGCGCGACATGGTGAGCCGCGCCATGACCATCGAAATCCGCGAAGGTCGAGGCGTTGGCCCGAAGAAGGATCACATTTTCCTCCATCTCGATCACCTCGATCCGAAGATCATCCACGAGCGACTGCCAGGCATTTCCGAAAGCGCCCGCGTTTTCGCGAATGTCGATGTGACGCGTCAGCCGATCCCGGTTCTGCCGACGGTGCACTACAATATGGGCGGCATCCCCACGAACTATCACGGCGAGGTGCTGACCAAGCTCGACGGCAATCCAGATCACGTCGTGCCGGGGCTCATGGCCGTCGGCGAAGCGGCGTGCGTGAGCGTGCATGGCGCCAACCGTCTCGGTTCCAATTCGCTGATCGACCTTGTGGTGTTCGGCCGCGCTGTCGGCTTGCGGTGCGGTGAAAAGCTCAAGAAGGGCGCAACCAAGCCGGCTCTGCCGTCGAACGCTGGCGATTCCCATCTGGCGCGTCTCGACAAGTTCCGCTTCGCCAAGGGCGGGACGCCCACGGCCAAGCTGCGCGATCACATGCAGCGCGCGATGCAGGAAACCTGTGCGGTGTACCGCGACGGCCCGACGCTTGACGAGGGCGTGCGCCGGGTGGCGGACGTGTTCCGCGGCGCCTCCGACATCGGCGTCACGGATCGCTCGCTGATCTGGAACTCCGATCTCGCCGAGACCATCGAGTTCGACAACCTGATCCAGCAGGCGGTCGTCACGGTGAACGGCGCCGCCAACCGCACCGAGAGCCGCGGCGCGCACGCCCGGGAAGACTTCCCCGATCGCGACGACGTGAACTGGATGAAGCACACGCTGGCCTGGATCGACGGCGCGAGCGGCCGCACGACGATCGAGTATCGTCCTGTCCACTCGAACACGATGACCAACGAAGTCGAATCCATCCCGCCGAAAAAGCGCGTCTACTAGGGGGCTTAGAATGCGGTTGAAGGAGAAGCGGACCATGCTTGGGAGTTCTCGCGCCGTGCTTGGCGTGGTGATCGCAACCGTTCTGGCCTCCTGCACCGTCGCGATGGGGCCGGATGCGAAGAACGCCGCCGCCCAGTCCGAAGCGGCGTGCACGCAGTCTGCGTCTCAACCTGTGGCCTTGCTGGCGTCCACGCCGGACTATGTGGTGGAGACGCGGGCGTTTCCGGCGCCCACGCCGGCGAATGCCGACATTGCTGCGGTCGCTGCGTCCAACCCCTGCGCCGGCGCGACGGTGGTGCTCACGGTCCGAAAGGCGGACGACGGCGCGCTGGTCCATGCGTTTGCGAACGCGATGAACCGCATGGAGCTCATCGAGGGACACGCAGGGCCATCGTTTGACGATGCGCGTCTGGCGGCGTTTGTCGGCGCGTGGGCGAAGACGGAGGTCGCCGCCACGGACTCCGCGCCTGCGGCGCTGTCGCAGACCGTCGCCACCACGCTCGACGCCGCAGCCTATGCCGCGCTGCGTGCGAAGAAGGCGCCGATGCTGTGCCATGCCACGAGCGCGCACGAACGCGCATGTTTCAGTGTCGATGCGGATGATCCCTACGCGCTCAAGCCGTTCTTCACCGAGGACCAGAGCTGAGCGCCGTGGCGCGCCCGGCGCGACGCGGGTAGAAACCCGCCATGTCGTTCTGGTCCAGCCTTGGCGAGGAATTCGCCGCCCGCCGCCGCCGCCTGCATCGCGGGCCGATGAAGTCCTGGGCCAATCCGATCGAGTTCGCCGTTCTCGGCGGGCTGGTCCTGGCGGTGATGGCGCCGGCCGTCGGACGCAATGGTCTCGCGGATGCGCCCTGGGGGCCCGTCCTGCCGCTGGCGCTGATCCTTGCCTACCTGCTGTTTGAGCGTCGCCGTCAGCAGGCGCTGTCTGCAGGCGGCGAGCCCGAGGCCGTGCGTGCGTCGTATGACCGGCGCGCCAACTGGCTGTTCGTCGCGTTCGCCCTCGCGGGCGCTGCAACGTTTGCGTGGGCGTTGCTGAAGCCGGTCCCCGAAACATTCGTGCCGGAAGCGCCGCCGGAGACGGGGACCTTCGACGTGAACATCGGTCCGTGACCGATCCTGCGCGCAAACCCTGCGAAATCGCATGCGCCCCGCAGCCGGTTTTCGCCGCAATCGCCCGTGATTGTGAAACCTCCGTCATGAAAGAGGAGTGCGGTCGATGAACGACCAGCTGCGCCTGCCGACACGCTCGGTCGGCCTCAAGTTTCTGCTCGTGTGTATCCTCGCGGTGCTGATGGCGCTGCCCGCCTTTGCCATCTTCGGGCTGATCTACGACCGTACCAACCGCGCCGGTGAAGTCATCCGCGAGGTCGGCCAGCGCTACGGCGGCGAGCAGACCTTCACCGGCCCCATCCTCGCCGCGCCCTTCCGGCAGGTGATACCGGCGCCGCCCGCCAGCCCGGACAATCCCCGGCCGACCGCCACCGTGCGCAACGGCTGGTATGTCGTGTTCGCCGGCGCCGGGAAGGGCGAAGCCGTCATCGACACCGACGTGAAAGCCCGCGGTTCGGGCGGCCTCTTCAAGGTGCGCACCTACACGGCCGATGTGGAGTTCAGCGGCGCCTTCGATCTCGCGGACGAGCCGTCCGCCGCGCCTGAGGGCGCAAGCATCGACTGGACCAAGTCCGTGTTCCTCGTGGGCATCTCTGACCCGCGGGGCGCGGCAGCGCCCGCCGAACTCAGGGTCGCCGACCGCGCCATCCCGCTCGAGCCGGGCTCCGCCTATGCGGATGTGTTCGCCGCCTTCCAGGCGACGCCCAGCCCGTACGTTGCCTCCGCGGGCGGTGCGCCGACCGGCATGCAGTGGCTGGTCGCCCAGGCCGGCGATATTGCGCGCCCGGACGCCACATTCGACGTCCGCACGAAACTGAAGTTCACCGGCGTCGAGACGGTCAGTCTCATCGCCTTCGCCCGGGATACCGATCTGCGCATTCGCGGGGACTGGAAGGACGTGGGCTTTTTCGGCGCCTTCCCACCAAAGGACGGCGCCGGCGCGCCGGTCCAATCCGCGACGTCGGCGGCTTTCGACGGCCAGTGGACGGTGCCGTTCATCGCCCGCAACCTTGCGGAGTCCGGTGACTCCTCGACGCTCGGCAACCTGGCGAACCTCAATGTGCAAGTGAAACTGATAGATCCCGCCAATCCCTACCAGTCGGTGACGCGGGCCTTGAAGTACGCGCTCATGTTCCTGGGCGTCGTGTTCCTCGCCTACTTCCTGATGGAATCGACCTCCAACCGGCGTGTTCACCCGGCGCAGTACATTCTCGTCGGCCTCGCGCAGCTCATATTCTACCTGCTGCTGCTGGCCATCGCCGAGCGTGTCGGCTTCGACCTCGCCTTCCTGATCGCGGCGGGCGCGACGGTGACGCTGATCGGCGCCTATGCAGGCGGTGTGTTCCGCAGCGCGCGGCGAGGATTTGTGGCGTTCTTCGCCTTCGCCGTACTCTACGCGCTCATCTACATGCTGATGCGCCTTGAGGATTACGCTCTTCTCGCCGGCTCCATCGCGGCCTTCGTCTCGATCGCGGCCGTCATGTGGTTCACGCGCAACCTTGACTGGTACGGCCTCGCGCGCGGCCAGGAGGACGGCAGGGCCTGACACGGCGCGCCCGCCCGCTCCCCCTGCAGCAAGGAGGGGGCGGGCGGTGCGACCTGCGGAACGCTTGACGGTTCGGGACGAACTCGCCACGGTCCGCGTAACTTTGTTCCGGGATAGTTCATGGTCGAGCTCACGCTTCCGAAGAATTCCAGGGTCCAGAAGGGCGAGCACTACGCCGCCCCGGCCGGGGCCAAGCGCGTGCGCGCCATCAAGGTCTACCGCTACGACCCCGACACGGAGATGAATCCCCGTTGGGACACCTACGACGTCGATCTCGACGCCTGCGGGCCGATGGTTCTCGACGTGCTCATCCACATCAAGAACGACATCGACCCGACGCTGACATTCCGCCGCTCCTGTCGCGAGGGCGTGTGCGGGTCGTGTGCGATGAACATCGGCGGGCGCAATACGCTCGCGTGCACCAAGGGCGTGGACGAAATCCCGGGCAAGGATCTTACGATCAGCCCGCTGCCGCACATGCCGGTGGTCAAGGATCTCGTTCCGGATCTCACGAATTTCTACAACCAGTACGCCTCGATCGAGCCGTTCATGCAGGCATCGCCGCCGCCGGCGAAGGAACGTCTCCAGAGCGAGGACGACCGTCGCAAACTTGACGGCCACTACGAGTGCATTCTCTGCGCGTGCTGTTCGACGAGCTGCCCCTCTTACTGGTGGAACGGCGATGTCTATCTCGGTCCCGCGGCGCTGTTGCAGGCGCACCGCTGGATCGAGGACAGCCGCGACGAGGAACGCAGCAAGCGGCTCGACGCGCTGGAGGATCCCTTCAAGCTCTACCGCTGCCACACGATCATGAACTGCGCGCAGGTCTGCCCGAAGGGGCTCAATCCCGCGCAGGCGATCGCCGACATCAAGAAGCAGCTCGTGGAGCGGAAGGCCTGAGGCCTTCCTCATGCACCGATGACGCACGACTGGGAACGCATCGCCGCATCCGAGGCGTTCTTCGGCGTGCTCACCGCAGACAAGTATCGCGCCAGTGAACTGACGCCCGAACGGATCGCCGAGTTCTACGCGACCGGCGAAGCCGACATCGGCTGGGTGATCGAAACGTTCAAGCGGGTATTCGGGACGGCGCCCGCCGGCGCGACCGCGCTCGATATCGGCTGCGGCGTGGGCCGCCTCGCGCGCGCCATGCGGGCGCATGCGGCAAAGGTCGTCGGCTACGATGTCTCCGATTCCATGCTTGCGCTCGCGCGCGCGCATGCGGGCGAGGGCGTCGAGTACGTCACGGCCCTTCCGGCGGGCCCGTTCGGCTGGATCAACTCCTTCGTCGTGCTGCAGCATATAGAACCGCCGGAGGGACTGGCGTTGCTGAGGCGCGCGCTGGCCGGCCTCGCGCCGGGCGGTTTCGCGTCGATCCAGGTCACGGCCTGGCGCACCGCGCACCAGCTCCCGACGGGACTGCAGAAGGTGAAGCGCGCCGCCCACTTCGCCCTCGCCCGCGCCGGCGTCCGTCCCGCCGAGGCGCTGATCCAGATGCACGACTATGCGCTCACCGACGTGATCCGCGCCTTCGTCGAGGCCGGGATCGAGGAGCAGCACCTCGTCCACACCGATCACGGCGGACATCATGGCGCGTGGGTGTTCGGCCGGAAAACGGTTGTGGGAAGCTGACGCCGCCGCTACGCACGCACCATGCCCGCACGCACAGACCAACCCATCGAGCGCCGCACCCTCGCCGTCATCGTCGACAACGAGCCGGGCGTGCTCGCCCGCGTTGTCGGGCTCTTTTCGGCGCGCGGCTACAATATCGAGAGCCTGACGGTCGCCGAGACGGACCACACCTCCCACCAGTCGCGCATCACCATCGTCACGTCGGGACAGGCGGTGATCCTTGACCAGATCAAGGCGCAGCTCGAGCGCATCGTCTCGGTGCACACGGTCGTGGACGTCACCCGCGACCCCGCCGGCGTCGAACGCGAGATGGCGCTGATCAAGGTGAAATCCGAAGGGCAGGAGCGCATCGAGGCGCTGCGCGTTTCGGAGATATTCCGCGCCAAGGTCATCGACACGACGTTGAAGTCGCTGATCTTCGAACTCACCGGCTCCAGCCAGAAAATTGACGCGTTCATCGAACTCGTCCGCCCGCTCGGTCTTGTGGAAGTGAGCCGCACCGGCATCCTGTCCATCCAGCGCGGGGCGGAACGCACCTGACGGCTGGCGCGCACGGAGGCGACCGGGCGATACTGGCGCGCACATCGGATCGGGGAATTTCATATGTCCAAACGCTTCATCGCGGTCATGGCGCTCGCGGCGAGCTGGCTCTTCGCGGCCGCGCCTGGCTCGGCGCAGACCAGCGCGCGCACGCCCGAGTGGGCCAGGCCCATCCTCGCCAACGACGCAGAGGCGATGCGGCTCAACCGCCCGAACCTCGTTGCGCCCGAGGGCGGCGTCGCGGTGCGCCTGACGATCGCGCCGGCGCAGGGCGGGGTCGCGCGGCTTGTCCGCTATAGTTCGGGGTCGACGCAGGCCGACATCGGCTTGCGACGCTTCACCGGGCACATCCGCAACGGCTGGACGCTGTGGGGCGGGGAAGATCCCGTCGCGTCGACTGCGTCGGCGGCGGCGAAAACCCAACTTGATCGGCTCGCGCGTAGCGCGCTGAGCGCGGGGCTGATGGCGGGCGAAGGCAATGATCTCGGCGCGACCGCATGCAACGAGGGCGACTACGCGTGGCTCGAAGTCGCCGACAGCACGCGCGCCGTAACCTTTGAACGGCGCTGCGCAACAGGTGGGGCGTCCGGCGCGCTGATCAAGGCGCTCTCGGATGCGGCGGGGAGCCGCGACGAGGAGGAACTCTACCAGTCCGGCGTCGCCGAGATCGTCGGCGCAGACCAGGCCTTTTCGAAAGCCGCGCGCGATCAGGGCGTGCCTGCGGCGATGGCGGGCTTCGCCGCGGAGGACGGGCGCGTGTTTCTCTCGCGGGCGCCGATGATTGCAGGCCGCGAGAATATCGAGCGCCAGTATGCGGGCTGGGACGCGCGGTCGCTGCTGCAGTGGGAGCCTGCCGGCGCCGAAATTTCCGCGCGCGGCGACATGGGTTTTTCCTGGGGGCGCTGGACGCTGACGCGCGAGGGTGGTGAGCCCGCGAGCGGCAACTACGTTTCGGTCTGGCGACGCGACGGGGAAGGCAAGTGGCGCTTCCTGGCCAACATCGGGAATTGAACGCCGGCCGACGAACATGACTGGATCGTTCAACGTCCATTCAGGCGGGTAGGCGGACCATCCCTTGCACAAGAGGCCGGAGAGCCGGCCCGCGCACGGATGGAAGCCATGAAGACCTTGAGCGCCCTCGCGATCGCCCTGCTGCTGTCGACGGCTGCGGCCGCATACGCCGAAGACGATCGCGGCGGCCATCGCGGGCGCGGCGATGGCGAGGGGCGCACCCAGCTGGAGCGTGAGGGCGGGCCCCGTCAGGAGGGATCGCGCGCGCGGGGAGACCACGACGTTCCACGGCAGATCGAGGTGCGCCCGGGCATCGCGCGTCAGCCGGAGGCGCCACGGCCTCCGCGGCAGTTTCAGCCCCCGGTTCAGCCTCAGGTCCAACCCCAGATTCAACCTCAGGGCCAAGCCCCATACCAACCGCCGGCCGGCGGCGGACGTGACCGTGACCGCAACGGCGGCGGTCGCGGCGAGTGGCGTGGCGGCCCCCAGGTCGGCGTTCCACAAGTCGGCGGTTCGCAAGGCGGCGGCGCGCGCGGCGGAGATCGGGGCGGAGATCGGGGCGGCGAGTGGCGCGGCGGTCCGCGGCCAGGCGGATACGGCGGGGGCGACACGGGCCGGACCCCGCCGCCGAATGGCGGTCGCGACGACCGCGGCGGCGATGATCGCGGCCGGTACGACGACCGCGGCGGAGATTACGGCCGCGGCTCCGGTCGCGGCTCCGATCATTGGGGCGATCGTCCCAACGACTATCCGGGCCACAACCGCAGCTGGGACGGCGATCGCGGCGGGCGTCACGACGACGCCCATCGCTGGCGCGACCGCAACGGCCACACGCCGGGCTACGGCCGCGGCAATTACCGCGACCGCGATCACGACCGGCACTGGTACGCGCCGAACCTCTATCGCTACGAGTACTATTCCCGGCACCGCTACAACGGCCCGTCGTACCGCTATCCGCGCGGCTGGTTCGCGCGCACCTGGTACTACGGCGACTATCTGCCGGGCGGCTGGTACGAGCCCTACTACTATCTCGACTGGAACTATTACGGCCTGCCGTATCCGCCGATCGGCTGCGAGTGGGTGCGCGTAGGCAGGGATGCGATCCTCGTCGATGTGTGGACAGGGCAGGTGCTGAGCGTGTGGTACCAGCTGTTCTGGTAGGGCGCTCTCCATGGGTGGACCGCGCGTCTTCAGACGCGCAACCGTCCGCGGCGCCAGACTCCGGGGAATC
>CAZGYQ010000064.1:0-14033 GCA_964530695.1 uncultured Caulobacteraceae bacterium
TGGCTGCCGATGTAGATCCACGAGCCGGCCGTCATCTGGCCGTACATCATGAGGCCCTTGCGATCGAGTTCGTCGAAATGCTCCCACGTCGCCCAGCGCGGAACGAGGTTCGAGTTTGCGATCAGCACGCGCGGCGCGTCCGCATGCGTGCGGAAGACGCCGACGGGCTTTCCGGACTGCACGAGCAGCGTTTCGTCGTGCTTGAGGCGCCGCAGCGTCTCCACGATCTTGTCATAGGACGCCCAGTCGCGCGCGGCGCGGCCGATGCCGCCGTAGACGACAAGCTCCTGCGGATACTCGGCGACGTCCGGATCGAGATTGTTCATCAACATGCGCAGTGCGGCTTCGGTGAGCCAGCTCCGGCAGCTGATGTCGGTTCCGCGTGGCGCGCGGATGGTGCGTGTGTCGTCGCGGCGTGGGTCCACGATCTAGTCTCCCTGAAGTTCTCTGGCGCGGCCCGCAAACACGCGCTCGCGGAGCAAGTTCGCGCCGATCCAGTAGCTGAGTTCCGCCGGCTCGGTGATGTTCCAGACAGCGAGGTCGGCCGCCTTGCCGACTTCGAGCGTGCCGATCTCGTCGTGAAGTCCCAGCGCGCGGGCGCCTTCGCGCGTCATGCCGGCGAGCGCTTCTTCCGGCGTCAGGCGAAAGAGGGTGCACGCCATGTTGAGCATGAGCAGGGGCGACGCCACCGGCGAACTGCCGGGATTGCAGTCGGTCGCGATCGCCATCGGAACGCCGGCCGCGCGCAGCTTCTCGATGGGCGGCAATTTCGTTTCGCGTAGGGCGTAGAAGGCGCCGGGAAGGAGCACCGCGACCGTGCCCGCTTTCGCCATGGCGGCGACGCCGGCGTCGTTCAGCCATTCGAGGTGATCGGCGGAAAGTGCGCCATGTCGCGCCGCGAGGGCCGCGCCGTCGAGGTCGCTCAGCTGTTCCGCGTGCAGTTTGACCGGCAGACCATGCGCGCGGGCGGCGGCGAACACTCGTTCCACTTCCGTCGCGGTGAACCCGATGCCTTCACAGAAGGCGTCCACCGCATCGGCGGCCTTCGCCCCGGCAACCGCTGGAATCATCGTGTCCGCGACGAGGGAGACATAACCGTCGCGGTCGTTGGCGTACTCCGGGGGCAGGGCATGCAGGCCGAGAAATGTGCGCCGGATGCGCATGTCGCCGTCTTCGCCAAGGCGACGCGCGGCGTCGAGTTGCTTCAGTTCGTTCGCGAGATCGAGCCCGTAGCCGGACTTGATCTCCACGGTCGTCACGCCGCCGGCCTTGAGCGCGGCGAGCCGGGGCGCGGCCGCGCGGACCAGATCCTCGACGCTCGCGGCGCGCGTGGCCGCCACCGTCGAGACGATGCCGCCGCCGGCGCGCGCGATCTCCTCGTAGCTCGCGCCCTCAAGGCGCAACTCGAACTCGCGCGCGCGGTCGCCGCCGAAGACGAGGTGAGTGTGGCAATCCACAAGCCCCGGCGTGATCCAGCCGCCGCCGGCGCCGCGCACCTCGCGCGCAAGAATATCAGCGGGGCCGGGCAGGTCCGCCTGCGGGCCGAGCCAGACGATGCGGCCATCCTGCGCCGCGATGGCGCCCCGGCGGATTGCGCCGTAGGGCGCAGGCCCCGCCATCGTGGCGAGGTTTGCGTCGATCCATAGGGTATCCCACATGCGGTCCCTATAGACCGCAACGGGCATTCGCCGCTAGGAGCGCGGGCATGACCTCTGATTGCCGTTCGTGGACATCTGTCGCCAATCTCTTGTGCGCCGATCGGGATGCGCCGGTCGCCGTGCTCGGCGCGCCATTGGCGGAGCGCTCGCTGACGCCGGGGCGTTGCGATCTGGCGCCGAAGGCGGTGCGCGCGGCGCTGTCGCGGATGAGCGTCTATGATCTGGAAACCGGCGTCGACCTTTCCGCCATGCGCGTGTTCGACGCCGGGGACGTCGATCTCAAGCTGGTGGACCCGGCGGCGGCCTTCGCTCCAGTCCGCGACGCCCTTGCGCCGCTCGTGGAGCGTCATCAACTGACTGTCCTGCTCGGCGGCAACAACGCGGTGACCCGTCCCGCTGTCCATGCGCTGAGCCCGTCGCTCAAGCGGGTCGGCCTGCTCACACTGGACGCGCACTTTGACCTGCGGGACACCGATTGCGGATTGACCAACGGCAATCCCGTGCAGGCGTTGCTCGAGGACGGCTTGCCCGGCGCACACATTGCGCAGATCGGGATCGCGCCGTTCGCCAACACCGAGAAGGCGCACAACAAGGCGCGTGTGGCGGGCATCCATGTGGCGACGCTGCGCCAGTGTCGCGAGGCCGGTCTCGTGGCGACGGCGCAGCGGATGCTGGCGACGCTGGAGCCTCAGTGCGATGTGATCCACGTCGATTTCGACATCGACGTCATCGACCGCGCGCAATGTCCTGGCGCTCCTGGCGCGCGACCGGGCGGCGTCGCCGCGCACGACTTCTTCGACGCTGCGCGCGCGATCGCCGCGCATCCCAAGGTGCGCAGCGTCGATCTCACGGAGTTCGATCCGTCGCTTGATGTCGCCGACGTCACGTCGCTGACGGCGGCGCGCTGGTTTGCGGAAATTCTCGCCGGTGTCTCGTTGCGTGTTTGATCAGCGTGGACGCGAGACGTGCCCGCGCGTGATTTCGGCGAGACGTGTCACGCCAAGCAGCGCCATGTCGCGGCGCAACTCGGTCGCGAGAATCTCGAGCGCCTTCGACACGCCCGCCTCGCCGCCGGCGCCGAGGCCGTAAAGATAGGCGCGCCCGATGGCTACGCCGTCCGCGCCGAGCGCCAGCGCGGTCAGGATGTCCGTGCCGCGCCGCACGCCGCCGTCGAAGATGACGCTGGCGCGTCCGCTCACCGCGTCCACCACTTCCGGCAGCGCATCGATGGTGGCCGAAACGCGATCGAGTTGGCGCCCGCCATGGTTCGACACCCACACGCCGCCGGCGCCGATGGCGAGGCATTCGCGCGCGTCGCTGGCGCTCATCACGCCCTTGATGGCGACGGGACCGTCCCATTGCTCGATGAGCCAGCCGGCGTCCTTCCACGACACGGTGCGGTCGAACTGGCTGTCGATGAAGCCCATGATGCCGCCGGGGTGGTCGCCGCCGACGCCGTCGAAGTTGGCGGGTGTGATGCGCGGCGACGTTGCGAGGCGATATGCCCACGTCGGCCGCGACAGGACGTCGAGCGCCGTGGTCATGGAAATTTTCGGGGGGATGGTGAACCGGTTCTTCGGATCGCGTTCGCGGTTTCCCGCGACGGACACGTCCACGGTCAGCGCAAGCGCGGTGAACCCCGCCGCCTTCGCCCGCGCCAGTCCTTCGCGGACAAGCCCCCGATCCTTCCAGACATAGACCTGGAACCACTTCGGTCCCGGCGCGACCGTGGCCACATCCTCCACCCGCGTCGAGCCAATGGTCGACATGGAGTAGATTGTCTTCGCCTTCGTCGCAGCGCGCGCTACCGCCATCTCACCTTCGTGGTGGAAGAGACGCGACGCCGCGGTGGGCGTGATGAAGAAGGGCAACGCACTCTCGGCGCCCATGATGGTCGTCGACATGTCGATGCTGGAGATGTCTTTCAGCACCGACCAGTGCAGGGTGTGCTCGCGCAGACGGTGCACATTGCGCGCCAGCGTGATCTCGTCGTCGGAGCCGCCGTCGATGTAGTCGAACACCATCCGCGGCAGCCGCGCCTTCGCGAGCAGACGCAGGTCGGCGATATTGCGGGCGCGGGAGAGGGGGATCATGGGTCCGAATAGCTGCAAGCCGTGCGGCGGGGATCGCAAGTCCTGTGTCATGCGGGACCCAGATGCAAGCGCCCCCGCGGCCGGCGGCGATCAGGTCGCGTGGCGCCAAGGAGGCAATGCGGTATCGTAGGCGCGTCCGATGGCGCTGGGCCCCTGTCGGCAGGCGCAAGGCGGAAAGGCAGAAATGGACTTCGTCGACCTCATCTCCAATCACGCATGGGCCGTCTATGGCATCGCTATCCTGCTGCCCTTCGTGCAGGAGGATGCCGCGGTTATCGGCGCTGCGAGCGCGGCGGCCACGGGGCATGGCGACGCCGCCGGACTGTTCGCCGCCACGCTTTTCGGTCTGATTCTGAGCGACGCCTGGAAGTACTGGGCCGGCCGCTTCGCCCACGCACATCCAGGAACGGCGAAACTAGCTTCCGACCCCCGCGTGATCGCCGCGCGCGAACGTGTCGTCAATCGGCTGGGCGTCGCCTTGATGATCGCACGGTTTGTCCCCGGAACGCGGATTCCGCTCTATGTGGCGTGCGGGTTGTTCAAGGCGCCGTTTCCGCGCTTCCTGATCATCATCATCTTCTCCGGCGCGCTGTACCTCGCGGTCGCGTTCATCGTGTTCGCGACACTGGGCGCGGCGCTGGGCGAGCAGGTTCGCACGGCGCTTCCGGTCGTTGTCGTGGTCGTGATCCTGGGCGTTCTCGGCGCGCAATGGATCGCGAGATCGCTGCGCGGAAGGGCACCGTAGCGATCTTCTACCATATTATTTCATAGCACACCACAAATGTGAGAACGGCACACGCAGACCAAGTCAAGAAGGAGAGGCCAGCCACGGTACCCGTGCGGATCGGCGCTCTCACGCGTCCTGGTGCAGTATGACCCTGTGCGCCGTCCGGTCGAGAAGCCACTTCAGCGCGGGCCCGGTCATGATCGTCGTCGCAACCGCCATGATCACCAGCATCGTGAAGACGTCCTGCGGGATGAAGCCCAGGCTGAAGCCGACATTCAGGACGATCAGCTCCATCAACGCGCGCGTGTTCATCAGCACGCCAAGAATCCGGGCGTCTTCGGCGTTGATGCCGCTCATGCGGGCCGCGATGTAGACCGGCGCGATCTTCGTCACCACCGCGACAACGAGGAAGATCAGGCACCAGCTCCAGTCCCCCGCCGTGTCGAGGCCCCAGATATTGGTGCGCAGGCCGGTGTAGGTGAAGAAGATCGGCAGGAAAAAAGTGAGCACGAACGATCCGACCTGCGATCGCCACGCTTCGACAAAGGCGACGTGACGATGGAAAATCAGGCCGACAAGAAACCCCCCGAATATCGTGAAGATGCCCAGCGCCCGTGTGGCGATCCCGCCCAGAAAAACAAGCGCGAACACGATCGCCATGAGATGAGGCGATACGGCTTGGCGTTCAATGGGAAACCGGCGCAGGAGGCCATCGACCAGCGGTCGGCCGGCGAACCAGGCAGCCAGAGCGAGCGCGGCGAGGCCTGCAATCTGCCACGTCGCGCCCGTCACCGAAAATTGCTGCGATGCATACGCGGAAATACCCGCGAGAAGCACCCACCCCAGAACATCGTTCGCTGCGGCCGCCGAGATTGCGATGACGCCCACATCGGTGCGCGTGAGAGCGTACTCGCGCAGGATCCGCCCGAGAATGGGCACGGCCGTGATGGCCAGCGCCACCGCGACGAAGAGGGAATAGGTGAGGCTGTCGGTCCCCGGAGCCAGCACAGAGGCCGACAGAAATCCAAGCGCTAGGCCCGCCGCGAGCGGCGTGACGACACTAGCAACAGTGATGAGCAACATCGCTCGCCGGTTCCTGGCGTTGGCGAGTCGTGCAAACTCGAAATCGCATCCGATCTGGAACATCAGCAGAATGAGGCCGATCTGGCTCAGCACGAGCATCGGCGGCGCGGACGCCGGGTCGAAGATCGCCGTCGATACCTTCGGAAAGGCAGCCGCGAGAAAGGAGGGGCCAAGCAGCAGTCCCGCCACGATCTCGCCGACCGCGCGCGGCTGGCGGATCGCGGCGGCGGCGGCGCCGGCGACGCGCGCAGCGAGAATGATGACGATGAGCTGGACAAGGGTCGCCGCAAGGACGTCTTCGGTCTGGTGCACTGATCCGTTCACGGCGTGGGTGCTCCGCAACGACCGATCCGGCCCGCCTCGCGCCTGACATGAGGACGAAGAATTCGTCGCCAGGCGCGGTACCCCGCATCGCTCATGTGCAGCCCGTCCGCCGCGTAGATGTTGCGCGGCGCGCCGTGGGTCATCATGGCCTTCGCCACGTCGACGTAGCGAAGGTCCGTCTGGGAGCGTGCGAGCGTTTGGATCGCTGCGTTGACCTCGCGTTGCTGCGCCAGCTGGCGAATCCGCAACGGCGAAGGTTTGAGCGAGAGGAAATAGACCGGCGTCGCGCCCAGAATGTTTCGCTTCGCCTCGAGAAATTCCTGAAAGGCCGAGACGACCTCTTCCGGCGTGCGACCGGCGGCGATGTCATTTTCACCGGCGTAGAAGAAGATTGCTTGCGGCGAACGTCGGCGGGTCAAAACGCGGAAATTGCGGTTGACGTCGGTGATTGTAGCGCCGCCGAAGCCGCGGTTGACGACCGGGTATGGCGCCATGTCCGTGGCTAGGTTTCGCCAGAGCCTGAAACTCGAAGATCCCACGAACATGATGGCGCAAGGGGCGTCTACCCGTTCATCCGCGCTGGCGAAGGCCAAAATCTCGGCGGCGAACGGCTCCTGTCTGTCGGCAGAGGGCGCTTGGGCGCTTGCATCGCCTGCGACCAACCAAAGCGCAGCCGCCAGTAACCCGCCCTTCGCCCAGTCTTTCACCTTGTCCGCCCCGTTGGCTGGCCGGGCGCCACCTGGATGGCGCGTCTGGTTGATCTGTATTGACAAGGTTGTCATACGGACACAAGCCCAAACAGGGTCGCAGTGTTCGGCATGTCAGTCGCGAAGAACGACTGCCGCGACGCCTGGCTACGGAGACGCGCGATTGGGGAAGTCATGTCGTCCGGCTGAGTGTTCATGGAGTCAGATGTGACGACCACCATCACCGAGGTCGCCCAGCGCGCTGGCGTCTCGATCAAGACAGTGTCGCGCGTGCTGAACGGGGAGCCGCATGTCCGGCCGGGGGTGCGCGAGAGAGTGCTTGAGGCAGCAAAGGAGCTCGCATACACGCCGAACCAGGCGGCGCGACGTCTGGCGGGCAGCCGGTCCTTCCTGATCGCTTTTCTCTACCACAATCCCTCGCCGAGTTACGTGGGCGGCATACAGGCCGGCGCTGCGCGCAGGTGCCGGGAACTCGGATACCATCTGGTCGTCGAACCGCTTGAGCGGGAAGTCGGCAACGAACTCGAGCCGCTGACGGCGATGGTCAAGACGCTCGCACCGGACGGGATCATTCTCATTCCGCCGCTTTCTGACGATGTCGGCCTGCTTTCCCATCTCGCAACGCTCAATGCGCAGGTTGTGCGCATCGCCGGGTACGTGGACGGGCCGGGATTCAAGCTGGAAACGCCGGAGCGGGAAGGCGGGCGCCTCGGCGTCGAGCACTTGCTCGCGTTCGGACATCGACGCATCGGCATCGTGGCGCCGCCTGCGGGCCACCATGCCGCCTCGGAGCGCTTGCACGGATATTTCGACGCCATGGAGGCCGCGGGAATCCCCGCCGACCCCAGCCTCGTCATCGCAGGCAAGTTCGATGTCGATTCCGGGCGCGACGCGGCGCAAAAGCTGCTTGCATTACCCGATCCGCCGACCGCCATTTTCGCGGCCAATGACGACATGGCGTTGGGCGTCGTCCGCGCGGCGCGCGAGGCCGGACTGGGAATTCCCGAAGACATCTCCGTCGTCGGCTTTGACGATACGCCTGCAAGCCGCACCGGCTGGCCGCCCATGACCACCGTTCGCCAGCCCCTCGAAGAGCTAGGCGCCGCAGCGGTCCAGGCGATCGTTCTCGGCGACCGGCATTTCGCGGAGGAGTGCCGGTTTGATCTCGTCTCCCGCGGGTCCGTGGGGCCCGCGAAGCGATAGATCGGTTTCAGGTGCGCGCGAGCGCGCGCGCCAGAGCCGCGCGCACGCTGCGAACGAAATCGGGAGCGATCGCGCCCAGAATTCCGCGCCTACCAGGCGCCAAATGTTCGCCCGCCGGCCCGTTGATCTCGAAGACATAGTGGTCAAACAGCGCGCGCCATGCGGTGCGCTGCGCGTCGGGCAATGTCCTGATCGCAATCATCGCATGCATCATCGCCTCTCTGGCGTCACGTCCTTCCGTCGGCGAACTCCACCAGTAGTTGACAAGCATGTTCATCGGCTCAAGCGACTGGACATGATGCCACCAGAAATACGGGATGTAGATCGCGTCGCCCGGCTCCAGGATCGCTTCCATTCCTGCGTCGAGTGCGTCCTTGAACCGGGGATGGCGCTCGAGATCTGGCTTTTCGAAGTCGACCATGCTGATCGTGGCGCCCGCAGGCGTCGGCTCGAATGGGCCGATGTAGAGATTTGCGACCTGCTCGGGCGGAAAAAGGGTGAACTTTCGCCGTCCCGCGACGACGCACGCCACATTTTCCGTAGGATCGTGATGTGCGGCGACAGTCACGGCGTTGTTGATCCAGATGCGCGGCTCGACATCAGCCAGAATGGCCAGCGCGTTCTCCGCCTCGAATCCGGGAAGGTTTGTTCGCGCAGACGCGCCCTGAACCGCGAATGAGGGAGGTCGAGCTTCATCAAGACATGTCAGCAAGTAGTCGAGAGACATCGCAAGCGTCGTCGGACCCTGCTGGAAGGTGAAGCCGGTCAGTTCATCGTTGTAGAAGAGCCGGCCGTTGGCCGATGGCGGTGCGTGCACGGCGCTGACAGGTCGGCCTGCGTCGAACCGGTGAAGATACCCGCAAAGCGCCGCCGGCGATTCTCGCCCTGCCCGCACCACAGGCCAATCCGAAACCTGACTCCGCAACACGACCGGTTGCGCCGCGCCCAGGATTTCCTGGTGAAACGTTCCGGCCGTGACGGGTGCGCGTTCGGGAACGCTCTTCATCGCATTCGACTCCCTTCGCGCGATCGCTGAATCCTGCAGCCTTTCCCATGGCGGCGTGCAATTGCCAATGCGTCGCCGCCGGAGCCGGATGGACTGGCCGGCGAAATGTGATTTTTTATGCGCTACGAGTGGTCCGTGCATGTGGCGGCCCCGGCGCCCTCAAGAGCTTTGACAAGGAGAGACACGTGACAGGTGAATTCAGTCGGCGTGCAGTCCTCGGGTTCGGCGCCGCAATTCATGTGAGCGGCGGGGCGGTCGCGGATGCGATGGCAGCGTCGCCGCAAATATCCGCGACGGGCGATAGCCTGCCCGGCGTTGTGCTCGTAAACGCGGCTGGCCGGGAAGGGCAGGATCTCTCCGGAGGCTGGCGCTACTCGATTGATCCGTATCGCGACGGGGTCACCGGGTTTCATGGCGCCGCGGCCGGTTTCGGCCACCGTCGCTACGAGGCTCATGATGTCGAGGCGGCGATGCGCGCCGACCCGTCGGCGCTGATCGAATACGACATGCAGCGGTCCGCCGTCGCCCAGTTGCCTGCCGCCTGGCTCAAGCATGAACCCGCGCTGCGCCACTACGTCGGCTTGATGTGGTACCAAAGGACGTTCACGCATGTGCACGCCCGTGGCCGTCGCGCGTTCATCCGAGTCGAAGCAGCGAACTACAGGTCGAGCGTCTATCTCAACGGCGCATACATAGGGACCCATGAGGGAGGGTTCACGCCGTACTCGCTTGAGGTGACCGGCCTCTTGCGGGACGGCGAAAACCAGATCACGATCGGCGTCGATTCCGAACCGTCCCCCGATACCGTCCCGCCTCCCGTCACCGACTGGGAGAACTATGGCGGGATCACGCGTGCGATCCGGCTGGTCCTGACGCCGGAGACCTTCGTGGACGACGCCTGGATCCGGCTGACGCGGGACGGCCGCATTGCGGTGAGCATACGTCTCGATGGACCCCACGCCGCGCGTGCGCATGTGCGCCTGCGGATCGAAGATCTGCGTTGGGCCGTCGACGGACGCACAAATGCCGCCGGCCAATGGGATGGCGTGTTCGAGGCGCCACAGGCTCTTGAACGCTGGTCGCCAGAGACGCCGCGCCTTTATTCGGTGCGGGTCGAGACCGCAGTCGACAGGTTGCAGGACCAGATCGGCTTTCGCACTGTGCGCGTGGAAGGGGAGAACATCCTGCTGAACGACGAACCGATCTTCCTGCGCGGCGTTTGCCTGCACGAAGAGGAAATCGGCGCGGACCCGGGCCGGATTGTGACGCCAGACGCCGCGCTGGACCTGCTGCGGACGGCGAGGGATGGCCTTGGGTGCAACTTCGTGCGTCTTGCGCACTATCCGCATTCGGAAACAATGACGCGGATGGCAGACAAACTAGGTCTCCTGGTCTGGAGCGAGATGCCTGTCTATTGGCGGGTGAACTGGGCCAGCGGAGCCACGCGAGCGGCGGCGCGGCGCATGCAGGCCGAAAACATCAGGCGAGACCGGAACCGCGCCTCGATCATCTTCTGGAGCCTGGCCAATGAAACCCCGCAAAGCGCCGAGCGCAATGCGTTTCTGAAAGTGCTGGCTGTCGACGCGCGATCCCTAGACGACACGCGCCTCATCACAGCGGCTCTTCTTACGGAGCGGCGCGAGCAAGACGGACATCCGCTCATCGTGATCAGCGACCCGCTCGCTGAGCTTCTCGATGTGCTGGGCGTCAACACCTACAATGGCTGGTACAGCGACGATGCCCTGTCCGAGTTGCCGGACATCAGCTGGCGCTCGGACTACGGAAAACCCGTGATTTTCTCGGAATTCGGCGCGGATGCGAAAGCCGGCTTCCATGACGCCTCGGCGGCGCGAAAATTCTCGGAAGAATTTCAGGCGGAGTATCACCGCAAGACACTCGAGATGAGCGCCAGGATTCCGTTCCTGCGCGGTTTGTCGCCGTGGATATTGAAGGATTTCCGCTCGCCGCGCCGCCAGCACCCTCTCTACCAGAACGGGTGGAACCGGAAGGGGCTGATGTCCGAAACAGGCGTTCGAAAGCAGGCGTTTGAGGTGGTCGCCGCGCACTATCGCAGCCTCGCCGGGAAGACCTGACCGTGATCCGGACCCAGTGAGCCCGTCCCAACCGAAGGTCCGTGATGGCCGGCCACCCTCGTCCCGTGACGCTCCCACACCACGGCCTCGGGCGCGACCGTGGTTTTCTACAACAGGGTTCCGCAGAATCTCTTCCTGCGGGCTTGGCGGCCGTGGAACTTCTTGATCATCGTCAAGTCGGCGCGCTTTGATCGGTCAATGCATGTCGCCCCGTTTCAGGAGACTGTCGCCTTGCTCCGAGCGCTGGCGTCTGATGCTCCCCCTACGTACACGCCATGATGACAGCGCCGGGCGCGTGGGCGAGAACAATTGGGCTCTCGCCCACGCGCGGGGCGGCGGCGGAGCGGGTTCGTCCTCCCGCATCTGGAAAGGGGCTGAAGCGTGTCTGTTCTCGAAGATGGCTTCGGTCGCCGGTTTCGCTATTTGCGGCTTTCGATCACGGAAGCGTGCAATTTTCGCTGCACCTACTGCCTGCCGGACGGGTACCGCCGCAGCGGCGCGCATGATTTTCTCTCATCCGACGAGATTTCGCGTCTGGTTGGCGCCTTCGCGCGCGCCGGGGTGCGCAAGGTGCGGCTGACGGGCGGCGAACCGGCGGTGCGCAAGGATCTGGATGCAATCATCAACCGGGTTGCGGGCGCCGGCGTGGAGAAGATCGCGCTGACGACCAACGGTTGGTCGCTTGAACGGAAGGTCGCGGACTGGAAAGCCGCCGGCCTCACCCACCTCAATGTGAGTGTCGACAGCCTCGACGCCAGCGTGTTCGCGCGGGTCACGGGCCACGATCGCCTGCCGTCCATCCTGACCGGGCTGGACCGCGCCCTCGACCACGGCTTCACCGCCGTGAAACTCAACGCGGTATTGCTGCGCGAAACAGTCGGCGCTGGTTTTGACGCCTTCGCTGAATATGTGCGCGATCGTCCGGTTTCGGTGCGCTTCATCGAACTGATGCGCACCGGCGACAACGCGGACTATTTTTCCGCGGAGCATGTTTCAGGAGCCGTCCTGCACGACTGGCTTGAGGCCCGTGGCTGGTCGCCGCTTGCGCGCGCCGGGGACGACGGCCCTGCAGTAGAGTTTTCCCATCCCGACTACCTCGGCCGGTTCGGGTTGATCGCGCCTTACGCGCCGGGCTTCTGCGACGGCTGCAACCGGCTGAGGGTCACGGCGCAGGGACGCCTGCGTCTGTGCCTGTTCGGGGACGGCGGTCTGGACCTGCGCGATCTGCTGCAAGACGATGCGGATCAGGACGCCTTGATCGCGCGGATCCAGACGGCGCTGGGATCAAAGCCGCAGGGGCATAAACTTGGCGAAGGCATGACCGGAACGACGCGCCGTTTGGCGCAGGTGGGCGGGTGAACGGCTAGTTGCTCCCGCCCGAACGCTGGCGTTCCGTGGACCACAGTTCGGCGTCCGCCTCGGCGAGGATGTCCGGCGCGCGAGGGGCGTGGTTGTCGATGAGCGGGTCCGGCCGCGCCAGCCGTTCAAGGTCGCGCACCTTGCCGAGGCGCACGTCGGCGCCGCTTACCTCCACACCGTAGTCCTGAAGCGTCGAGAAGGCGCGCGACAGGTTTTCCGGCGTCATGCCCAGCAGCGCCGCAAGCACGCGCTTTTCATGCGGGAGACGAACGGTGTCGCCGCCCTCTGTCTTGGCGCGAAGGGTCAGGAGATAGTTGGCCAGGCGCTCGACGCCGCCGCGAAGCTTCTGGTTCTTGATCGTGCGCACGAGGCCGCGATAACAGCCGGAAAGCTCGCGCGCGATCGCTACGCCGAAGATCGGGTCTTCAGCCATGGTCTTGCGTATCGCGTCGCCCGAAATCATCAGGATTTCGCACCGTTCGATGGTGCGCGCGGACATGAGCGCATCCGCATCGAGAACCACCGCCGCAAGTATGAACGAAGAGACGGGCCGCAGGATGGCGAGCGTCGTCTCCTTGTCCTTCCACGTGCCCTGGAGTTCGACCTGTCCGTCAAGAAGCACGTAGAGGAAGTCGACGACATCTCCCTCCATCAGGAGCGTAGTGTTGGACGGAAACCGCTGCAGGTAGGCGGTGCCCGTGACTCTCTTGAAGGTGTCGTCGCTGACGTTCGCGAAGATCGGGAGTGCGCGGACACGCGGGATATCATTGGCGCGCATGGCTGGTTTTTCCCTGTTCCGCCGGGTGTGCTCAGCACCACCGCAAACACATGTGGAATAGCTCTCTCGCTGATTGCTTGATGCTCATCAAACGAACCCTGCGTCAGGCGTATCCATCTATCTAGCTTGATATTCGTCAATTCGCCAAACTAATCAAGGTAATCCCGTTGCCTGAATGGCTTAGGCGTCTACCCCCTGAAGTTGTCTCGCGCATTTATTTCGTCGTGATGCAGCGATCGACTTGAAAAACGTCAAACCGTTCGGGTCGCAATCGGCCCACCTCCTTGCGTATGCGAGCGCCGCTAGGAAACCCGGCGCCGTTCGATTTCAATGCACGAGGGGCGAAACAATGGTCGCTGCGACGGACAAACCGGCTCCGGGAGCCTCAACCGCCCTCTGGATGAGCACGCTGGCCTTCACGACTTGCTTTGCCGTGTGGACGATCTTCTCGATCCTCGGCGTTCAGATCAAGAATGACCTGGGCCTCTCGGAAACCCAGTTTGGCCTGCTCGTCGGCACGCCGATCCTCACAGGGTCGCTTATCCGGCTGTTGCTGGGCGTCTGGACCGACCAGCTTGGCGGTCGCCTCGTCAATGTCGCCGTGATGTTGTTGGCGGCGGTCGCGACGTTCCTGCTCTCCTACGCCGAGACCTACCCGCAGTTCCTTTTCGCGGCGCTCGGCATCGGGATTGCCGGTGGATCTTTCGCGGTCGGCATCACCTATGTGTCGAAGTTCTTTCCGCAGGCGCGGCAAGGCACGGCGCTGGGCATCTTCGGCGCCGGCAACGTCGGCGCCGCAGTCACGAAATTCGCGGCGCCTGTCGTTCTCGCCGCCATGGGCTGGGAAGCGGTCGCGCAGATCTGGGCGGCGGGGCTTGTCGTGGTGGCGCTGCTCTTCTTCGTCACGACAAAGGATGACCCCGAACTCGCGCAACGCCGGAAGCAGGGCGTGAAGGCGCGCTCCCTCGCGGAGCAGTTCGAACCGCTCAAGAATGTCCAGGA
>CAZGYQ010000064.1:14043-20427 GCA_964530695.1 uncultured Caulobacteraceae bacterium
TCTACTACTTCTTTGTGTTCGGCGCGTTTGTAGCGCTGGCGCTCTGGCTGCCGCGTTACCTCATCGGCGTGTATCACTTCGACCTGAAAACGGCAGGCATGATCGCCGCCGCCTACTCCATTCCTGCATCGCTGTTCCGCATCTACGGCGGCGTTCTCTCCGACAAGGTCGGCGCGCGAAAGGTCATGTACTGGACCTTCATGGTCTCGATGCTGGCGACATTCATCCTGTCCTATCCGGCGACGAACTATGTGATCGACGGCATACGCGGGCCCATCGCGTTTCGCTTCGCCATTGGCCCCATCGGCTTCATCGTGGTGGCCTTCGTGCTCGGCTTTTTCATGAGCCTCGGCAAGGCGGCCGTCTTCAAGCACATTCCGATCTACTATCCCAAGGACGTCGGCTCGGTGGGCGGCCTCGTCGGCATGATCGGCGGCCTTGGGGGCTTCATTTTGCCGATCCTGTTCGGCGTTCTGAACGACCTGACGGGCGTCTGGACGAGTTGCTTCATGCTGCTCTTCGTTGTCGCGACGGCGTCGCTGCTCTGGATGCATTTCGCCGTCCAGCACATGGAACGGGAAGCAGCAGGGGCGGCTCTGAAGGAATTGCCGCAGCTGCCCGAAATGCAGCCGATCCATACGCCGAAGCAGGCGGAGGCGATGTCGCCGAAGCTCATCGTCGACTGGCGGCCCGAGGATGAAGACTTCTGGAACAAGACCGGCAAGGCGGTCGCCAGCCGCAATCTGTGGCTGTCCATCCCGTCGCTGCTGTTGTCGTTTGCAGTCTGGATGGTCTGGTCGGTGGTGGTCGCCAAGTTGCCGCTGATCGGTTTTGACTATTCGACCGATCAACTGTTCTGGCTGGCGGCGCTGCCGGGCCTTTCCGGCGCGACGTTGCGCATCTTCTACAGCTTCATGGTCCCCGTATTCGGCGGACGCCTGTGGACGACGCTGACGACATGGTCGCTTCTGGCTCCCGCGCTCGGCATCGGCTTCGCGGTGCAAAATCCCGAAACGCCGTACTGGGTGATGCTCGGTCTTGCGCTGCTGTGCGGCTTTGGCGGCGGCAACTTCGCGTCATCCATGTCGAATATCGGCTTCTTCTATCCGAAGAAGGAGAAGGGCAATGCCCTGGCGCTCAATGCGGGCCTCGGCAATCTCGGCGTCAGCGTCATGCAGTTCATCGTGCCGATCATCGTCACCATGGGCGTGTTCGGCGCGCTTGGCGGTGCTCCGCAGATCACAGCCAAGGGCGAAGAGCTTTTCCTGCAGAACGCGGGATTCATATGGGTTCCGTTCATTGTCGCCAGTGCGTTCGCCGCATGGTTTGGCATGAACGACCTCTCGACGGCGAAGGCTTCCTTCTCGGATCAGGCGATCATCTTCAAGCGCACGCACAACTGGATCATGTGCTGGCTCTACACGGGAACGTTCGGATCGTTCATCGGTTTTTCGGCGGCGTTCCCGCTGCTGACGAAGACGCAGTTTCCGGACGTGAACGTGTTACAGATCGCGTTTCTCGGGCCGTTGGTTGGCGCGCTGTCGCGCTCCTTCACAGGCTGGATCGCCGACAGGTTCGGCGGCGCCAAGGTGACGCTGGCAGTGTTCGCGATGATGATGGCGGGGACGATGGGCGTTCTCTACTTCCTCGACGCCAAGGACCAGCCAGGTGCATTCTCGGGCTTTTTCGCCTGCTTCATGCTGCTGTTCTTCGCCACCGGCGTCGGCAACGCGTCCACCTTCCAGATGATCCCTGCCATCATGCGCAAGGAAGTCGCGCGGCTCGAGCCGCAGCTCAGCGCCGCCGAGCAGGTCAAGCAGGCGGAAAAGGAAAGCGCGGCCATCACCGGATTCACTTCGGCGATCGCGGCCTACGGCGCCTTCTTCATACCCAAGAGCTTCGGCTTCTCGATCGCCGCCACGGGCGGCGCCCAGGCCGCGCTCTACTCGTTTCTGGCATTCTACGTGTCGTGCCTTGTGCTCACCTGGTTTGCCTACGCGCGGCCTGGCGGCCTCTTGTTCGATGTCGAAAACAAGCGCGGCGGCCCACACGCCTCCGCGGCAGCACAGTGACAGGGATCTGAAACATGAGCCACGTTCTCGACCGACTCCTGTTCTTCTCGCGCAAGACGGAAACCTTTTCCGGCGGTCACGGCGTCATGAACAATGAAGACCGTACATGGGAGGAGGCCTACCGGCATCGCTGGCAGCACGACAAGATCGTGCGCTCGACCCACGGCGCCAACTGCACCGGATCGTGCTCGTGGAAGATCTACGTCAAGGGCGGCATCGTCACCTGGGAAACCCAGCAGACGGACTATCCCCGCACGCGGCCAGATCTCCCGAACCACGAACCGCGCGGCTGTTCGCGCGGCGCTTCCTACAGCTGGTATCTCTATTCCTCGAACCGCGTGAAGTATCCGCTCGTGCGTGCGCGACTGGTGAAGCTCTGGCGGGAGGCGCGCGCCAGCATGGCGCCGATCGCGGCATGGGCGTCGATTGTCGAGAACGCGGCCAAACGCAAATCCTACATGACGCGTCGCGGCGGCGGCGGCTTCGTACGCGCCAAATGGGATGAGGTCACCGAAATCATCGCCGCTGCGAACGCCTATACCGTGAAGAAGTGGGGGCCTGACCGCGTGTTCGGCTTTTCCCCCATTCCCGCCATGTCGATGATTTCCTACGCGGCGGGCGCGCGCTACCTGCAACTGCTCGGCGGCGCGTGCGGCTCTTTTTACGACTGGTACTGCGACCTTCCTCCGGCTTCTCCCCAGACCTGGGGCGAACAGACCGACGTGCCGGAATCCGCCGACTGGTACAATTCCGGGTTCATCATTGTCTGGGGCTCCAACGTGCCGCAGACCAGGACGCCAGACGCCCACTTCTACACGGAGGTGCGCTACAAGGGCACGAAGTCCGTCGTCATCAGCCCGGACTATTCCGAAGCATCGAAGTTCGCCGATCTCTGGATCAGCGTGAAGCAGGGCACGGACGCGGCGCTCGCGATGGCCATGGGGCATGTCGTCCTCACCGAGTTCCACCGCGACAGGGAAGTGCCGTACTTCCGCGACTACGTGCGCAAATACTCCGACATGCCGTTGCTCGTGCGGCTTGTCGCCAAGGACGGCGCCTATGTGCCGGAGCGCCTGCTCCGCGCGTCGGATTTCGCCGACGGCCTGGGACAGGCCAACAATCCGGACTGGAAGACGGTGGCCATCGACGAAACGAATGGCTCCGTCGTCGTGCCGTCCGGCGCCATCGGGTTTCGCTGGGGCGAGCAGGGGAAATGGAACCTTGAGGAGAAGGACGCCAATGGGCGCGATGTGAAGCTGCGGCTTGGACTCAAGGGCGCGCACGACGACGTCGCCGAGGTTCTTTTCCCCTACTTCGCCAATGCGGCCACCAATGGTTTTGCTTCGACGGACCATCCCAGCACGCTCAAGCGCAATATTCCGGTCAAGCGCCTCGCGCTGAAGGACGGCGAAACGCTCGTCGCTTCGGTCTATGATCTGTTCCTCGCAAACTACGGTGTGGATCAGGGACTGGGTGGCGCGCACCTGCCGAAAAGCTACGACGAGATCGAGCCCTACACGCCGGCCTGGGCGGAGGCGGTCACGAGCGTGCCGCGCGACCAGATCATCGCCACCGCGCGCGGTTTTGCGTCCAACGCGGAGAAAACCAATGGCCGGTCGATGATCATCATCGGCGCCGCGATGAACCACTGGTACCACATGGACATGAATTACCGGGGGGTGATCAACCTCCTGGTGATGTGCGGCTGCGTCGGCCAGTCAGGCGGCGGCTGGTCTCACTATGTGGGGCAGGAGAAGCTGCGGCCGCAATCGGGCTGGGCTCCCATCGCATTTGCGCTCGACTGGGCGCGTCCGCCACGCCAGCAGAACTCGACCAGCTTCTTCTACGCGCACACCGATCAATGGCGGTACGAGACGCTTGACGTCGATGAGTTGCTCTCCCCGACAGCGCCCGACGGCGACTGGGGCAAGACCTTCATCGACTACAACGCCAAGGCCGAACGCATGGGCTGGCTGCCGTCCACGCCGGCGCTGAAGATCAATCCGCTGGAGGTGTGCAGGCAGGCCGCCGCAGAGGGCATGGACCCAAAGGACTACGCGGTGCGCGAACTCACTGCCCGGCGCCTCGAAATGAGCTGCATGGACCCGGACACGGAGGAAAATTTCCCCCGTAACATGTTTGTCTGGCGCTCGAACCTGCTCGGTTCATCGGGCAAAGGCCACGAGTATTTTCTCAAGCATCTGCTGGGGACGTCACATGGCGTCATGGGCAAGGACCTGGGCGGTACGGGCCGCAGAAAGCCGGTCGACGTGAAGTGGCGCGAGCAGGGGCCGGAAGGCAAACTGGATCTGCTTGTCACCATCGATTTCCGCATGTCCACGACGGCGGTCTATTCCGACATCGTGCTGCCGACGGCGACCTGGTACGAAAAGAACGATCTCAACACGTCCGACATGCATCCCTTCATCCATCCGCTCACGGCGGCGGTGGACCCGGCCTGGGAATGTCGCTCCGACTGGGAGATCTTCAAGGGCATCGCCCGGAAGTTCTCCGAAGTGGCGCCGGAAGCGCTTGGCGTCGAGCGGGACCTGGTGTTGACGCCAATCCAGCACGACAGCCCCGGCGAAATGGCGCAGGGCGCCGAACCCAGGGACTGGTGGAAGGGCGAGTGCGATCTCGTTCCCGGCAGAACCGGTCCGCAGATGACCGTCATCGAGCGGGACTATCCCAATCTCTACAAGCGCTTCACGGCGCTCGGGCCGCTGATGGGCAAGATCGGCAATGGCGGAAAAGGCCTCGCTTGGAACACCGAGCATGAGGTCGATGCGCTCGGTCGGTTGAACGGTCTGGTCAGCGAGGAAGGAGTCACGAAAGGCTTGCCGCGCATCGAGACCGACATCGATGCCTGCGAAGCTGTCCTGATGCTGGCGCCGGAGACCAATGGCGAAGTCGCGGTCAAGAGCTGGGAGGCGCTCTCGAAGCAGACCGGTCGGGAACACGCGCACCTCGCTTTGCCAAAGGAAGACGAGAAGATCCGTTTCCGCGACATCGTCGCCCAGCCGCGCAAGATCATCTCGTCGCCGATCTGGTCCGGCATCGAGAGCGAGAACGTCTGTTACAACGCGGGCTACACCAACGTGCACGAGTTGATCCCGTGGCGCACGCTCACGGGTCGCCAGCAACTCTACCAGGACCATTCCTGGATGCGCGCTTTTGGCGAACAGCTCTGCGTCTACAAGCCACCTGTCGATCTGAAAACGATCGCGCCTGTCCATGGGCTGAAGTCGAACGGTGAAAAGGAAATCGTGCTCAACTTCATCACGCCGCATCAGAAGTGGGGCATCCATTCCACATACACCGACAACCTGATGATGCTGACGCTCAATCGCGGCGGTCCGGTCGTTTGGTTGTCGGAGGTGGATGCTCGCAAGGCGGGCATCGTCGACAACGACTGGGTCGAGGCGTTCAATTCGAACGGCGCACTCACGGCGCGCACCGTCGTCTCGCAGCGCATGCGCGAAGGTACGGTGTTCATGTACCACGCGCAGGAGAAGATCGTGAACACGCCGGGTTCGGAGATGACCGGGCAACGCGGCGGCATCCACAACTCGGTGACGCGGGCCGTTCTCAAGCCGACGCACATGATCGGCGGCTACGCACAGCTGGCGTATGGCTTCAACTACTACGGCACTGTCGGTTGCAACCGCGACGAGTTCGTCGTCATCCGGAAAATGAAGAAAGTGGATTGGCTGGAGCGTCCGGCCAAGAGAGCGGAGGACTGACGCCATGAAGATCCGCGCTCAAATCGGCATGGTCCTGAACCTCGACAAGTGCATCGGGTGTCACACGTGCTCGGTGACCTGCAAGAATGTCTGGACCAATCGCGAGGGTGTTGAATACGCCTGGTTCAACAACGTCGAGACCAAGCCCGGCGTCGGCTATCCGCGCGACTGGGAGAACCAGAAGCACTGGAAAGGCGGATGGGTGCGCAAGCCGAACGGCGCCATCGAGCCGCGCATGGGATCGAAGTGGCGCATCCTTGCGAAGATATTCGCGAACCCCAACCTCCCGGAGATCGACGACTACTACGAGCCGTTCGACTTCGACTACAGCCACCTGCAGACGGCAGGAGAGCTTCAGGCGTTTCCCACGGCGCGGCCGCGTTCCCAGATCACCGGCGAGCGCATGGAGAAGATCGAGGCAGGCCCCAACTGGGAGGAGATCCTCGGCGGCGAGTTTTCCAAGAGGTCCAAGGATCAGAATTTCGAAGGCATTCAGAAGGAGATGTACGGCGCCTTCGAGAACACCTTCATGATGTACCTGCCGCGCCTGTGCGAGCACTGCCTCAACC
>CAZGYQ010000065.1:0-16851 GCA_964530695.1 uncultured Caulobacteraceae bacterium
TGTGAAAAACCGCCCGGAGCCGGCCTGACGGGAAACGATCGCGGGGACGCGGGCGAAGTCCGTATCTCTTTGTTTCTGCAGAGCATCGTGCGAGCGATGCGACCACACCCGCGGGCTTCGTCCGCGTCCCCGGCTCTCCGGTGGAGGGCGACCTAGGCGAAACCGCAGGAACCCTGTGTTCCGTGCGGGTGGAGATGTTGGTGATGAGGACCGCGGGCCTATGGCCCGCATTCAGGTCGCTGCGGCAAGGCCGGTACCTGGACGATCATTCCGGAGCGGGCCATAGGCCCGCGGTCCTACTCTCCGAAATCGGCGCTACGCCACCGCGCCGCCGTATCCGCGGTAGGGTTGCGGCGGGGCCACCGCGCCGGCGCCTGCGCCGCCGCCCGCGACGGAGCCCATGTGCAGGGACGAGGCCCGCGCCTGCTGGCGGTTCAGGATCGGCGTGTGGGACTTGTAGATGTCCTGCTCGATGGCCGCGCGCTTGGCGGGGTCGGACACGATGAGCAAGTGGATTTCGCCCGCGCCCAGCGATTGCGCCGCGCCCCAGGCGTCATGGCGCGCAAGGCTTTCCGCGAAGCTGGCCGTCTGTGCGAGGTAGAGGCAGGTCGGCCCGCCGGCTTCCATCGTCGGCAGGTCGCCGGGCTTCACGAACATGTAGAGGCCGCCCACCGGCTCCCACGCCCGCTTCGAGCGCGCCACGTCGAATTCGTACCAGCGCCCGCTGGCGCCCTGCCAAGAGAAGCTCATGAGCCGCCCAATCCCTGCCAATTCCAAGAGCTCAGGCTAAGGTGAGTCGCAAATGGAGCCAGTCCCGCGCGCCAACGAACGTTGAGCAAGCGTTCACGTCGGTGGGAAGGGTTGTGAGTAGGTGGAGAGAAATTCATGACGGCGATCGCGTTCATCGGTCTCGGCAACATGGGCGGCGGGATGGCCGCGAACCTGGTGAAGGCGGGCCACGCCGTGACGGCGTTCGACCTGAGCGCCGAAGCGTTGAAGCGCGCCGGGGAGGCGGGGGCCGTTCCGGCGGCGACCGTGGCGGAGGCAGTGAGGGCCGCCGACGTGGTGGTGACGATGCTGCCCGCGGGTCCGCACGTGCGCGCGGTCTATGGCGAGCAGGTCGCGCCCGCCGCGAAGCCCGGCGCGCTGTTCATCGACTGCTCGACCATCGACGTCGACAGCGCGCGCGCCGTTGCAAAGTCGATGGAGGAAAAAGGCTTCGCCTTCGCCGATGCGCCGGTGTCGGGCGGGATCGCGGCGGCGAACGGCGGCACGCTCACCTTCATGGTCGGCTGCGCGGAGGCGCGCTTCGCTGACGTCGAGAAAATCCTCGCCGGCATGGGCAAGGCGATCATCCGCGCCGGCGATCACGGGGCGGGGCAGGCGGCGAAGATCTGCAACAACATGTTGCTCGGCATTTCGATGATCGGCACGTGCGAGGCCTTCGCGCTCGCTGAAAAACTCGGCCTCGACGCGCAGAAATTCTTCGACATCTCGTCGAAGGCGTCCGGCCAGTGCTGGTCGATGACGAGCTACTGCCCCGTGCCGGGCCCCGTGCCCACATCTCCGGCGAACCGCGATTACGCGCCGGGCTTTGCGACCGCGATGATGCTGAAGGATCTGAAGCTCGCGCAGGAAGCGGCGGCGAAGGCGGGCGCCTCCACGCCGCTCGGCGCACAGGCGGAGGCGCTCTATGCGCTCTATGCGGCGAACGGGGGCGGGGAGAAGGACTTTTCCGGCATGGTGCAGTTTCTGCGGGGCGTGAAATGACCATGAACAAGCTGATCCTCGCCGCCGTGTTCGCCACGCTGTGCGCATGCGCGCCTGCTGTTGCGCCGCAAACATCGACGCCGCCGACGCAAGCCGCCGCATCGCGCCCCAGCGACAGCCCCGACATCGCCAACTGCGCCGCGCGTGGCGGCGTCGTCGACACCGTGGGCCGGATGCAGCGCCGGGTCTGCCGCGTGCCCTACGCGGATGCGGGCAAGACGTGCAGCAACAAGTCCGACTGCACGGCGCGCTGCATCCTCGATCGCGAGGAGAGCGACACGGAACCGGGGAACGGAAAGGTCACCGGCAAATGCCAGCAATACGAGACGCAGTTCGGCTGCTTCTCGGAAGTGGACGGCGGGCTGGTGACATCGACGATCTGCGTGGATTGAGGCGTCAGCCATCGTAGGGTGGATTGAGCGCAGCGAAATCCACCAACAAGTTACGCCGTCGTGGTGGATTTCGCTCCCGCTCAATCCACCCTACTTATCCCACGCCACACTCTCGGGTGCCGCGTCATCGAAATACCGTGTCCAGAAATTGCGTTCAGCTGATTCCTGCGCTTCGCCGCGATCGGGGCGTTCGAGCGTGACCACGCGGATGACGACGCCCGAAAGATCCGGCGGCGTGCGCAGCGCCCCTTGCGAGGCGCGATAGGCGTCCCATGTCTGTGTCGCGTCGTAGAGCGAGAACTTGCCGGGAGAATATTGCAGCAGATCACTGACCAGAACGAGGCGACGCTTGCTTCCGACAAAATCCGGATCGCTCGCGGCGGCGTAGAGGCCTTCCACAATCGGCGAACCATCCGCGCTGCGTCCGCCTTTCGTGCTCGCGAGCGCATCGTTCAGCGGCGTCTCGAAGAAATCCTCTCGCGCCTTCTCCAGCCCGCCGACATTTTCCCACAACGGATTCGCGTTCGTGCGGTCTCCCGGCGTGCAGGCGGAGAACAGCGTGCGCGGTTCGCGTTCGGCGTCGGGGCGCAGCGTCATCAGCGTGAGGCGGCCCCAGCGCGGCAGGCGCGCGACCTCCTGCTGCACGATGGCCTTGAGGCGCTTCTGGTGACGCGCGTTCAGCCGGTCCGTCGCATCGACGAGGATCAGCGTGTGCAGGGGCGGGGGCGCATCGGTGAGGCAGAGCGTCTCCGCATCGTGCGCAGGCGTGCGCATCTGCATCGCCGCAAGGCCGATTCCGCCGAGGGCTGCGAGCACGACGACGATCAGCAGCACGCCGAACGCGTCCTTGCGCCGCTGTCGCGCCTCCCGCGCCGCGCGCCGGCTCATGCCACGCTCCCGCGCAGGCGCTCTTCCACGGTCTCGCGCTCCACGATCAGCGCCTCGATCTCGCGCTTCGCCGCCGCCGCAAGCGCCGCAAGTTGCGCTTCCGCTTCCGTCCGCAAGACGCCGGCGCGCATGAGCGCATCGGGCGGCGGGGAGGGCCGTGCTGGCGGCGCCATGAAGGTCGCGGGCGGAGGCGACTTGCGCGCGGCCATGTTGGCGATGCGATAGGTTTCGATGAGCATGGCCTGCGCGCCGGCGAGATCGTCGAGGCGGTTGTCGAGCGCGTGCAGCTTCACCTCCGCATCGTCATAGCGTGTGCGCATTTCCGAGAGCGCCGCGCGCCGTTCCGCCAAAAGGGATTCGATCCTGCCGCGCGCGGCGGTGACGGGCTCATCCAGCGCGTCGATGGCGTCCTCGTGCGCGTCGGCGAACTCGTCCTGCTCGCGCTCCGCCGCGCGTGTCAGCGCGCCGTGATCGGGGACGGGATCGTCAAAGCCCGTCGCGCCTTTCACCAGCGCGCCGATCAGCACGATGAGACCCAAAGTCAGGAGAATGAACGTCTCGCCGTGGCGCGTATCGAACAGGAGCGAGAGCACATCGCTCTGTCCCGCAAGAATCTCGGCGTCGAACGGCTTGCCCTTGGCCATCGCCCGTAGCGCCTCCGCGCGCTCCTGCGCCTCCACCGCCCGCGCGCGCCAGAGAGATGCGAACACGTTGAAGAAAATTCCGAAGCCGACGGCCGCGGCCGTGCACAATCCGCCCAGCACTTTCAGCGTCGTCCCACGCCGCTGCAGGTAGCGGATGCCGAAGAAGCCGCCGATCATGCCGATGCTGGCGTTGAGCGCGCTCAGTGTCACCGCCGCCATGTAGCCCTGCGCGAGGCCGCCGTTCATGGCGTTGGCGAAGATCGGCGCGCTGGCGATGGCTTCCACCGCGACGAGTCCGACGAGCATGCCGGTGGACATGGTCAGCGAGTCCGGCGTGCGCGCGCGCCAGCGCACCTGCTCGCGGCGCTTGAACGCGTCGAGATCGCCCGCCGCTTGCTCCGCGCGCGCGGCGGCGGTCTTCAGGGAAAGCCGCAGCCGGCCCTCCATCTGGCGCAGAGAGAGGCGCGCCGCGGCGGCGTGCATGTCGATCTCGTCGGCGGGCGCGGTGAGGCGGCGATAGCCCTGCTCGAGGGCTGTAGCGATGGCCTCGCGTTCGCGCAGCAGCGTCGCGCGTTCGCGTTCGATGGCGGCGGCGATGTCATCCTCGACGTCGCTCGGCGCCGCGCTGTCCTCGGGCGGCTTGCCGGCGGCGCCTTCGGCCCGCGCGCGCCGGCGCACCGAAAGACGCCGCTCCAGTGTCGCCGCTTCCGCGGCCGCGCCTGCGTGACTGCCGCCCATCCTCGTCCCCAGCCAGCCCGCCGCACTGAAGCAAACCGGCGCGGCGCCGCCAAGCGTCGCGTCCGGGAAATCGTGCGCACGGCGCGCGAACCGTCTAGGAAGCCTGCGGAGATCCCGATGCCCAGTTCAGAGAACGCCCAGCTCCTCGCACTCGCCCAGCGCGCCGCCGCGCGCGCCGCCGCCGCCCTGGTGGAAAGCCGCGCCGCCTGGCGGGTAATCGAGTCCGAGGAGGGACGGGAGGTGAAGCTGCAGGCGGATCGTCACGCCGAGGCGCTGATCATCGAGACGCTGCGCGCGGAGACGCCGTATCGCATCCTGTCGGAAGAGATCGGCTGGGTGGACGGTTCGGACGGCGATCTCATCTGGGCCGTCGATCCGCTCGACGGCAGCGTGAACTACGCGCAGGGCTTCCCGCACTGGGCGGTGTCGATCGCGCTGGTGCGCGGCGGCAAGCCGGTGATCGGCGTCGTGGATTGCCCGGAGCTTGGCGAGACTTATACCGGCATCGCGGGCGAAGGCGCGTGGATGAACGGCGCGCCGGTCCGCGTCTCCGATGTGACCGATCCGAAGCGCGGCATCCTGATGACGGGCATTCCCGCGCGCGCAGCGACCGATCCGGAGACGATGGCGGCGTTCACGACGCGCATCACGCGCTGGCGCAAGGTGCGGATGATCGGCTCGGCGGCGTGTGCGCTCGCGTACGTGGGCGCAGGGAAGGCGGACGCCTACCACGAGACCGGCGGCATGCTCTGGGATGTGGCGGGCGGTCTCGCTGTCGTCGCTAGCGCGGGCGGGGTGGTGACGATGCGCGGCGTCGATGGCGATGCGCTCGACGGGCGGCTCGATGTGGTGGCGCACAATGGCAACGCCGCCCCGGTTTGACCCGGGACGGCGCTCATTGGTCGATCAGTGTGCGAGGGCGAGGCCCAGGATGACGCCGGTGGCGATGCCCACGAGCAGGTACTCGCCGCGATCGCTTTCCACCCAGTGATAGCCGCGCGGCGGCGCACTCAGGCGGTGATAGCGATAGTCCACCGGGCGGCAGCGTTCGCGGTAGTAGGCGGGGAGACGCTCGCCGCGCCGCCATTGGCGGTAGTCGGAACGATAGTCATGGCGGCTGTAGTAGGCCTGCGGCGGCGGGCCGTAATACCAGCTGTTGCCAAGGTAGTAGCCGTTGTGGCGACGCCCGTCCCAGCGACCGCGATAGTCGTCGTGGCGGCCTTCACGGTAACCTTCGCGATAGGCGCGGCGTTCGTCGCGACGGTCGTCGCGGTTGTCGTAGTCGCGGTCGTAGCTGTCATGATGACCGCGCGGGTGGGCTTCCGCCGCGGGGGCGAGGGCGAGCGGTGCGGCGAAGGACATCACGGCGGCCGCGGCGAACAGGAACTTCTTCATCGCGTGCTCCTTCCTTGTGAATCCGCTCCCGATGAAAGGAGTCGGGGGGTGCGGGACGTGTGTCCCGTCGCATGGAAAGAGATTGGCGCCGCCGGCCTGAACTGCCGCTGAATGCAGAATTGTTCAACTTGAACGATCGTTCATCGAAGCCTTGCGATGGCCTCCAGCCAGGCGCTGGCGCTGGCGTCCGATGGCGCGCGCCAGTCCCCGCGCGGTGAAAGCGCGCCGCCCGGGGAGAGCTTCGGACCATTGGGCATGGCGGAGCGCTTGAACTGGCTCGTCGCGAAGAAGCGCCGCGCGAATTCGCCGAGCCATTTCACGATCTCGTTGCGGGAAAAGGCGCGCCTCTCGGCCTCCGGCAGGCCCTCCGGCCATGCGCCCTTCGTCGCGTCGCTCCACGCGCACTCCGCAAGGTAGGCGATCTTGGCGGGATGCAGGCCGCGCAGCGTGTAGTGCAGGAAGAAGTCGAGCAGCGCATAGGGTCCGATCGTCGCCTCCGTGCTCTGCGTCACGCCGTCCGCGCCCGCAGGCACGAGCTCCGGCGATATCTCGGTATCGAGGATTCGGAAGAGAATTTTCGATGCGTCCGCGCCGAACGCCTCGCGGCGCGCATTCCAGCGGATGAGGTGCTGGATCAGCGTCTTCGGCGCGCCGGCGTTGACGTTGTAGTGGGACATGTGATCGCCCACGCCGTAGGTGCACCAGCCGAGCGCAAGCTCCGAGAGATCGCCCGTGCCGATCACGAGTCCGCCGCGCTGGTTGGCGAGACGGAAAAGGTAGTCGGTGCGCAGGCCCGCCTGCACATTCTCGAAGGTGATGTCGTGGACCGGCTCGCCCTTGGCGAAGGGGTGGTTCATGTCCGCGAGGAGTTGCTTCGCGGCGGGGCGGATGTCGATTTCCTCGAACGTCGCGCCGAGCGCCTTCGACAGCGCCTCCGCGTTCGCCTTCGTGCCAGCGCTCGTCGCAAAGCCCGGCAGCGTGAACGCGAGGATGTTGGCGCGCGGCAGTTTCAGCGCATCCATCGCCTGTGCGGCGACGATCAGCGCCTGGGTGGAATCGAGGCCGCCGGAGACGCCGATGACTGCATGCTTCGAGCCGGCGGCCTCCAACCGCTGCGTGAGGCCGCGCACCTGGATGGAATAGGCTTCGAAGCAGTCGGAATCGAGCTGGCCCGGATCATCGGGCACGAAGGGGTAGCGCGCGAGCGGGCGTGCAAGCGCGAGCGCCTGTTTCGGCGCCGAGAACGGGAAGGTGATGGTGCGGAACCTCGCGTCCGACATCGCCTGCGCGTCGCGGAAGGTGGAGAGGCGCATCCGCTCCTGCCGCAGGAGATCGAGATCGACGTCGGCGAAGCAGTATTGCGATTGCGTCGGGTAGCGTTCGGAAGCCGCGATGCGTTCGCCGTTCTCGTAGATCACGGCCTGCCCGTCCCACGCGAGGTCGGTGGTGGATTCGCCGGGACCGGCGGCGGAGAAGATATAGGCCGCGATGCAGCGGCTCGACTGTACTGCGCACAGCATGTCGCGGTGGCGGGCCTTGCCGATGTTTGACGGAGACGCAGAGACGTTCACCAGCACCTTGGCGCCCGCCAGCGCGCCGGCGATGCTCGGCTGCGCCGGCGCCCAGAGGTCCTCGCAAATCTCCACGTGAACGACGAAATCGCGCACGCCGTCGGCGGCGTAAATCAGGTCCGCGCCGAAGGGCGCCTCGGCGCCGGCGATGCGGATGGTTTCACCGGCGAGATTCGCGCCGCTGGCGAAGTGCCGCTTCTCGTAGAATTCCCGGTAGTTCGGCAGGAAGACCTTGGGCGTCACGCCCAGCACGCGACCGTCCTTGATCGCCACGGCGCAGTTGAACAGGCGGTCCCCCCAGCGCAGCGGCGCGCCGACGATGAGCATGGCGCCGAGCCCCACCGTATCGCGCGCGATCTCGCCGATCGCCGCCTCGACCCGGTCGAGCAGGGCGTCCTGGAACAGGAGATCGTCGATGGCGTAGCCGGAAAGGCCGAGTTCCGGAAACACGACCAGCGCCGCGCCGTCGGCGTCGCAGGCCCGCGCCAGCGCCAGCGTCTCGGCCATGTTTGCGGCTGGGTCGGCGACGCGTACGCGCGGGGTCGCGGCGGCGATCCGGATGAAGTTGTGCGCGTAGGGCGTCGAGTGACTCATGGCCCTTAATGTAGGCGGTTTTCGCGCATCCGGGCGAGGGGCAAGGTTAACCGCGCCTTCAGCCTGTGAATCGGGCATGGTCGGTCGCGCGCGATGACCAGCCTCTTTCCCCTGTTGCCGGTGTTCCTCGATCTCGCGGGGCGGGCGGTCGTGCTGCTGTCGGCGGAAGCGGGACTCGCGCCCATGGCGCGGCGGTTTCTCGACGCCGGGGCCGGGGTGACGGTGATTGACCCCGCGCCATCGGCGGACATGATGGCGCTGCAGCCCTCCCTGCGCATCCTGGCGCGCCGCTGGAGGTCCTCGGACATGGCCGGCGCGATGCTGGTGGTCGCCGGGCCGAGCGAAGTCCGCTTCGCACGGGCGCGGGCGGCGGCGCGATCGGCCCGCGCGCTGTTCGCGTGTCTGGGCGATCTTGCCCAAGTCGACGTGCTGCTGGGCTCCACGGTCGCACGTGGGTCGCTCGCCATCGGCGTGACCGCGGCGGGGCTCGCGCCGAGTGTCGGGGAGGCGCTTGCCCGGAAATTCGAGGCGACGGTGCCGGCGGGTTACGGCCGGTTCCTTGAGGCGGCGGCCCACGCCCACGAAGACGTCGTTCGCGCCCTGCCGGCCGGCGCTGCGCGTGACGTCTTCTGGCGGGAGGCGGCGACGGCGGCCCTTGAGCAGGAGCGGTCAGGCGCCGGGGACTGGGGCCTGTGGATACGCGCGCGACTCCCGAAAGAATGAACGGAAATTTACGCAGTGTGGCGTGGCGAACACAGGCATGGCGCAGGCGCGGAAAAACGCACCAAAAGGCGGCGAAAATCGGCCCAGCGCCTCGACCCAACGTACGCACCCGTCTAAGTCCGACTCCGAGCGCGAGGTCGAGACGGCGTGACGCTCCGGGCCGCTGGGCAGGCGGTGAACCGAACAGAATGCGTCGTCGGTCGATACGCCCCATCAACGTCCAATGAAGCGCGCAGCGCTCAAGGGAGAAACTGCATGACCGGACTGGTTCGCAACAAGTTTTGGCTGTTCGCGGCGAGCGCCGTAGCCGCAATCACGGCGGGCGGATACGCTCAGGCGCAGGAAGTGAGCGACGAGATCATCGTCACCGCGACCAAGCGGGAAACTTCGCTGCAGGACGTGCCGGTCGCGGTCACCCCTGTGACGGCCGAACTGATCGAGAACTCCGGCATCCGCGACTTGCAGGACGTGCAATCCGTCGCGCCTTCCCTGCAGTTCAACGTGTCCGAGAACGAAAGCTCCGCCACGGCCCGCCTGCGCGGCGTCGGCACGCAAGGCTCCAACCCCGGTCTTGAATCGGCGGTCGGCATCTTCATCGACGGCGTCTATCGCGCGCGCAACGGCGTCGGCCTCCAGGATCTGGGCCAGGTGGCGCAGATCGAAGTGCTGCGCGGTCCGCAAGGCACGCTGTTCGGCCGCAACACCTCGGCCGGCCTCATCAGCGTCAGCACGGCGGGCCCGGACCTCAACGAGTTCGGCGCGTCGGCTGAAGCGACCTACGGCAACTACGGCGAAACGCGCCTCTCCGGCCACGTGAACCTGCCAGTCATCAACGAACAGCTTGCGGTGCGCCTGTTCGCGGCGATGGACGAGCGCGACGGCTTCATGGACCTGAACCCCGGCGGCGTGAACACGGTGCTCGGCGCGGCGGGCGTGAACAATCTCGGCAAGCGCGAGGAAAACAACCGCGACATGTGGACCGTGCGCGGTCAGGTGGCCTGGGCGCCGACAGCGGATCTCGACGCCCGTTTCATCGTGGACGTCACCGAACGTGACGAAACCTGCTGCGGCGCGAAGGTCTACAATCCGGTGCTGCTCAACGGCTATCCCTTCGCCTTCGGCACGGGCGTCGCTCAGACGAACGTGGTCGGCGCGTTTGGCGGCTACGGCCCCAACGGCGTCAACGAAGTGATCCGCGGCGGCGGCGGCATCGGCCAGCGCTTCGCCTTCGCCAACCGCGAGTCGGGCCAGCAACTTGAAGACAAGGGCGTGTCGGCGGAGTTCAACTGGGATCTCGGCTCGGTCACGCTGTCGTCGATCACGGCCTACCGCGACTGGAACTACGATCAGGGCCAGGACGCCGACTTCTCGCAGGCCGACCTCTGGTACCGTCCCAACAATGGCCTCTCGGGCTTCGGTTTCGAGATCTTCACCCAGGAACTGCGCGCCGCGTTCACGATGGGGCCGGTGGATTCCATCGTCGGTCTCTTCTATGCCGACGAAGCGCTGGAGCGTCGCGACAACCTGCAGAACGGCTCGCAGTTCGGCACGTACTTCGCCACGCTGAACGCGCTCTTCACCGGCCTGACGGCGGCGAACAACACGGGCATCCGCGACACCTACGAGCAGAACAGCGAATCGATCGCGGTGTTCACGCACAACATCTGGGCGGTGGATGACAAGACCGACATCACCTTCGGCTTGCGTTACACGAACGAAAAGAAGGATGTCGCCGCCAACTTCTCGACCTCGTTCAACGCGCAGCCTGCGCTTGCGGCGACATTGAACGGCGTGTCGGCCGGACTTGGCACTGCCTATGGCAACTGCAGCGGCTCGCTCAGCGGCACGGCGGCGGACGCAGCCATCATCGGCGCGCGTGCGGGGTTCTGCCTTCCAACCGTTCGTGCCGAGCTCGACGGCGCCACGCGTACTCAGTCGCGTGAAGAAAAGGAATGGTCGGGCATTGTTTCGCTGCGCCGTGAGTTCACGGACAATGTCAGCGCCTACACGTCCTATTCGCGCGGTTACAAGGGCGGCGGTTTCAATCTCGACCGGAACTTCGACTTCGCGCTGGCGACGGCGGCGCCGGGGTCGAGCTGGAAGACCGACTTCGCGGGCGAGTTCGTCGATGCTTTCGAAATCGGCCTCAAGAACTCGCTCATGGACGGCGCGCTGCTGCTGAACCTCGCGACGTTCTGGAACAAGTACGAGAACTACCAGCTGAACACCTTCAACGGCGTCAGCTTCCAGGTTTCGTCGGTGCCCGAAGCGTACAGCCAGGGCGTCGAGCTTGACGCCATCTGGAACACGCCGATCGACGGCTTCTCCTACCAGGGCGGTTTCGCCTATGTCGAAGCCGAGTACGGCGACGATTCGGGCTGGGTCGCTCTGTCCAGGAATCCATTGAACCCGACGGCTGCGGCGGTGAACATCCGCCTGCCGGGCTCGCGCCTCACCAACGCGCCGCTGTGGACGGTGACCAGCGCCTTCACCTACGAAAAGCCGCTGTTCAGCGACGCCATGATGGGCCTTGCATATCTCGACTTCCGCTACGCATCCGACCAGGTCACCGGTTCCGATCTTGAACCGACGAAAGTGCAGCCGGGGTACTTCACGGTGAACGGACGCGTGGGTCTGTCGACGGCGGACGAGCGCCTGTCGCTCGAAATCTGGGGTCGCAACCTGTTCGACGCCGAGTATCAGCAAGTCGCCTTCAATATTCCGCTGCAAGGCAATGCACGCGGCGCGTTCCTCGGCGATCCGCGCACTTACGGCGTCACGCTGCGCGTCTCGTACTGAGGCAAGCCGCACCGCTCAGACAGGACGCCCCGGTCTCGCGACCGGGGCGTTTTGCATTCGGCGTTCCCTGAGCCGGGCGTCACGGCGCCAGAGCAGTTTCCGACGAAGTAGGTCCCGGTTCGACGGAAGAAGGTGCGACCAGTCGACAATCTGGAACCCCGATCCGATTCCATCGGATCGGAAACGACATCTAGCCGCGCGGCGGCCGCCCGCGGCCGGGCGCTCCGTCGGCCGGGCTGGGGCCGTCCTGCTCTGGTCCGCGGCGCACGTCAGGCAGACGCTCGACCATTTCCAGACGGGTGAGCGAGCCGTCCTTGTCCTTGTCCCAGAAATCGAATTTCGCGACGATCGCGCCGGCGAATTCGGTGGCCGTGATCTCGTTGTTGACGTTGGAATCGAACGCCAGGCGATAGGGCCCAAGGTTGGGCCCGCCGAGCGCCTTGGCGGACCACACTTCGAACTGGATGGGTGAAAGCACCGTCGACCCGCCGGACGCGCGCGCCCATTCGCGCTGGGCCCCGGCTTCGGCCTCCGCCTTGCTCGTCGCGTAGTCGCCGTCGGCGTCGAACTGCACGAACAGCAGCGCCGCCCCCGAGAGGAAGGCCGACTGCCGGTAGGCGGAGCCCACATCACCTCCGCCGGGGCCGCCCCCTGGACCGCCACGCGGCGGACCGCTCGCGCAGGCCGCGAGCGAAAGCGCTGTGGCGAGCGTCAGGGACATCGTCAGGAAACGGGCGGGCGGCTTGGTCATGTGGTTCTCCGTGGCGACTTGATTGGGCGACAGGCTGGCGGGCGAGTATTGCAGCTTCATGTCCGGATTGCGGGCGCTCGCCCGATCGGGACAAGCCGGCGCATGGACAAGCCCCACGGACCACCGCATATCGCCCCCATGAGCAACGAACTCATTGTCGTCTTCGGCGGCTCCGGCTTCATCGGACGCCATGTGGTCAAGCAACTCGCGCGGGCGGGCTTCCGGGTCCGCGTGCCCATGCGCCGCCCCCACCTCGGGCAGGACCTGCGGGTGCTGGGGGACGTGGGCCAGATCCACCTGATGCAGGCCAATGTCCGCTTCCCGGACTCGATCGCCGACGCGCTCAAGGGCGCCGACGGCGTGGTCAATCTCGTCGGCGTGCTGCACGAGCAGGGCAAGCAGGACTTCAAGACGATGCACGTCGCCGCGGCCGAGGCGATCGCGGCGGCCGCGAAGGCGGCGGGTGTAACGAAGTTCGTGCAGGTCTCGTCCATTGGCGCCGATCCGCGCGCGAAGGCCAGATATGCCCGCAGCAAGGGCGAGGCGGAAGCGGCGGTGCGCGCGCTCGTCCCGGGCGCCGTGATCCTGCGTCCGTCCATCGTGTTCGGACCGGACGACGACTTCTTCAACCGTTTCGCCGACATGGCGAAGTTCCAGTCGGCGCTGTGGCCGTTCGGTTTCCTGCCGCTGATCGGCGGCGGCAAGACGAAATTCCAGCCCGTGCATGTGCAGGATGTGGCCGACGCTGTGGTCGCAGGCCTCACGCGAACGGACGTCGCCGGCCGGACCTTCGAGCTCGGCGGGCCGCGCGTCTACACCTTCCGCCAGCTGCTGGACTTCACCAAGAAGACGATCGACCGCAAGCTGCCCTATTTCCCGCTGCCGTACTTCGTGGCGGGCCTTGCGGGTTCGCTGCTGCAGCTCTGGCCATTCGGCGCGCCGATGCTGACGGCCGACCAGGTTAAAGTGCTGCGGCGCGACAACATCGTCGGCGCCTCGGGCGAGAAGGGCGTGGGAGCCATCGCCGATCTGGGCGTCGCGCCGCTGGAGACGATCGAGGCGATCGTGCCGAGCTATCTGTGGCGCTTCCGCCCGCATGGCCAGTTCCAGGCGAAGCAAACCACCTGAGGATTGGCCGCCTCACCGCCCGGCCGGCACATGCATTGTTGCATTGCAGTATTCAGGAGTTGTGCTGCAGAGGATTTATAACGCCAATGATTTGAGAGCGTTATGCGAACGCTGAAGAAATTCCTGCTCCCGGCGGATCTACTTTCCTGTATTTAATGCCGCACCGCAGCAATGCGTGGTCTATACTCCGCGCCTTTGTGACTCAGAGGCGCTCAGGAATGGCTGGTCTTGGCGATACCATCTCGATACTCGCGCACCGCCGCGCGCGCGCCGAAGCCGGCCGCGGGGGCGCGCAACTTGCGGAAACCGCGTCGTTCGGGAGCAACCCGGGCGCGCTGAAAATGCTCACGTTTGCGCCGCCTGGGCTGAAGAGCGGCGCGCCGTTGGTGGTCGTGCTGCACGGCTGCACCCAGTCCGCGCGGACCTACGCGGAGGGCGCGGGCTGGCTGGAGCTGGCCGGCCGACACGGTTTTGCGCTGCTGTGCCCGGAGCAAACGCGCGCGAACAATCCCAACCTCTGCTTCAACTGGTTTCAGCCTGCGGACGCTTCGCGCGGCGATGGCGAGGCGGGCTCGATCGCGCAGATGATCGAGCGCTTCACCGTCGAGGCGCGGCTTGACCGCCGCCGCGTCTTCATCACCGGGCTTTCCGCCGGCGGCGCGATGACGGCGGTGATGCTGGCCGCCTATCCGGAGCTGTTCGCGGCCGGCGCGGTCATCGCTGGCCTGCCCTACGGCGCCGCCAGCAACATGCGCGGCGCGCTGTCGGCGATGGCGAGCGCGCCGGACCGCACGGCGGGCGAATGGGGCGATCTGGTGCGCGGCGCTTCCGATCACGCGGGACCATGGCCGCGCGTCGCCGTGTGGCACGGCGGCCGCGACATGACCGTGCGGTCCGCCGCGGCGATCGCGCTGGTGCGGCAGTGGACGAACGTGCACGGCATTGACGACGCCGCCGGAGACGTCACCAGCGGCGAGGGCCGTTCCCTCGCGGTCTGGAATTCGAAACGCGGCGGCGTGCTGGTGGAGTTCCACCACATCGACGGCATGCGCCACGGCGCACCGCTGAAAACGGATGGCGAGGAGGGCTGCGGGGTGGAGGGGCCGCATCTGCTCGACGTGGGCATTTCATCGAGCCTGGAGATCGCGCGGTCCTGGGGCATCGCCGGACGGCGAGTCGCGGGCGGGCCGGGAGGCGTTGCGGTCCTGCGCCAGTCCTCCGAGATCGAGGTCGGGGGCGTCATCAAGCGCGCGTTGCGCTCCGCCGGCCTCAGGCGGTGAGTCTGCGCGCCGCGTGGGCTACGCGGCGTCCGCGAGCGGCTCGGGAAGCATGGAATCGAGCGTGATCATGCTGATCATCCGGCCTTGCGTGGCGACGATGCCGCTGACGAATTCCCGGGTGGCTCTCGACGCCACATCCGGAATCGGCTGCACGAGATCGTTGGTGATCGTGAGGATCTCCGACACGCCTTCCACGAGCAGGCCCACGGCCTGATCGCGGATCTGCACGACGAGGATGGCGTGGCGCGTCGTGGCCTGTGTCGGCGTCATGCCGAGCCGGGCGGCGAAATCAACGATCGGAAGAACTGTTCCGCGAAGGTTGATCACGCCGCACACATATTGCGGCGCGTGCGCCAGCGGAGTCGCCGGAGTCCAGACGCGAATCTCGCGCACGGACATGACATCGACGCAAAATTCCTGGGAGCCGACCAGAAACGTGATCAGTTCGCGCGATGCATCTGTGGAAGAGCTGCCTGGATCCGTCATGTTCCGTCACCGCCTTGAATATTCGTCGGGGGATTTCCGGGCGCCTTCGTTGCGCGTCCGGTGGTCAGAACTCGCTCCAGCCGTCGTCAGTGGTCGCTTCAGGCTTGCGCACGGCCCCGCCGCTGCGCCCGCTTGTCTTCAATGCGCGCACCGGGGCCGTCGGGCGGGGGGCCGCGGGGCGGCTGCTGGCCGGGCGATGCGTCGTTGATTCCGTAAGCCCTGTCTTGAACGCGCCGATCAGCTGGGAAAGCGAGTCCGCTTCCTGCGACAGGCTGTGCGTGGCCGCGGTGCTTTGCTCGACCATGGCGGCGTTCTGCTGCGTCACCTGATCCATCTGGTTGATCGCCTCGTTTACCTCCCCGAGCGCCACCGATTGCTCCTGCGCGCCGGCCGCGATTCCGGCCATGACGCTGTTGATTTCGGTGACCTGGGTCAGGATCCGCTCGAGCGAGCTGCCGGTTTCGGCGACCAGTTTCACGCCGGCGCCGACCTGTGTGGTGGATACGGAGATCAGGCCCTTGATTTCCTTGGCCGCATCGGCGGACCGCTGCGCGAGCGCGCGAACCTCGGAGGCGACAACCGCAAACCCGCGACCGGCGTCGCCGGCCCGCGCGGCCTCGACGCCCGCGTTCAACGCCAGAAGGTTGGTCTGGAACGCGATTTCGTCGATCACGCCGATGATCTGACTGATCTGGTTCGACGATTTCGAGATGGCGTCCATCGCTTCGATGGCCTGGCGGACGATCACCGCGCTCTTCTTGGCGTCGGCGTCGGCGGTCGCGACGACTTCGCGCGCGTGATTGGCGCCATCCGCGGACTTCTTGACCGTCGCTGTGATCTGGTCCAGCGCGGCCGCGGTTTCTTCAAGGCTTGCCGCCTGTTGTTCGGTGCGCCGCGAGAGATCGTCCGAGGAGGTGGAGAGTTCGAGTGAGCCGGACCTGATCTGCGTGACGTTGCCGACCATATGCTGGAAGGTCGTGCGCAGGGATTCGCTTGTCGCGTTGAAATCCTGCCGCACCTTCTCGAAGGCGGGCGGAAACGTGCGCGTGATCGCAACCTCAAGGTCCTTGTCGGAAAGGCGCGCAAGGCCTTCCGCGATGTCGTTGACGGCCGCGACGCGCTCGGTCACGTCGGTCGCGAATTTCACGACCTTCACAACCTTGCCGCTCGTGTCGAAAACAGGGTTGTAGGACGCCTGGATCCAGACGGCCTTGCCGCCTTTCCCGATCCGCTTGAATTCCTGCGCGACAAACTCGCCGCGGTTCAGCTTGTTCCAGAATTCCAGATAGTCCTGCGATTGCGCCGCGCTGCTCTCGACGAACATGCGGTGATGCTGTCCGCGGATTTCCTCAAGCCGGTATCCGAGGGTGGCCAGGAAGTTCTCGTTGGCGGTGATGATCTCACCGGCGGGCGTGAACTCGATAACGGCCTGCACGCGCGACACCGCGTTCAGCTTGCTCTCGAATTCGGCGTTCCTCAGTTTTTCCTGCGTGATGTCCGTCGCCGCCTTGACGACCTTCACAACGCCGCCGCGGGAGTTCACGACCGGATTGTAGGATGCCTGGATCCAGACCTCGCGGCCGCCCTTGGCGACGCGCTTGTACTCGTCGGCCTGATACTCGCCACGCTTCAGCTTGTCCCAGAAGTCGCGATAGGCGGCGCTATCCCGGTAGGCCGGCTCAGCGAACATGC
>CAZGYQ010000065.1:16861-20260 GCA_964530695.1 uncultured Caulobacteraceae bacterium
TTGCCGATGCGCTTGTATTCCCGCGCGTCGAATTCGCCCCGGCCGAGCTTGGCCCAGAAGGCTGCGTATTCGGGGCCGCGGGCATAGGCCGGATCGACGAACAGGCTGTGGTGCTTGCCCTTGATCTCGGCCTCGCTGTAGCCGAGTGCGTTGCAGAAGTTCTCGTTCGCCGAAATCACGATGCCTTCCGGCGTGAACTCGATGAGCGCCAATGATCTGCCAAGCGCCTCAAGAACCCTGGAATCGTCACCGGGCCGTCCGCCGCCGAAGCTGATCATCTGTGTTTCCTTCGCTGCGCCCAATGATGTCTATGGGCACTTTCGCCCATGATCTCAGGGAGGTTAATCGTCCGGAATCAGCAAAGAATTTGTTAATCGCCTGACATATTGGTCGCGGCCCGTTCTGGGTCAGTCAGAGGTGTTCGGCCACAAAGCCATGACTTCGGGCGAGCAGGTCGCACACGCGCGCGCGGTGGCAGATCTTCCAGTCGTGCTCCAGGCACAGCAGGCACGCGCGCCTGGCCTTGGCGATGACGGCCGCCTGTTCCAGCGCAAGGCCCGCTTCAGGCCGCGACAGCGCATCGTCGACGATCGGCCAGAAATTCTCCCAGTCGCGGCGCTTGCTGGCGTCGCGTCCGGCCTTCGGCGTGCCGAGGGCTTTCAGGTGCACGTAGTCTATGCCGACGCGCGCCAGCCCCGCCTTGAGATTTCCCTTTGAAAACCCGGCTCGCCGAGAGTTCGGCAGTTCGCGCACGTCGATGACGGTCTCGACGCCGGCGTCCTGCATCGCTTCGATGAACGCCGCAAAGCCGAGGCGTTCGTAGCCGATTGTCCGGATCGTCGGGGTCCGGATCGGCTGCGTCATACGAGGCCGAGGCCAACCAGCAGCAGCAACAATGCGCCGAGGCCGATCCGGTACCACGCAAAGGGCCCGAAGCCCGCCCGCGAGACGAATTCAAGGAACGGCTTGACCACCAGAAGCGCCGCGAAGAACGCCGCGACGAAGCCGACGCCGATCTCCGCGATCCGTTGGGTCGATACCGTGACCGACTGCAGGTCCATCAGGTCATGGACGAACGCCGCCGCCATCGTCGGCATGGCGAGGAAGAAGGAGAACTCCGCCGCCGCGCGACGGTCGAGGCCGAGCGCAAGCCCGCCGATGATCGTCGCGCCCGAACGCGATATGCCGGGGATGAGCGCCAGCGTCTGGAACATGCCGACGCCGAGCGCGCGCGCAAGCGGCGTCTCCTCGGCGGTCTGCACCGTGGGCGCGGGGCGGAAGCGCTCGATGAGCAGCATCACGACGCCGCCGACGATGAACGCCCACGCGATGACGGTCAGCGATTCCTGCAACACGTTCTTCACGTAGTCGGCGGCGAAGAAGCCGGCGACGAGCGCGGGGAGGAAGGCGACGACGATGAGCAGCGCAAAGCGGCGCGCCTCCGGCTTCGTCGGAAGGCCGGTGACTGTTTCGAGTATCTTGTCCCGGTAAAGCCACATCACCGCGAGGATCGACCCGAACTGGATCATCACCGTGAAGAAGCCGCCGGGGTCGCTGTAGCCGAGCAGGCGTTCGCCCAGCTTCAGGTGCGCGGTGGAGGAGATCGGCAGGAATTCGGTCAGGCCCTGGACGATTCCGAGCACGAGCGCTTTCAGCAGGGCGGCGAGATCCATGGCGATTCCTTTGGCGGCGGCGTCTTCTGCCACAGCGCGGGAGTCGGTGCGAGAGCGGGCGCCGGGCGCCTCGAAAACGGGCGTCAGGCTTGTATGAGACAGCAATGCTGTCTGAATAGCATGATTTTGCCTTGCGGCAGGTCGAAAAGCCGGGTATCCGCCGACGAAATCGTCATTCTGGCGACCCTCGGGGGCGAACGTGGCCGAACGCATGCTTAAGTTTGTCGGTGTGGACCGGGAGCCGCCCTCCAAGCGCGCCTCCGTGAGCCGCAAGGCAGATTTCCATGAGATCTACGCCGAACTGGCCGCCGCCAAGGCCGCCGAGCAGGCCTCGCGCTGCTCCCAGTGCGGCGTGCCATTCTGTCAGTCTCACTGCCCTTTGCAGAACAATATCCCGGACTGGCTGCGCCTTACCGCCGAAGGCCGCCTGCAGGAGGCCTACGAGGTCTCCGCCGCCACCAACCTGATGCCGGAAATCTGCGGCCGTATCTGTCCGCAGGATCGCCTCTGCGAGGGCAATTGCGTCATCGAGCAATCCGGCCACGGCACGGTCACCATCGGCGCCATCGAGAAGTACCTGACCGAGACCGCCTGGAAGGAAGGCTGGGTCGCCCCGGTCCGCGCGCTGCGCGAGCGCGCCGGGCATGTGGGCATCATCGGCGCCGGGCCAGCAGGGCTCGCCGCCGCCGAGGTGCTGCTCCGGAAGGGCTACAAGGTCACCGTATATGATCGATACGACCGCGCGGGCGGCCTGCTGGTCTACGGCATTCCGAACTTCAAGCTCGAGAAGGAGGTTGTCGCGCGCCGCGTCGCGCGCCTTGAGGAGGGCGGGGTCACGTTCGTGCTGAACTGCGAAGTCGGCCGCGACATCACCTTCGAGAACCTGCGCGGCAAACACGACGCGGTGCTGATCGCCACGGGCGTCTACAAGGGCCGCGATCTCGGCGTGCCGAAGCCGGCGGCGAAGGGCGTGCTCGCGGCGATGGATTTCCTCACCGCCGCCAACCGCATCGGCCTCGGCGATACGGTCGAAGAGTTCGCGTCGGGCCTGCTCGACGCCAAGGGCAGGCGCGTCGTCGTCATCGGCGGCGGCGACACCGCGATGGATTGCGTGCGCACGGCGGTGCGCCAGGGGGCGAAATCCGTGACGTGCCTTTATCGCCGCGACCGCGCGAACATGCCGGGCTCCATCGCCGAGGTGAAGAACGCCGAGGAAGAGGGCGTGAAGTTTGAATGGCTCGCGAGCCCGAAAGCCGTGTTGGGCGACGCGAAGAAGCTGAAGGCCGTCCGCGCAATCCGGATGCGCCTCGGCGCAGCGGACGCGAGCGGTCGCCAGGCGCCGGAGGAAGCGCCGGGCACGGAGTTCGATGTGCCTGCCGATCTGGTGATCAAGGCGCTCGGTTTCGAGCCCGAGGATCTGCCCGGCAAGTGGGACGAATCCTACCTGAAGGTCTCGCGCTGGGGCACGCTGAAGATCGACGAGCGCTCGTTCGCGACATCGCTGCCGGGCGTCTTCGCCGCCGGCGACATCGTGCGCGGCGCCTCGCTCGTCGTGTGGGCGATCCGCGAAGGCAAGGACGCAGCGGAGGGCATCCACGACTATCTCAGGGAGCGCGCGGCCTCTGCGGCCGTAGCGGCGGAGTGAACGCCGTGGAAGCCACAGCTTTGATTTCCTCCTCCGTGAGCAAAGCGAACGGGGGAGGTGGCTTGCGCGAAGCGCAAGACG
>CAZGYQ010000066.1:0-20120 GCA_964530695.1 uncultured Caulobacteraceae bacterium
GGGCGTGATGCTCCCCCTCCCCCTCGCGGGGAGGGGGCTGGGGGTGGGGGGACGGAGCGATCGTCCGGACGCAGCCGCTGTGCGGTCAGGTCCGATACGTATTACGCCTCGAGAAAAGTGAGCGCGGTCGATCGGCCGGTCCCCCCACCCCCGGCCCCTCCCCGCCCGAATGGATTCTGGGGGGAGGGAGGTGATGAAAGCCGAGGGAAAATCACCCTGCAACCGGCGCTGACGGCGGCTTCTTGAGGATTTTCGCCAGCCACTTGTCGAGGCCGGTCTCGACGCCCTGATGGCGCATGATGAGGTACTGCTGCGCGAAGGTCAGCACGTTCGACCAGACCCAGTAGAGCACCATGCCGACGGCGAAGCTCGCGAACATGAAGGTGAACATGATCGGCATGAGCTGGAAGATGCGCCGCTGCATCGGGTCCTGCACCTGCTGCGGGCTGATGGCGGTCACCGCCCACATGCTCACGCCATAGAGGATCGGCAGGAGGCCGACGGCGAGGATGAAGCCGAGCACCGGAATGTTCGTCGGCGCGGTGAACGGCAGGAGGCCGAACAGGTTGAGCCACGAGGTCGGGTCCGGCGCCGAGAGATCCTTGATGTAGCCGACGAACGGCGCATGGCGCATCTCGATGGTGACGAGCAGCACCTTGTAGAGCGCGTAGAAGATCGGAATCTGCAGGAAGATGGGCAGGCAGCCGGTGACCGGATTGATCTTCTCGGTCTGGTAGAGCTTGATCATCTCCTGCTGCAGCCGCTGCTGGTCGGACGCGTAGCGCTCCTGCATCTCCTTCATCTTCGGCTGCAGCTTCTGCATCTTCGACATGGTCTTGTACGAGTTGTACGCGACCGGGAAGAGCAGCGCCTTCACGACGATCGTCGTGAGCATGATGGCGAGGCCGAAGTTGCCGACCATCTTGTAGAAGTTTTCCAGCAGCCAGAAGAACGGCCGCGTCAGGAAGTAGAAGTTGCCCCAGTCCACGGCCTTGGTGAAGTCCGTGGCGCCGAGTTTGGCCTCGTAGTCGCGCAGGATCTCCACGCGCTTGGCGCCGGCGAAGAAGTGGTGTGTGGACTTCGCTTCGCCGTTCGCGGCGATCGTCAGCGGATCGCCGATGTAGCCCGCTTCATAGACCGTGCGCCCGTCCGCGCCTTGACGCGCGGTGTACCGGCCGCTGACCGACGTCGCGCGGTCGGGGATCACGGCGGCGAGCCAGTACTTGTCGGTGATGCCGAGCCAGCCGCCCGTGCTCGGCACGCCCGCGAGCAACTTCTCGGCGTTCTGGCCCTTGCCTTTGTCGGCGGCCTTGTAGTCGGTTTCGTAGAGTGTGCCGTCGAGAACGCCCGTGAAGCCCTCGTGGACGGTCATGTAGTTCATCAGGTCGTCGGGCAGGCCGTGACGGCGCACCGCGCCATACGCGCGCAGGATGCGCGGCGTCGCGCTGGCGTTCGTCACCGTGTCGGAAATCGTGAAGACGTAGTTGTCGTCCACCGCGACGGTGCGCGTGAATGTGAGCCCGTCGCCGGTCTCGTATGTCATCGTCAGCGGAGACTGCGGCGTGAGGCTCGCGCCTTCCGGCGCGGTCCATGTCGGGATGATGTCGATCGTGCCTTCGGAATCGGTCCAGCCGAATACGCCGTAGGTCGCGCCGTGCGCGGCTTCGGGATTGAGGAACACGACCTCCGGGCTCGCCGGATCGACGGTCTGGCGGTAGCGCTTCAGGGAAAGATCGTCGATGCGTCCGCCGTCGAGGGCGATGGAGCCGTCGACGCCCGGCGCGTCGAACTTCACGCGTTTGCCGGACGCCACCGCGACGCCGCGCGCCACCGGCGCGTTCGCCGCCGCGACCGGATCTTCCGCCCGCGTCTTCGCCACCGCCGCGCGCTCGGCGACCACCGCCGCGCGCTGCTGCTTCTGCATCGGCTCGAGCACGAGGAAATTGTAGGGCAGGAAGATCGCCAGCGAGACCACGATCGCGAGGATCATGTTGCGGTTCATGCCGTCGTCCTGGGGACCGCCGGGGTTCGTCATCGATCGTCCTTGATGGGTAAAATAGCCCGGATGCGTGGAAGCGGCGGGCGAAACGTCAGGCTTTCCGCTCCAACGCGGCGGCGAGCCTTAACAACGCGTCTTTCATATCGTCAAGCAGGGCGTCCCATGGGGCGTCAGCGGTCGCGTCGCGGGCGAGGAACACATAGTCGACGCCAGGCAGCCCGTGGAGGGGCAAAAGCCGTCGCGCGGCCTCGCGCAGCCGCCGGCGCGAACGGTTGCGGACCACGGAATTGCCGATCTTCTTGGTGCAGGTGAAGCCCACGCGGGGCGGGCCGTCGTCGGGGCGGCCGTCCGCGGCCGCGGGGCGACGCCTGGCCTGTGCGGCCAATGTCGGGCGGCCCTTGCGCTCGCCCTTCTGGACATACTGGAATTCCGGCCGCTTTCGCAGCCGGACCGGAGTCTGGATCAGGCCGACAGCTTCTTGCGGCCCTTGGCCCGGCGGCGGCTGAGCACCTTCTGGCCGTTCTTGGTGGCCATGCGGAGACGGAATCCGTGGCGGCGTTTGCGCACGAGCCTGCTGGGCTGATACGTCCTCTTGGTGGCCACGGTCGTCCTCGTCGTTCATCAAATGAGCCGGGGCGGATACACGAGGGAAGGGGCAGGCGTCAAGCGCGCAACCGGAACGGTCCCGCCAGCGTAAGGCTCCGGCGGGCTCTTGTCCGCATCCATTTCGCCCCGATTCATGAGGACCTCGCCCCATGCGCGCCCTGCTCGTCGTGCTGTTTGCAGCCTTCGCCGTCGGCCCGGCCGCGGCCGCCGAACCCGACCATTCGGCCTGGGATGCGCTGCTTGGCCGCTACGTTTCTGCGGCCTCCGACGGGGTGAACCGCGTGGACTACGGCGCCTGGAGCGCCTCGCGCGCCGACCGCGCGGCCCTCGACGCCTACATCGCCACGCTCGAACGGACGCGGGTCTCCACCCTGACGCGCGACGAGCAATTCGCCGCCTGGGCCAATCTCTACAACGCCGCCACCGTGCGGGTGATCCTCAACCGCTATCCCGTGCGGTCCATCCGCGACATCCGCAGCGAGGGCGCGGGCTTCTCGCCGAAGGCGCTCGCGGGGCCATGGCAGACGAAAGTCGTCACCGTTGAAGGACGCAGGCTTTCCCTCGACGAGATCGAGCACACGATCATGCGCCCGACGTTTCGTGATCCGCGCGTGCACTACGCGGTCAACTGCGCATCGATCGGCTGTCCGAACCTGATGCCGCGCGCCTTCCGCGCGGCGACGCTCAATGCAGATCTTGACGCGGCGGCGCGCGCCTACATCAACAGTCCGCGCGCGGTCTCGGTGACCGAGCGCGGTTTGCGGCTGTCGTCGATCTATGATTGGTACGCCAGGGACTTCGGGACACCCGCGCAATTGCGCGTGCATTTGCTGCGCTACGCCGCGCCCGAACTCGCCGCGCGCATCCGCGCAACCGACCGCATCGCCGGCTACGGCTACGACTGGACACTGAACGTGAGGACAAGCCGTTGAACGAAACGCCGAAACCGAAAAGCGGGGGATGGCTGCGCTTCCTGCCGTTGCTGGTGATCGTCGCGGGGCTCGGCCTTGCGTTTGCGCTTGGCCTGCACAAGCAGCTCTCGTTCGAAACGCTGCGCGCGCAGCGCGAGACGTTGACCGCCTTCGTGGCGGCGCAGCCACTGCTGGCGGTTGCAGGGTTCATTGGTCTGTATGCGGCGTGCACCGTGTTCATGGTTCCAGGATCGTGGGTGACGATCGCCGGCGGCTTCCTTTTCGGGTTGCTCCTGGGAACGGGCGCCGTCGTGATTGGCGCCACGTTGGGCGCATCGATCCTGTTTTTCGCTGCGCGGACGTCCCTCGGCGCCGTGTTGCGACAGCGAGCAGGGCCGTTTCTCAAAAAACTGGAGGACGGCTTCTCCCGCGACGCGTTCAGCTACATGCTTACGCTCCGCTTCCTGCCGGTCGTGCCGTTCGCGGTCGCCAATATCGCCCCCGCGCTACTGGGCGCCAAGTTTCGCGATTTTTTCGTCACGACGTTGTTTGGCATCATCCCCGGCACCGTCGCCTATGCCTGGATTGGATCCGGCCTCGGCGCTGCGTTTGACAGCGGGCGGGAGCCAAACCTTCAGACCTTCGCAACGCAGCTGACGCCGGCTTTCCTCGCGCTCGCCGCCGTGTCGCTCGCGCCGGCGCTGATCAAACGGCTGCGTGGAAAGAAGCCTGCATGAAGTCGCTCACAGCAGATATCGCCGTGATCGGCGCGGGGTCCGGCGGATTGTCGGTGGCGTCGGGTGCGGCGCAACTCGGCCTCAAGGTCGTGTTGTTCGAGCGCGGCGAGATGGGCGGGGACTGCCTCAACTACGGCTGCGTGCCGTCGAAGGCCATCATTGCTGCGGGCAAGGCGGCGCACGGATTTCGTACGGCGCAACGCTTCGGCATCGCGAACGCGGAACCCGTCGTCGACTGGAACGCCGTTAAGTCGCACATCGCCAACGTCATCGAGACCATCGCGCCGATCGACAGCCAGGAGCGCTTCGAAGGCCTCGGCGTCACCGTCGTGCGCGAAAGCGCGCGCTTCACCGGCCCGCGCACGCTCGCTAGCGACACCGTGACAGTGCGCGCCGAAAAGATTGTTGTCGCCACCGGCGCGCGCGCTTTCGTCCCGCCGATCCCAGGTCTCGGCGATACGCCGTACTTCACCAACGAGACCGTCTTCTCCGCACCGGAGTTTCCAAAGCGTCTCATCATCCTAGGCGCCGGCGCCATCGGCATCGAACTCGGCCAGGCGTTCCGCCGCCTCGGCGCGGAGGTCACGATCCTGGAAGCGACGCGCGCCCTCGGGCCGTTCGACGAGGACGCTGCGAAACTCGCTGTGGAAGCCTTGCGTCGCGAGGGCGTCGTCATCCGCGAAGGCGCGAAGGCGGTCGCAGCGTCAGGTGTGACGGGCGCCGTACGCGTCGAGATCGAAACCACCGCAGGCCGCGAATCCGTCGACGGCACCCATCTCCTCGTCGCCATTGGCCGTCGCGCGCAGGTCAGCGGGCTCGATCTTGAGAAGGGCGGCGTGAAGTTCACGCCCAAAGGCGTCGAGGTCGACGCGTTCCTGCGTTCGGTCAGCAATCCGCGCGTGTGGGCCGTGGGCGATGTCGCGGGCCGCGAGCAGCTCACCCACGCCGCCGGCTGGCATGCGAGCGCGTTCGTGCGCAGCGTGCTGTTCAAGGCGAAAACGCGCGCCGACTCCACGCCGATGCCGTCGGCGGTCTACTGCGATCCCGAGATCGCGCAGATCGGCATGAACGAAGCCGCCGCACGCGCGCGGTTCGGCGACAAGGCGAAGGCCGTCTCGGTTCCTTTCCACGACAACGACCGCGCGCAGGCCGAACGCGCGACCGAAGGTTTCGCGCGTATCGTCGTCGGCCCCGGCGGAAAGATTCTGGGGGCCTCCATCGTCGGCGACGGCGCGGGCGACCTCATCCAGATCGTCGCCGTCGCCATGGCCAACAAGCTGGGCTTGCGCGCGCTCACCAATATCGTCGCGCCCTATCCCACGCGCGGGGAAATCGTGAAGCGGGCGGCGGGCGCGTATTACACGCCGCTGCTGTTCAGTCCCGGCACGCGCCGGCTTGTGGGATTGCTGAAACGGCTTCCCTGAGCGCCCGAAATCACAGAAACAAAGGGGGATAGGCGCGCCCTTAGTCCTACCGCTTCAACCCCAGCAGATTCCGCGCCACCACCCAGTGGTGGATTTCCGTCGGGCCGTCATAGATGCGCATGTTGCGCGCGTGCATCAGCATCATCTGCAGCGGCATTTCCTTGGTCATGCCCATGGCGCCGTAAAGCTGCATCGCGCGGTCGACGGTCTCGAAGGCGAGCTCGGTGCCGAACGCCTTCACCATCGACACTTCCGTCCGCGCATCCCGCTTCTGGTCGATCTTCCACGCCGCGTCATACGCCATCAGCCGCGCGGCGTGCGTCTTCGTCGCCGCCTCCGCGATCCAGTTCTGCACGGTCTGGCGCTCGGAGAGTGGGACGCCAAACGTCACCCGCTGCGGCGCGTAGTCGATCATCATCTCCATCGCCCGCTGCGCGAGGCCGATGCCCCAGCACGCCATCTGCAAACGGCGCGTGTTCAGCCGCACCTGCATCGGCGCAAAGCCTTGACCTTCCGTACCGAGCAATTTGCCTGCATCGACCTTGCAGTCTTCGAGGGCGATCTCATATGTGAATTCGCCGCCCAGCATCGGAATTTTGCGCAACACGTTGAAGCCGGGCGTATCGCGATCGACGAGAAATGCGCTCATGCCGCCGCGCGCGCCTTTCTCCTTGTCGGTCACGGCCATGACGATGGTGAAGTCCGCTTCCGCCGCGCGCGTCGTCCAGATCTTGCGGCCGTTGATCACCCAGCCGTTCCCGCCGCGCTCGGCGCGCGTCTTCATCCCGGCGGGATCGGCGCCCGCGCCGGGCTCGGAAATGGCGATGGCGGAAATGGTTTCGCCGCGGGCGTAGGGGGCGAGATAAAGCTCGCGCTGCTCGTCGTTCACTGTCGCCATCAACATGCGCAAATTCGGGCTGTCGGGCTTGAGGTGATAGGGCACGCAGGTGCGCCCCATCTGTTCGTTGACCGCCACCAGCGCCACCCACGGCAGGTCCGCGCCGCCCATCTCCTCGGGCGCATCGAGGCCCCAGAGGCCCATTTCCTGCGCCGCCTTGTCGAGCGCCTTGCGCTCTTCCGGGCTCGGGTCAGCGCCCTGGCCGGCCGCGTCGCGCGCCAGCACCGCGCCCTCAAGCGGGATCATGTGATCGCGCACGAAACGGGCCGCGAGGTCCGCGATCATGCGGTGGTCTTCATCGAGTTCGAAACGCATCTGGGTCTCCTCGGAGACACCCTAAATCCACGCTCAGGCGAGAACCATGGCGATGGAGAACGCGATGGCGAAATCGAGCAGGCGGGAGAGCGGCCACATGGGTCAGGCCCTCTCGTCGCGGACGAGCCCCTTGGGCGGGTGCGGCTCGGCGATGGCGTATGAGGGGGCGACCCGGTCGCGCGGCAGGGAAAGCCCCGCCACCTGGGCGACGAACGCGGCCGCGTAGAACCTGGCCTTGGCGCCGGCGTCGCCCGCGCGCCGGCCAAACCGGTTCTGATCGATGCGGACGGGGACACGGCGGTCGGTCATGACCGCGACGATGCAACGCCCAGGCCAGATGGTTTCGACGGCGTTAGGTATGTCCGGGGAGTCAGGGCTTGCGCTTGCCGGAGAGCTGGTCGAGCTGGCGCTGCATGGCTTCCATCTGGCGCTTCAGATCGCCGATGTCGGCGTCCGGATCCTCGCCGGGCGGCGGCGGGGGCGGGGGCGTCTGGGCCGCGAAGGGGGCCCACAGGCGCATGGCCTGCTCGAACATCGCCATGTTGGCCTTGGCCTGGTCCTCGAAGGCGCCGATGGGACCCTTGCCGACCCAGGTCTTGGTCAGCTGGTCGCGCCACTGGTCCTGGGCGGAGGAGAAGCGCTCCATGCTCATTTCCAGATAGGCTGGCAGGAAGCCCTGCATGCTGTCGCCGTAGAAGCGGATCAGGCGGCGCAGGAACTGGACGGGCAGCAGGTTCTGACCCTGCTTGCTCTCTTCCTCGAAGATGATCTGGGTCAGGACGCTGCGGGTGATGTCATCGTTGGTCTTGGCGTCCAGCACGGTGAAATCGACCCCCGAGCGCACCATTTCGCTGAGATGGTCGAGGGTGACGTAGGCGCTGGTGGCCGTATTGTAGAGCCGCCGGTTCGCGTACTTCTTGATGATGACTGGTCCGGCCGTCGCGCCGCTCTTGCCTTCCTTCGGGCTCTCGTTCGGGGTCTCGTCTGCCACAGTCGGGTTTCCTTGGCGCACACGCCGGGTTGGAAGTTGACTCCAGCGTCGCCTTTCAGCCCCCGCAATGCAAGGTCGCTCCGCTGCAGCGCGATATGAAACGGGACTGCTTCCCTTCCCCCGCGCACTGTTGCACTACTTCGCCACCGAAATTCACCCTGTTGGAGCGAACCACATGAGCATCGTCATCGCCTCGGCCGCGCGCACGCCGGTCGGCTCTTTCAACGGGGCCTTCTCGACGGTTCCGGCCCACGAGCTGGGCAAGGCCGCGATCACCGCTGCGCTGCAGCGTGCGGGCGTGGACGCCAGGGATGTCGCCGAGGTTATTCTGGGACAGGTTCTGTCCGCCAACCAGGGCATGAACCCCGCCCGGCAGGCGAGCCGGCTGGCGGGCGTGCCGGACAGCGCGTCTGCGTGGGGCATCAACCAGGTGTGCGGTTCGGGCCTGCGCGCGGTGGTCGCCGCCTACCAGCAGATCTCGAACGGCGACGCCGACGTCGTCGTGGCGGGTGGACAGGAGAACATGACGCTCTCGCCGCATTGCCAGTACCTGCGCGCCGGCACGAAGATGGGCCCGCTCGAATTCGCCGACACGATGATCCGTGACGGCCTCACGGACGTCTTCTACGGCTACCACATGGGCGTCACCGCCGAGAACGTCGCCGAGAAGTGGCAGATCACCCGCGAGGCGCAGGACGAGTTCGCGACCAACTCGCAGGCGAAGGCCTCGGCGGCGCAGAAGGCCGGCAAGTTCGTCGACGAGATCGCGCGCGTCACCTACTCGACCCGCAAGGGCGACGTGACCGTCGACCGCGACGAATACATCCGCCACGACGCGACATACGACGCGTCCGCGAAGCTGAAGCCGGCGTTCAAGAAGGACGGCACCGTCACGGCGGCGAATGCCTCGGGCATCAACGATGGCGCGGCGGCGCTGGTGCTGATGACCGAGAAGGAAGCCGAGCGGCGGGGCATCACGCCGCTCGCGCGCATCGCGTCGTGGGCGTCGTGCGGCGTCGATCCGGCGCTGATGGGCTCGGGGCCGATCCCGGCCTCCAAGCGTGCGCTGGAAAAGGCCAAGTGGAAGGTGAAGGATCTCGATCTCGTCGAGTCAAACGAAGCCTTCGCCGCGCAGGCGCTGGCCGTCACCAAGGACATGGGCTGGGATCCGGAGATCGTGAACGTGAACGGCGGCGCCATCGCCATCGGCCACCCCATCGGCGCCTCGGGCGCGCGCATTCTCACCACGCTGCTCTATGAACTGAAGCGCCGCGACGCCAAGAAGGGCCTCGCCACGCTGTGCATCGGCGGCGGCATGGGCATCGCGGTCTGCGTCGAGCGATAGCGCGACAGGGACGCAAAACCGACGCGCGAAATCGCTAGAAGCGCAAATTGCTGAGGATCGGCGTCCATGGGAGGGCGCTACTGTCAGGAGGGAACAAGGTCATGAAGATGAAACTGCTGCTCGCGGCGTCCGCGCTGCTCGCGCTCACGGCGTGCGACAAGATCGGCCTGTCGCAGAAGGCCGAAACGCCTGTCGCGGAAGCGCCCGCCGCGCCGGCGCCGCCGACGGCGGAAGAAGCCGCCGCGATCCTGGCGAAGTTGGGCACGGCTTATGCTTCGGGCGATCCCGTCCAGATCGCGGCGCTCTACTCGACCGATGCGGTCATGCTGTCGACGTCCACGAACGACGTGATCAAGACGGGCGCCACCGTGCTGGCCGACGCGACGGAGTTCACCAAACTGCAGGCGACGGTCGTCCCCAACGCGCAGGAAGTGCAGGTGCTCGACGCCGACACCATCGTCGCGACGTCGATCGTCACGCTCGACTTCAAGAAGAACAATCGTGCGACGTGGCAGGTCGTCCGCGTTACGCAGGTCCTGCAGAAGCAGCCCGACGGAAACTGGCTGATCGTGAACGAACACTTCGCCGGAACGCCGAAGCCGGTGGCGGCGCGTCTGCCGGCGCTGGTCGGCGCCGCCACGGCCGAGCAGGCCGACGCGCCGCCGCTGGGATCGGCCACGCCGAACCCAACTGCGCCGCCCGCGCCGGAAAAGAAGTAGGTTGATCAGCCCCGCTCTCGAAAGGAGCGGGGCTTTTCATTTCAGACCGTGATCTGCGTCTGCAACACAAGTGCGATGGGCTTGCCGGCGTCATTGATGATCCGCGTGCTCCACACGGACGTCTTCTTGCCGACGTGAACCGGCGTCGTCTCGCCGGTGATGGTCATGCCGGCCGGGGCGGGGCCAAGAAAATTCGTCTTGCTCTCGAGCGTCGTGGTGCGCGTGCCAGGTTCGAGATTGAGGAAGCCGCCGATGGCGCCGAGCGCATCGGCGAACGCCATGATCGCGCCGCCGTGGATGATCCCGCCGGCGGTGCACAGATCATCCCGCACGACGAGCTTGCCGATCACGCGCTCCTTCGACGCCTCGGTGACTTCTACACCCATCAGTTTCGCGAACGGCATCGAGTCGGCGAGATCGGTCATGGCGGTCCTCCGGCGCGGGCTCTGCGGCCCTTTGATCCGTTGCCATCTCAGGCGCAATCAGGCCGCAGGTAAAGCGTCCTTCGCGCTTGACTGCCGGTTCACCAGGGCCGTGGCCATCACGTCGCCGGCGACATTGCCGATGGTGCGGAAGATGTCCGGCACGACCTCCACGGCGATGAGGACGCCAAGAATTTCCAGCGGCGCGCCGAGCGCCACGCAGATCGGCGCCATCGAGACGATGAACGAGACCTGTCCGGGCAGGCCGACGGCAGCCACGCTGACCGCGAAGGACACGACGATGGCGGTGATCATCTGCGGCGCCGAAGGTTCGATGCCGTAGAGGTGCGTGATGAAGTAGGCGACGGCGAGATTGGCCACGGGGCTCGTGAAGCGGAACACCGCCACCGCCAGCGGCAGCACGAGATCGGTGATCTGCGCCGGAATGCCGAGCACGCCGCGCGTGCTTTCGAGCATCGCGGGCAGGGACGCGAGCGAGGACTGCGTGGAGAAGGCCACCGCCGTCACCGGCGCCATCGCGCGCGCGAACGTCGCCAGCGGCACGCGCGCCACAAGGACCGCGAGCACCCACGCGACAAAGATGATTCCGATCGTCACCAGCGAGACGATTGTCACGTACTGCGCCAACACGCCCGCCGCGCCGAAGCCGGCGCGCAAGCCCACGCCGAGCGACAGCGCAAACACGCCGACAGGTCCCGCCAGCAGCACCCAGTGCACGATGACGATCATCGTTTCGCCCACCGCGCGGAAGAAGGTCACCAGCGGATCGCGCAATTTCGCTTCAAGGCGCGTCGCGGCGAATCCGAAGAAGACCGCGAACACCACGAGCGGCAGCACGGCGTCGTCGGCGGCGGCCTTCACGGCGTTCGATGGCGCGAGTGACTTGATCCAGTCGCCGAAGCCCGGCGGCTTCAGGTTCGCGAGGTCGGGCGCGCTGACCCCGGCCACGAATGTCGTTGCCGCGCCGCGGTCGACAGGCCAGAGCGCGAGCATGCCTTCCACGGCGACCGTCGCATAGATCGCCGCGCCGAAGATCAGCACCGTGAAGAGAATGAGCGCGCGCACCGCAAGGCGCCCCGTGGCGGCGGCGTCCGCCACGGAAGCAATTCCCGTCACGAGGATCGCGAAGATGAGCGGCACGACCGTCATCCGCAGCGCATTCAGCCACAATGCGCCGAACGCCTCCACGACATTCGCCGCCGCGATCACTTGCGCCGAGCCGCTTGCCTGCAGCCATGCGCCAAACCCGAGCCCGAGGAGAAGCGCAATGAGCACGCGCGCGCTGAGCGATTTGAGCATGGGGTCTCCCTGAACCGGCCCCGGGACCGGCGACCGCTCTGCCTAAAGGGACGGGGCCGGCATGCAAACCCGATTCGCGGATTTGCAGGGCTGGGCCCGGTTACGCCGCCTGCAGCGCGCCCGTCCGGCGGGCGTGGAAACCACGGCCGTGAGCCGTCGCGGCGAAGGCGTCCGTGACGCCGGAAGTCGTCTCGTCAGCGCCGAGCACCAGAACGGCGTCGTCGTTCATCTGCGCGGCGACCTTCTCGAGCGTCGCGTGCTTCGTCGCGGGGTCGAAATAGGACAGCACGTTGCGGCACACGATGATGTCGAACTTGCCGAGCGGGCGCAGGTCGTCGAGCAGGTTGAACCGCTGGAAACGGACCATCGCGCGGATGCGGTCGGCGATGCGCCAGAGGTCGCCGGCTTTTTCGAAGTGACGCAGCAGCATCCGGATCGGCAGGCCGCGCTGCACTTCGAACTGCGAATAAAGTCCCGCGCGCGCCTTTTCGAGCACGCGTTCGGAGATGTCCGTGGCGACGATCTCGATGTCGCCGCCGCGCCCCTCGGCGCGCATCTCGTCGATCATCATGGCGATGGAGAACGGCTCCTGCCCCGTGGAGGACGCCGCGCACCAGATGCGGATTTTCTCGTGTCCGCGGGCGCGAAGAAGTTGCGGAATCACGCGATCGCGGAGGGCGTGGAACGGCGCGCGGTCGCGGAAGAAGCTTGTTTCGTTGGTCAGCAGCGCGTCGGAAATCTGCCACGTCAGGCGCTCGTCACGGCGCAGGCGCGCCGCCGTCGAGAGTTCGCTGACGCTGCCGAGGTTTTCGCGCCGGGCGATCGGCGCTAGGCGCGTCTCGATGAGATAGGCCTGGTCGACGTCAAGCACGAGGCCCGAGCGCGCCTTTACTTCACGGGCGATGAAGTTGAAGTCCGCCTCCGGCAACATGCTCATGCCGCCTCCTGCGCCAGGATTCCGGCGTCGATGAACTTGGATTGCAGGATGTCGCCGTCAAAGGGCTTCATGATGTATTCGTTGGCGCCGGCCTTGATGGCCTCTGAAATGTGCTCGACATCGTTTTCCGTGGTGCAGAACACCACGATCGGCGCATCTCCGCCGCGTTCGCGACGCAGCTGGCGCAAGAAATCGATCCCGGTCATCACCGGCATGTTCCAGTCGAGCAGGATCGCGTCCGGCATTTCCTTGCGGCACGCGGCCAGCGCTTCAATGCCGTCGGCGGCCTCGTCCACATGGAACGCAAGGTCCTCCAGGATGCGGCGGGCGACTTTGCGGATAACGCGGCTGTCGTCGACGACGAGGCAGGTCTTCATGGAATTCTCGCTCAGGGCGCGCCGAATCGCGATCCCACCCGGTCGACCTTTGCGCAACAGCCTTTGCAAGTTGGTTAACGCGGTGTTGAATTCGCGCGCTGTCAGAGCATCCGGAATTGAGGCGAACGCAGCACGAGGTCGACTGACCCTTCGCCTGTCTGCGATACGATCTCGACGCCGGTCTGGCGCGCGAGAATGCCAGTAAGGAGGGGCTGCACCACCGGGCCCGGATAGCCGTCTTCGGGGAGATCGCCGTTCAGCGCCGCCAGCGTCGCCGGGCGCACGCCTGCGCGCTGGCCGGTGCAGGTCAGGCGTATCTCGGCGGCTTCCCCGACGCGCTCGGCGTCCACCACCACCACGCCGCCCTTGGGCAGACACTCGTTGGCGATGAACAGGGCGTTCATGAACACCTTCAGCGACGCCCGCGGCAGGATCATCGCCGGCGCGCGCCACTCAAGCGCGGGCTTGAGCGCGCCATAGAGCTTCTCGGCCGTCGCCTTCGCCTCATCGAGGCGCCCGTCGCCGTCGCCGCCGGCCGCGCCGCCGCCAGCAAAGGCGAAGCGGAAGAACTCCAGCTTGGCCCATGCCTTCGCGACGCCGTGCTCCATGAGCGCAATGGCGTCGGCGTTCTTGCCGGCCGCGTCGTTCTCCTTGAGCATGTCGAGGCCCTGGATCAGCGCGTTCATGGGCTCGGCCATGTCGTGGCAGACACGCGATGCGACAAGCGCAGCCAGGCGCGGACCTTCGATCATCGGGAAACCTCAAGCGACGAAAGGAGAGACTTACCCGATTCGGCGCGCGCTGGGCCGATTCGTCTCAGCGCAGACTTGTTCTCAAGCCTCTCCATCGCGTCCGTCGACACGGTCATCGAAGCCCCGGCGCGAGCTGTAGAAGGACAGCGCCATCAGACCGCCGCCGAGCACGACCGCCAGCACCGCGCCGATGCCGATCACGACCCAGCCGAAAATGCCGATATCCACATGGGCGCTGCGCCAGGCCATCACGATGGCGATGGCGGCGGCGACCAGGATGGCGCCGAGGACCGCGATGAGCGCGGCCGTCTTCACTGGGCGGGGGGACAGTACGTCGGCAGGGAGACGGACCCGGCGTTGCGCCGCCAGCTGCCGCCCTGATCGCGGTACGAGGCGCCGACTGGCGTGTTCTTCGGCAGCAGCGTGCACGCGAACGAGCGCGCGTACTCCTCGACGCTCACGCTGTTCTGCTGTGCGCGATCAGTATAGGTCGCGCGGCGGCGCAGGTTGAGCTGGTCCATCCGCGCGCGCGCGTCAGCCGCGACCGTCGCGCCATCCACCGTGGCGAGGTAGCCGTCGGCGGTCTCGCCGATCTTGTTCTCGTTGATCGCGGCGTTGAGGATCGGGTCCTCGATGGCGGCGGCGGGGCCGGCGACGGCGACCAGCGCAATTGCGGCGCAGGCGGCGACGATGAACAGGCGCGGTGTCATCTCGCGAAATCCTTCCAAGTGGGAGCGCATCAGAAGATGTCCTGGTTCTGACGCAGGGTTTCCTGCACGTCGCGTTCGAGCTTCACGACGACTTCCTGACGGATGTTGACGTTGAGATTGATCTCGATCGGCTTGTCTGGAACCTCCACCCGGACCGTCGGCGTACAGGCGACCAGGGCCGTGATCGCCGCCAGCGCGGTCGCTTCCTTGCGTCCCATCCGTTCGCTCCTCGTGTTCCCGGGGCGTCGTCTCCGGCCCGGCGCTCCGCCCTTAATTGGGCGGATGAGGGGCGGGGTCAACGGTCCCGTTGCGGATCGCCTCGTCCACGAGCGGGCGGGCGTCCTGGATGCCTTCGGAGGTTTGCATCAGCCGCCTGAACGGCGCCCGAACGGAAACGGTGAAGCGGAACGGCAGACCCGTGGCCCGGACGCGCCCCAATCCGGGGATCGGCGCGGCGACCGCGCCGGTGGTGACGTCCACGGGCTCGCGGTTGACGCCGGTGAAGCGGATGGCGCTCACCAGTTCGCCGTCGAGTTGGCCGGAGAGTTCGAGCGTCAGGTCGTCGTAGGCGAAACTGCGCAGCGCCTCGAACGCGATCTGCGGCGCCCCGACAAGTCCGCCGCCCGCGCTGCCGGTATAGTTGATCGTGCCCCCCCCCGGAGCCGCGCGCAGCACGCCGATGCCGTCGATGGCGCCGCCGTCTCGGCTGAAGATGAGCGGAAAGGAGCCTTCCACCGTGCCGGTCGCGGTGAGATCCTTCAGGTCGAGTTGCCTGAGCAGCCGCGCCACGTCCACGTCGTTCAGCGACAGCGTCATGCGGAACTCGTCGTCGCCGATCTGCACGATCTGCGGGTCGACCGAGAGCACGCCGCCCGCGAACGGCCAGGACGCCGATTCCATCCGCACGCGGTCGTGCGCGAGCATCTGGAACGTGATCACGCCGTTGTCGACGATGACGCCGGGATTGAGCCGCTTGATGGTCAGCGTCTGGCCGGGCGGGGTGGTCATGAGCGCGAGATCGTCGAAGGCGATGTCGCCGGACAATCCGGTTACCGGGCCGAGACTTGCGGCGTTGAGGTTGACGTCCGCGAGCGTGACGTGACCGCCGGTGCGGAAACCGTCGCTGTTCCACGCCGCCCGCAGGTTCACGCCCACCGGTCCCCGCATGTCGTCGACGACGCCGCGCGCGAGTTCGGTGATTTCGTAGAGATCGAGGTTTCGATCGAAGACCAGCGCCGGATTGACGACGTCCGCGGTTCCGTCGCCGGTTTTCAGGTCATGATGCGCCTGGACGGCCGCGAGGCGGCGCGGTGCTTTCTGCCGGCCGGGCGGCGCGCTGGTGTCGATCAGGTCGATGCCGCCCGTCGCTTCGATCACCGCGCCGGCGAGCGAAGCGTCGAAATCCACCAGCCGCAATGTGTTGAAGCGCGGCGTCCACAGCGCCGTGTCGTCGGTGTCGGCGGGCTTCCTGTCGGTCACGGTCGCGACGCCGTCGGTCAGACGCACGATGTTGCGCCCGCGCTCGGGACCGGATGTCCAGCGCGCGGCGATCTCGGCGACATTCGCGGGCACGGCCGGATCATCGAATACGCCGCCGGTGAACGTTCCGCCGATGCGTCCGCCGCGTTCCGTGCGCGCGGTGAGCAGGGCGCCGGCGAAGCGGATGCGTCGGTCGGGCGCGTAATCCACGGCGTAGGCTGGCGCGGCGGCGCTGATCTCGAGATGAGACGCCGTCCTGGGTCCGGTGAACCGGCCTTCGATGCGGCGCGCGGCGAAGGCGACGGGCTTGCGCGCGGCGTCATCGGTGCGGCCGGCGAACGCGGCGCCGTCGATGGTGAACCCGCCGAACATGCGGCCCGCTGCGTCTTCGCCCATGAGCACGCCGCCCGCGTCCGGACACAGCGAAATACGCCGACCGTCGAGCACGTGTCCGGGCAAGGTGATCGCGCCCATCTCGACGGGCGCGCAGCCGTCGCGCAGCACGACGCGGTAGCCGCCGCCCCACGACGCGTCGAGTTTCAGCGGCGCGCGCAAGTCGCGCAACCGTATCGCGTCCGTTGCGCCGTCGATGGCGACCCCGCCGTCCATCGAGAAGACGCCTTTCCCATCCGCGCTGTGGAGAGTGAACCGGGTCGGTGCGAGATCCAGACGCCCGCCTGCCGCGCGCCAGTCGGCGATGCGAACGGCGCCTTCGGCCGCGAAGGTCGCGCCCGCCCCTGTAAAGCGCGTCAGCGCAAGCGTCGCGGGCGGCAGGCCGCCGCCCTCCATCGTCAGCCGCGCGCCGCCTTCGATATCGCCGGATGGAGCCAGCAGCATCAACATCGGGCGACCGCCTTCGGCAGGGGTCGCCGTGAGCACGCCGCCGCTTGCTGCCGCGATGACGACCGGCTCGGGGAAGGAGATGCGCCCGGCGCCGGCGCGCCAGTCCAGCTGGAAGTTCGCCGCCGTGGAAAAGCGCGTGAGCGCGCGGTCGATCGCCCCCTGGCCGTCCGAAAACAGCCGACCAAGCGGCGAGCCGGCCAGCGTCGGCACGTGATCGAGGAGCGCGCGCCTTCCCGCCGCGTCGAGCGCCGCACCGGGCAAAGTGATGGAGCCGCTCCCGGCGATGGTCGCGCCCTCGCGGGAACGACCCTCGAAACTGTATCGACCGGCGCCGGCCGGATCGATCGTGTGCAGGCTGGCGAGGTCAAACGTGTCGGCGCGCGCGGTCCATTCGCCGGTCGCCTGCGAGAGGTCGCCGTTCCCCGTAAGGGTGACGCGCAGCTCCCGGGCGGTCGCCACGGGGCCGTCGATCGCGCCGGCGGTCAGCGCGCCCTGGGTGCGGAAACGGTCGCCTGGCCCCGGACTAACGTCGGCGGTCAGGTTCACCGTTCGCGCCGCGTGTCCGTTCACGGTCAACTGCGCCGACGACGCCTCAAGCGAGGCGGCGGCGGCGGCGAGCTTGCGGGGAATGGCGGCGGCGACGGTGACCGACGCCCCTTGCGCCCCGCGATCGGCGTCGAGCAGCCGCGTCAGATCGCCGTGCGCATCGACGAACAGGGCGCCGCCTTCCGTGCGCGCACGCACTTTCAGCCGCAGCCCCTCAAGCCGGCGCGCGCCGTCTCCGATGGTCGTGGGCGCGATGTCGGCGGCGGCCGCGAAATCCTGCGTCAGGCGGCCGTTGCTGGAAAATGTCGCCGGTATCACGCCGTAGGGCGTGCCGATCAGCGCGCGGCCTTCGATGATCTCGATGCCGATGTCGGGCAGCTCGCCCATGCCGCCGGAGGGCGCGCGCCGGAGCCTGTCCAGCGATCCGGCGGACAGTCCGCGATCCGTGAGCGAAAGACGCACCGCCGGTTCGATGACCCGGATCGCGGCGAGTTTCGGACCCGAAAGTCCCCAGCCCAGGAGCATGTCCGCGCTCGCCGCGACAAGGTCCGGGCTGTTGTCCGGCCCGACGCGCACCTGCCGTAGGCCGATCCTGCCCAGATCGAGCCGCGTGATCTCGAAATCGGCGTCCAGCCCCATGTCCGCCAAGGTCGAGCGCGCGGCGGAGTCGGCGATGGGGATGCGGTACAGCCACCCCGCGCCGATGATGGCCGCCAGGCCGAAGCCCGCGATGCCGAAGACCAGGCGAAGCCGCCGAACGGTCTGCGGCCCGGCGGGCCGGGTGGGCTCCTTCATCGGGGGCTCCCCGATTTGACCGTTATTGGCGTGCGGGCTAAAGGCATGGTTATCAGGGTATTACTGCCCCAAGTGCTTAAGAAGCGCTTCTTGCTCTGGCGCCGTCATAGATGAAACGACGGACCGGATCATGACGCTTTTTAAGTAATCTGGCCGATGATGCGATGGTACGGTCGCTCTACCTCTGGAAACCTTCTACCTTGCCACACACGTTTTCAGCATGATCGCCGGTGCCGGACCCATGGTCCTGGGATCGTGGCCGCGTGGATTGCGCTGGCCGGCGCTCGCCGTCGCGGCGGCGGCCGTGGGCCTGTGGGCGATCGGCGGATTTCCCGGCAGCATCAGCCCCGAGCAGCGTGCGCGTCTGCTGGCCGAGGCCGAGGCGGCGTCCATCCGCGCCGAGCATGACGCCTTCACCGGCGATACGGGGCTGCGCGAGGATCGCGAGATCGAGGTCGCGCGCGGGGAGACGCTGGCGTCCGTGATGCGCCGCGCCGGCGCCGATCCAGGCGATGTCGAGGCGGTGCTCGCCGGGGTCAGCAAGATCTTCGATGCGCGCCGGTTGCGCCCCGGACAGGCGATCGACGTCTATTTCGAGAGCAACGGCGCGGAAGCGCGACTGACGGGTCTGGCGTTCCGGTCGGAGCCGGGCGCGGCGATCACCGTCAACCGCACGTTCGATGGCGCGTTCCGCGCGCGCGAAGTGCTGATGCCGCTGACGTTCGAGGTCACGCGCATTTCCGCGCGGGTCGAGAAGTCCCTGTACGACAGCGCGATCGCCGGCGGGGCAACCGACAGGGAAGTGCGCCAGCTTGCGGACATTTTCGCCTACGATGTCGACTTCCAGCGCGACATCCATCCGGGCGACGCCGTCGAACTTGTGTTCGAGCGCTTCCACGACGACGAGGGCCGCACCGTGAAGACGGGCGACCTGATGTTTGTGGCGCTTGACGCGCGCGGCGAGACGAAAAGCTACTACCGCTTCCGGCGGCCAGGCGAGGCGGGCGCCGACTGGTATGACGCCAGCGGCAAGAACGCTCGCAAATTCCTGATGAAGACGCCCATCAACGGCGCGCGGCTTTCCTCGGGCTTTGGTTTCCGCCGCCATCCGATCCTCGGCTACTCGGCCCTGCACAAGGGCACCGATTTCGCCGCCGGCGCCGGCACCCCGATCATGGCCGCGGGCGACGGGGTGGTCGTGAAGGCGGGCTATAATGGCGGGTACGGCAACTATGTGCGGATCCGTCATACCGACGGCTACGAAACGGCCTACGCCCACATGTCGCGCTACGGGCGCGGCGTGCGCCCCGGCGTGCAGGTGCGCCAGCAGCAGATCATCGGCTACGTCGGCTCGACGGGCCGCTCAACGGGGCCGCACCTTCACTACGAAGTGCTGCTGCGCGGCCAGCAGATCAATCCGATGCGCCTGAAGGTGCCGACGGGGCGCAACCTGACCGCCGCCGAGCTTGAAACGTTCCGGGCCGAGCGTGACCGGATCGATGCGCTCAGGGTTGCGCGCCAGCGGGAGGCCGAACTGCGTGGCGCGCCGCGGGGAACCGTGATCGTCACGGCCGCGGCCGCAATGCCCAGCGACGGCGCGATCCGCGGCGGTTTCCGCTAGCAGGCTGCTGAAAAAGGTCATAGCCGCTGACCACGAATTCTGATTCCATCGGCGACATCCTGGACGCAAGAAAGCCCCGCGACATCTGATCGACTGTCGCGAGGCTTCCAGGAATTCTGCGGGAGCGGAGGCGTTTCGCGCCGTCAGGCGGCGGCGACGGCGCCCATATCCTGGGGATCGCGCAGCACATAGCCGCGGCCCCAGACCGTCTCGATGTTGTGTTCGCCGCCCGTGGCCGCCGCGAGCTTCTTGCGCAGCTTGCAGATGAAGACGTCGATGATCTTCAGTTCCGGCTCGTCCATGCCGCCGTAGAGATGGTTGAGGAACATCTCCTTGGTGAGCGTCGTGCCCTTGCGCAGCGAGAGCAGCTCGA
>CAZGYQ010000067.1:0-19595 GCA_964530695.1 uncultured Caulobacteraceae bacterium
ACGAGGTCGTCATCCACTGCAACCAGGACGACGGCGACGACGAGGAGTGCAACGGCGGCGATCCGATGTTCTCGCCGAGCCAGCGCATCTGGGGCTACGAGACGACGGACGGCTCCTTCGCGCAATTCTGCAAGGTGCAGGCGCGCCAGATGATGCCGCGTCCGCAGCATCTCACGTGGGAAGAAAGCGCCTGCTACACGCTGACGCTCGCCACCGCGTACCGGATGCTGTTCGGCTGGCGGCCGAACGTGCTGCGCCCCGGCCAGAACGTGCTGGTGTGGGGCGCCTCGGGCGGCCTCGGCGTGTTCGCGACTCAGCTGTGCGCCGTCAGCGGCGCGCACGCGATCGGCGTCGTCAGCGATGAATCGAAGATCGACTACGTGCTCTCGATGGGCGCGAAGGCGGTCATCAACCGCAAGGATTTCAACTGCTGGGGCCAGCTGCCGAAGGTGAATGGCGAGGGTTTCGCGGAATACATGAAAGAGGTCGGCAAGTTCGGAAAGGCGCTGCGCGCCGTCACCGGCGGCAAGGACCCGGACATTGTCTTCGAACACCCTGGCGAATCGACCTTCCCGGTTTCGGTGCGCGTCGTGAAGCGCGGCGGCATGGTCGTCATCTGCGCCGGCACCACTGGCTACAATCTCACGATGGACGCGCGCTATCTGTGGATGCACCAGAAGCGCGTGCAGGGGTCGCACTTCGCCCACCTCTATCACGCGTCGCAGGCCAACCAGCTCGTCATCGACCGCCGCATCGATCCGGCAATGTCGGAGGTCTTCCCGTGGGCGAAGATCCCCGACGCCCACGAGAAGATGCTCGATAACCAGCACGCGCCCGGCAACATGGCTGTGCTCGTCAGCGCCCCGCGCAGCGGCCTGCGGACGTACGAAGACGTGCTGGAAGCTGGCGGGGCGGCTTAAGTCTCGCTCAGAACCGGCGGCGCACCCCGACGGTGACGTTGCGCGGTGCGCCGCGGAATGCGTTCGGGTTCTCGTAGACCGCGTCGCTCACGTTGTTCGCGGCTGCGTAAAGCGAAACCGTGTCGCTGACGTCGTAAGTCATCGCGAGTGTTCCGTAGTCGAAGCCGGGCGTGCGACCGGCGCCCGACGCGAACTCTCCTGCATCATCGTACAACACATCGATGCGCGATGACGTCCACGTCCAGCCGGCGTTGAGCTTCAGCTTTTCTGTCACCCGGAACGCCCCGTCGAGAGACCAGACGTGCGGCGCGCGACGCGCCAGCCGCGGCGATCCGGCGGCGGAAGCCTGGCGCGCATCCGTGAAGACGTAGCTCGCCCGCAGCGACGCCCAATCCCCCAGCGCGCCGCGGACATAGCTCTCGAATCCGTCGATCTCCGCGCGGCCGATGTTGATGTTCCGCAGGCTGCCAAAATCATACTCGATGAGGTTTTCGATCTCGGTGCTGAAGTAGGTCGCGCCCAGCGCCAGGGCCGCCGAGGGCGTGTAGTCGAAGCCGACCTCGCTCGACGTTCCTTCTTCGGGCGCGAGGCCCGGATTGCCGATGTTGAAGAAGTTCGTGCCGAACCGCTCCGATAGCGTCGGCGCCTTGTAGGACACGCCGTGGGACGCATAGAGCCGCAGCGGCGCGCCGAAGGGTTTGAAATCCTGGCTTGCGCCCGCGGTCCAGGTCGTCTGGCCGCCGAAGTTCTCGTTGTCGTCCCAACGCGCGGAGAGGGCCAGATCCGTGCCCGCGCCAACGCGCCCGCGCCCGATTGCAAACACCGCGCGACTGTCCTCGTTCGCCGAAAGCGCATTGGTGAAGATCGTGGAGGCATTGTCCGTGCGTTCGCTCGAATACTGCGCGCCGAGCGTGAGCGTCGCATCGGTGAAGATGGCGAGCCGATTGCGGGTTACTGTGGAGGTGAGGTCGATGAATGCGCGCACGCCCTCGACTTTGGTCGTCACGGCGCCATCGTCATGCTCTTCCCGCCTGTTCGTCACCTGTCCGCCGGAAAGGCGCGTGGTGAAGGCGCCGTCGACAAGCGAAGCGGCGACGCGCCAGACGGTGTAGTCGTCGCGGTCAATGCGGAGATCGGGATCGTCCGCACGCAAGCTGAAGAAGGGGCCTCCGGAGAAGGTGTCGAAATCAGCGCGCGCGGAGCGATGGCGCGCCAGAACGTCCACTGTCAGCGCGTCCGTAACCGCGTAAGCCGCCACACCGCTGAAGGTGTGGATGTCCGATCCGTCCCGGTCGCCGGTGTGTGTCGCGAATCGCGACGGCGTCTGGTCGAAACCATCGGTTCTGAAAACGTCGGCGGTGACGCCGTAGTCCAGCGCGCCGGCGCTTCCGGCTGCGCCCAGCATGCCGTGGAACGCGTTGAACGATCCCGCCGAAACATCGATGTAGGGCGCGAACGTCTTGTCGGCGCCGCGCCGAGGGATGAGGTTCACCACGCCTCCAATGGCGTCGGACCCATAGATCGAGGATGCGGCGCCACGCAGCACTTCGACCCGCTCGAGATCGCCGAGCATGTCCTGGCCGAAATCGTACTGGCCGTTGGGCGCGGTGGGATCGTTGAGGCGGATTCCGTCAAACAGCGCGAGCGTGTGCTTGGAGTTGGCGCCACGCAGGAACACGGATGTCTGTGCGCCCTGCTGTCCGGTGGACACGACGGTGACGCCGGGCGTCTGGCGCAATGCGTCCGCGAGCGTGAGCAGAGACTTGGCTTCGATCTCTGCGCGGTCGATCACCTGGATGCGGGCGGGAAGGCGTTCGACCTCCGTGGGCGTGCGCGTGGCGGTGACGACGATTTCGCCCGCGTCGTCGGCGAAGGCCGGCGCTGCGAAGGCGGCGTGCGCCGCGAGGCAGGCGCCGACAAGAATAAGCGCAGAATTACGAGACATGCGTTCAGCTCCCATCGGCGCTGCGCGGCCCGCGCTTACACGCCGAAGACGCTTGCGACGCGCGCGGACCATCCGCACGGCCGGGCCGGCCCTCGAGCGCCGCATCGACGGGAGTTACCCGCTTGCCCTGGACTGAACCCGGTCCGGGCGTGAGCGACTGCGACGGCAGGTCTCCTGGCTCGCGGGTCTTTGCTCTCCGCCGCCTTCCCGGGAGATTCCCAGTGGCTGGTTGGCAGATCGCTCGCCGCTGACAGTTGCGGGCACAGCCGCGGACTTGGGACGTGACATCCCGCACCGCGTTCCCTTTTGCGCTTCCTTGCGGAAGACCGTCGCGGGGGGTGTGATAGCGTGCGCGGATCGCCTGGGGAAGGGCGGTTCTCTCGGCGCGCGAGGTTTACGCTGGGGGTATGAGTCCCTAGCTATCGGACTCCGCCGTCAGGGGCGGTCGAGGGCGCTCATGAATCCGGAATTCCTGCTGCAGGCGTTCGTTTTTCTCGTCGCGGCAATTGTCATGGTGCCTGTCGCAAAGCGCCTCGGGCTTGGGTCCGTGCTCGGCTACATCGTGGCGGGCGCGATCATCGGGCCGTTCGGTCTGAAACTGTTCGGCGATCCGGAAGGCGCAATGCACGCTGCAGAGTTCGGCGTCGTCATCATGCTGTTCCTGATCGGGCTTGAGTTGCAGCCGGCACTGCTGTGGCGCATGCGCACGTCGATTATCGGCGTCGGCGGCGCGCAGGTGGTGCTGACGGGACTTGCGATCTGCGGCGTCTCGCTCGCGTTTGGTCTGGACTGGCGCGTGGCGTTTGCGATCGGGTTGATTCTCGCGCTCTCCTCAACGGCCATCGTCATGCAGTCGATGCGCGAGAGGGCGCTAACGGAGACGGACTCGGGGCGGACCACCTTCGCGGTGCTTCTGTTTCAGGACATCGCCGTCATTCCAATGCTGGCGCTGTTTCCATTGCTAGCGACCTTTGCGCCGAGCGAAACGATCGGGCGCGTCGAAGGCGGACTGTTAGCTGACGCGCCGAACTGGTTGCGCGTTCTTGCGACGCTGGCGGCTATTGCGGCGGTGGTTCTCGCCGGACGGTTCATCATGCGGCCCATCTTCCGCATCATCGCGCGCACGCGGATGCAGGAACTGTTCACCGCCATGGCGCTGGTCATCGTTGTCGGAACGACGCTGCTGATGGAGTCGGTGTCCCTGTCGCCGGCGCTCGGCGCCTTCATTGCCGGCGTGGTGCTGGCTGACAGCGAATTCCGGCATGAGATCGAAAGCGACATCGAGCCGTTCCGCGGGCTCCTGCTTGGCCTGTTCTTCGTGTCGGTGGGGGCGAGCATCGATTTCGCACTGCTGTTGGCGCAGCCCATGCTCATACTTGGCCTTGCGGCATTGCTCATCGCCGTGAAGGCGGCAGTACTGTTCGGCATCCAGCGCCTGTTCGGACAGGGGAAAGCGGATTCCGTGACGGTGGCGCTCATGCTCGCCCAGGGCGGGGAGTTTGCGTTCGTCCTGTTTGCGTTCGCGCAGGGAGAGGGCGTCTTGCCGGCGAGCATCGTCGACCCGCTCACCGTCGTGGTCGCTCTCTCGATGGCGGCGACGCCGCTGCTGTTCATCGCCGCCGAGCGCATCGCGGGACAGCTGGTATCGCCCATCGCCGTTCGACTGGAGGAAGCGATCGAATCCAACAAGCCGCACGCCATCATCGCAGGCTATGGCCGGGTGGGGCAGACCGTGGGACGTCTGCTCGACGCCAACGGCTATCGCACCAGCGTGCTTGAGCACGACGCCGATCAGGTGGACGCGCTGCGCGGGTTTGGCCGCAAGGTGAACTATGGCGATGCATCGCGCATCGATCTGTTGCGCGCCGCAGGCGCAGAGGATGCGCAGGCGATCGTCGTCGCCATCGACGACAAGGCCAAGGCGCTGGAGATCGTCGATACGGTCCGGCGTCACTTCCCGCACCTCAAGATCGTCGCCCGCGCCTACGACCGTCGCCATGCCTATGAGCTGATGGCCAAGGAGGTCGACGCCCTCGAACGCGAGACGTTCGAGTCGAGCGTCCGTCTTGGCGTGAAGACGCTCGCCATGCTCGGTTTCGGCGCCTATCAGTCCGAGCGCGCCGGGGAGCTCTTCCGCCGCTACGACGAAAAGCTCCTGGGCGAAATGGCGGGTCTGTGGAGCGGAGATTTCGCCGCCTACCAGAAGGTGGTCCGTGACAGGACCGCCATGTTTGAGGATCTCATGCGGACGGACATGGCCGCGATGCGCAGCGCCAACGACGACGAGGTCGAGGCGGTGGAGGCCGAAGCCGGCGAGGGAGGCGCCAGATGAACCGGGACGAACCCACCGCGGGCCGGTTCGACGGCCGGACCCACATCCTCCCAATCCGCATCTATTACGAGGACACGGACTTTTCGGGCGTGGTCTACCACGCCAACTACCTGCGCTATTTTGAGCGGGGACGGTCGGACTATCTGCGGCTGGCCGGGGTGTCCCATACGGAGCTGTTGGAGGGGGAGGCCCCCACGGCCTTCGCGGTGAACCGGATCACGCTCGACTTCGTGAAACCGGCCCGGATCGACGACGCCCTGACGGTCGAATCCACCTACGACAGGGTTAAAGGCCCCCGGATCTTCATCTCACAGGCCATCCGCCGGGGACAGGACGTGATCGCCACGGCGGCGGTCGAGGCCTGTTGCATCTCCCTCACAGGGCGACCCCGGAAGCCGCCGGTCCTGCTCTTGCAGCGGCTTCAACCGTTTCTGGAGCCTTGAGAGTCCACATTTCGTCAAAGTATTCGGGCGTAAGGCGCCTCCAGAGGCGATGGGCCGGGGGATCGAGTGGTCCCGCGGCGAGGAATGGGCGGCGGAGAACCGTCGCCACACTGCGGGAGCATGCATGGAACCGGTCGGCCAGAGTCTTTCCATCGTCAGCCTGATCCTCCATGCGGACCCGGTCGTGCAGGTCATCATGGGCATGCTGGCCTTCGCCTCCGTGTGGTCGTGGTCCGTGGCGATCGACAAATGGGGCCTCTTCGGGGACCTCGACAGCCGTTCCAGGGAGTTCGAGAAGGATTTCTGGTCCGGACGCGCCATCGACCAGATGGATGACCGGGGCAGCGACAAGGCGGGCGCCGCCATGGCGCGGGTCTTCGCCGCCGGCGCACGGGAATGGCGCGACGCCGATCACACGCTGGCCACCCCCGCCCACGTGCAGATGACACAGGAGCGCGCCGACCGCCTGATGGGCGCGGCGATCCAGCGGGAACTGGCGCGCGCGGGCAAGGGTCTGAGCGTGCTCGCCACCATCGCCGCCGCCACGCCGTTCATCGGCCTCTTCGGCACTGTGTGGGGCATCATGAACAGCTTCACGTCGATCGCCACCAACCAGCAGACCAACCTCGCGGTCGTGGCGCCGGGCATCGCCGAGGCGCTCATCGCGACCGCGCTCGGCCTCGCGGCGGCGATCCCGGCGGTCATCTTCTACAACAAGTTTGCGGGCGACCTTGATCGCCTCGGCGACAGGCTCGAGAGTTTCTCCGACGAAGTGGCCGCGCGCTTCTCGCGCCGCGCCGGCGAGCGCGTCTGATGGCGGCCAATCTCGCCGGCGGCGGAAGACGAAGTCGCGGACGCCGCCGCGCCGGGCGCATCGCGGAAATCAACGTCACGCCATTCGTGGACGTGATGCTTGTGTTGCTGATCGTGTTCATGGTCACAGCGCCATTGCTCACGGTCGGCGTGCCGCTGGATCTGCCGAAGACCGAGGCCAAACAGCTCACCGCCGACGAGGCGCCGCTCACGATCTCCATCCGCCGCGATGGCACGGTGTTCCTGCAGGAAACCGAGGTGGCTGAGGACAAGGTCATCGAACGGCTCAAGGCGCTGGCGACGGAAGGTTACAAGAGCCGCATCTTCATCCGCGCGGACGAGGCCGCCAGCTATGGCGTCGTCGCGCGCGTGATGGCCAAGATCAGCTCCGCCGGTTACCGCAACATCGGCCTGGTCACCGACACCCTCGACGCGCAAGCGCGCAAGAAGGGCTGAGCGGATGCGCCTCGGCTGGTTCGGCTCCATCGGCGTCCACATCCTCATCGCCGCGGTGACGATGATTGCTTGGCCGCGCGGGGAAGAGGATCTGCCGCCGGCGAGCGCAGTCGTGCCAGTCGACATCATCGACACGATTTCGAGTGTCACCAACGTCTCCGCCATAGCGCCGCCGCCGCCCGAAGCGCCCGTGGATGAGGATGTCGCCGCGGAGGGCGCGCCGCAGTCGGTTGCTCCGCCCGCGCCGGAGGCGCCCGAAGCGATCCCCGATCCGCGCCAGAAGATGAAGCAGAAGGAACAAGATCGTCGCCCGACGAGTCTTGAGGAGTACCAGCGCCTGATCGACCGCTCCAAGAAGAAGGGCGACGACGACAGCAGCAATCCCAACGCGCCGACCGGGCCGCGCCCACGGGAGCGCATAGGCGCGGGAAGCGAACTCACGGCGTCCGAACCGGACGCGATCGCCGCCGCGATTGACCGCAGGTGGCAGAATTTCTCCGACTTTCCGAACCCAGAGCGTTATTGGGTAACGATCAGGATTCAGATCAACGCGAACGGAACCCTGGCAAGAGCCCCGCAGGTCATGAGAACGAGCCTGCCAATGTCCGATCCCTACATGAAGGTCGGGGTTGAACGATCTCTGCGGGCGATTCTCTCCGCTGAGCCATTGCCAGTGGACTCGGCGCGAACCAATCGCGCCACATTCACGATGAACTTCTACCTTCGAGATTGACGCGGTATGCCGTGCCGCCAAGAACAAGACCGACCGGAGCGCGAGATGAAGTTTTTGAAAGTGATCATGATGTGCCTCGGCGCATTGCTCGCGGCGCCCTCGCTGGCCAGGGCGGAGATCGAGATCGACATCACGCGCGGTCACCTGAACCCGATGCCTGTGGCGGTGCCCGATTTCATCGGCACGCAGGCGCAGGAAGTGGGCGTCGGCAAGCAGGTGGCGGAGGTCATCCGCGCCAACCTCACGCGCTCCAGCCTCTTTCGCATCGTCGATCCCGCCGCCTATCTTGAACAGGTGCCGGACGTGAATACGCAGCCGCGCTTTGCGGACTGGAAGGTGACGCAGTCGCAGGCGCTGGTGATCGGCCAGTCGACGCTGATGCCGGACGGGCGTCTGCGCATTGAATTCCGTCTCTGGGACGTGTTCGGCGAGAGCGAGGCGCTGGCGAGTTTTTACGCCACGACGCCGGAGAACTGGCGGCGCATCGCGCACAAGATCTCCGACGCGGTCTACAAGCGCCTCACCGGCGAGGACGGCTATTTCGATACGCGTGTCGTGTTCGTGTCCGAGAGCGGCCCGCGGGGCGCGCGGCGCGTGAAGCAGCTGATGATCATGGACCAGGACGGCGCCAACCCGTCCATCCTGCCGACGGGCACCGCGCAGGTCATCACGCCGCGCTTCTCGCCGACGGCCCAGCAGATCACCTTCATGTCCTTCGAGACGGGCCGCCCGAAGGTGTTTCTCTACAACATCGAGACGGGTCGTCGCGAAGTGCTGGGTGACTTCAATGGCATGAGCTACGCGCCACGCTTCTCGCCGCGTGGCGATTCCGTGGTGATGACGCTTGATCTCAGCGGCAACTCCGAAATCTACCGCATGGACCTGCGCTCACGCGCGACCGTGCGGCTGACGAACAATCCCTCCATCGACACCTCGCCGTCGTTCTCGAAGGAAGGGGACCAGATCGTCTTCAACTCCGATCGCGGCGGCTCGCGCCAGCTCTACACCATGGGCGCCGACGGCTCGAACGTGCAGCGAATTTCTACGGGCGACGGCAGCTATACGACGCCCGTGTGGTCGCCGCGCGGTGATCTCATCGCCTTCACCAAACAGGTAGGCGGACGCTTCGGCATCGGCGTGATGCGCCCCGACGGCACGGGCGAGCGCATGCTGTCGGAGTCCTATCTCGACGAAGGACCGACATGGTCGCCGAACGGCCGCGTGATCATGTTCTTCCGCGAGGCGCGTCCGGGCGCGGGCCCGAAGCTCTGGAGCGTAGATCTGACGGGCCAGAACCTGCGTCAGGTGACGACGCCTGCGGACGGCAGCGATCCCGCGTGGAGCCCGTTGTTGCCGTAGACCTCAGTTCACGCGGGTGGCCAACGGCTCGCCCGCGTGATGGCGGCGCAGATTCTCCAACACCAGTTGCGCGCTCGCCATGATTGATTCACGCGAACCGCCGCCGAAGTGCGGCGTGAGCGTGGTGTTCGGCACATCGGACCAGCGCGCGGCGGGCGAGGGCTCCGTTTCGAACACGTCGAGGCCGGCCGATCCCAGCGCGCCCGATTTCAGCGCCGCGATCAGCGCATCCTCATCCACCACCGATCCGCGCGAGACGTTGATGAGCATGCCGTCCGGGCCAAGCGCCTTCAGCACCTCGGCGTTGATCATCTTTTCGGTGCCTGGATCGGGCCGCAGCGCCATTACGAGCATGTCGGCCCACGTTGCGAGCGCCATCAGATCAGGTTCGTAGCGCCAGGCCGTTTCCTTCGCACGTGGTCCCGTCCACGCGATCTCCATCCCGAATGCCGCCGCGCGCCGCGCAATAGCGTCGCCGATGGCGCCGAGACCGACGATGCCGAGCTTGCGCGCGCCGAGTCGCTTCGGCGGCGGAAACGAGACCGGGCTCACCCACTTGCCGGCGCGCACGAAGCGATCGCCCGCCACGATGTGACGGGCGCAGGAGATCATCAATCCCATCGCCACATCCGCGACGTCCTCGTGGTTGATGTTCGGGCAGTTGGTCACCGCAATGCCGCGCGCGCCGGCCGCGTTCAGATCGACGCCGTCATAGCCGACGCCGAACGCAGCAATGAGCTTGAGATCCGGCAGCGCCGCCATGATTTCCGCCGGCAATCCGATGGAGCCGATCACGACGGCGGCTTCCACGCCCGGCGCGTGTTCGCGCAGACTGGCCGCTCGTTCCGCGGCATCTGTCGGCAGCTTCAGCATGTCGTAGTGCGACGCAAACAATCCCTCGAACGCGCCGAGGCTGGGGTAGGCGATGATTTTTGGCTTCATGCGCGCATGGATACACGAAGCGCGTGCGTTACCAAGGGGCGCCTACCAGGGGCTGATCGCGTCGGCCACCCGTTGTCCCCAGCGCGGGCGCTGCACCGCCGTGATCGAGCCGCGACCGCCGTAGGAGATGCGCGCCTCCGCCATCTGGTCATGACGGATCGAGTTGTCGGCGCCCACGTCTTCCGGGCGCACGATGCCCGCGACGGTCAGTTCGCGCAGCTCGCCGTTGATGCGCACTTCCTGCTTGCCGACGACCACGAGGTTGCCGTTCGGCAAGAGCTGGCTGATCGTGGCCGCGAGCGTGAGCTCGATCTTTTCCTTGCGGCTGATCGCGCCTTGTCCCGCGGCGTTCGACGAGCCCTGTGCGCCGACGAGCGATCCGGGATCGAAATTGCCGCCCGGCGGCAGAAGGCGACCCAGCGCTTCTTCCTTGCCGAACAGGCTCGTGATGCCGACCTCCGTGTCGCTTGAGCGCGTGCGCGTGGTCGAGTTGTCGATCTGCGCGCTGTCGTCGATCAGCACCTTGACCGTGAGGATGTCGCCGATGCGCGTCGCGCGCTGGTCGTTGAAGAAGGTGCGTGCGCCGGCTTGCCACAACGAGTTCGGCGCTGAAGTCTGTTGCACCATCGTCGTCATTGGCATGACGACGGGCGAAGCGCCTGCTATCGCCGCGGGACTTGTGACAGGCGTCAGGTGCGGCCCGGCCGCTGCGCGGTGCGCGCGCCGTGCGCCGTCGCGCGCCATGTCCACGCCCGCCGCAGCGACGGGGGCCGCCGTATCCATCGTGGCGTCGACGGCCGCGTCGATTGTGGCGCAGCCGGCGGCGAGGCCGGCGAGCAGGAGAAGGGCGGGCGTTCGCATGGCATTTTCTCTCAGTGGGCGCTGGCGGTCGCGGCGCCGGCGCCGGTGACCACTGCGTCGACGGTTCGGTTGGATTGCAGGTTGACGAGGCGGACCGTTTCGCCCACGCCGCCGTCGCTCATGGCGCGCGCGCGCGTGGTGAGTTGGAGGCCCGGCGCCACATAGACCAGCGTGACGGTCTCGCCGCGACGCACGGCGATGTCGCCCGCTGGCGTTGACGTAGCCTGGAAACGCGCGGCGGCGGGGGCGCCGCCGCGTCCCGCGACGAGGATCGCGGTCATGCCCGGAGGCGGCGTCCATGCTAGGCCGGCGGCGCTCGCGGCCGCCTGCACGAAACGCGGCGAGAAGGTCGCCGTACGTCCCGAAGTCGGCGCAGGCGCGACGGCGCGACCACCAGCGGCGCCCGCATCCTCGAAGAAATCGCCGAGCGTCACCGCCGGGCCTGACGCTTCGATTGAACGGCGCAGCGTGACCGACTGTTGCGCAAGCGCATCGACCGTTCCCGCCATGAAGACGGCGGCGGCGATGGCGGCGGCGCGAAGCATATTCTTTTTCATTGATCAGTCCTCCCGCTGCCTACCGTACCTGAGTCGCGGCCTGCAGCATTTCATCGGAAGCCGTAATGACCTTGGCGTTCATCTCATAGGCGCGTTGCGCGATGATCAGCGCCGAGATTTCCTCCACCGCATTGACGTTCGACGTCTCGACGAAGCCCTGCATCAGCGTGCCAAAACCCGGGGACGAAGGCGTCGAGACGTTCGGCGAGCCGCTGGCGGCCGTTTCGAGGAAGAGGTTGTCGCCCTGCGCTTCGAGGCCCGCCGGATTGACGAAGGCGGCGAGCTCGATCTGACCGAGCTGCTGCGGCGTCGATTGTCCCTGGATCTGCGCTTCCACGACGCCGTCGCGCGAGATCGAGACCGAGAGAGCTTCCTGCGGCACCGTGATCGCGGGCTCAAGCGGAAAGCCGTCCGACGTCACGATCCGGCCCTCGGCGTCGATGGCTAGGTTGCCGTCGCGCGTGTAGGCGGTCGTGCCGTCGGGCATCGACACCTGGAAGTAACCGCGGCCGCTGATCGCGAGATCCGTCGGATTGTCGGTGCGCGCAATTGAACCTTGCTCGGTCACGCGGCCGATGGCGCCGGCCTTCACGCCGACGCCGATCTGGATTCCGTTCGGCGCGATGGTACCCGAAGACGACGTGCTCGCACCGGGTCGCTCGAGGTTCTGGTAGAGGAGATCCTGGAATTCCGCGCGCTGACGCTTGAATCCAGTCGTGTTCATGTTGGCGATGTTGTTGGAGATCACTTCCACGTTGAGCTGCTGTGCCTGCATGCCCGTGGCGGCGATGGAGAGGGAACGCATCAGTCTTCTCCGTTGAACTAAGCGCGCGCCAGACGCTCAAGCGTGCGCTGGCGGAGATCGTCTCCGTTGCGCACCACGCGGGCGGCCGATTCATAGGCGCGTGAGATTTCGATCACGCGGGTGAGTTCGATCACCGCATTGACGTTGGAGCCCTCGACGGCGCCCTGGACCGCGGCGCCCTGGAAGGTCGTCTGCGGCTGGCCGCCGGCAGAGAAGAGGTTGTCGCCGACCTTCTCCAGCGCGGCGAGGTTGGCGAAGCTCGTCAGGCCGATGCGGCCGACTTCCGTGCCCGCGATAAGGATCGAACCGTCGGCGCCGATGATCGGGCGCTCGCCCTGCGGATCGAACACGATCGGCGCGCCGCCGGAATTGAGTACGTTGCGTCCGTCCTTGGTGACGAGCTGGCCCGCGGCGTCGAGACGGAAGCTGCCGTCGCGCGTGAACAACGAGCCTTGTTGCGGGTCCGAAACCATGAAGAAACCGTCGCCCTGGATGGCGACGTCGAACGCCTCGCCCGTCCGCGTAATCGCGCCCTGGCTGAAGTCCCGCGTCAGGCCGATGTCGCGCACAAAGCGCACGTCGCGCGGCGCATCGGCGGAGCGCGCCGGCGCGCGGGCGTCCATTTCGGTGAGGAGTGCGTCGGCCTTGAAGCCGAACGTCGAGACGTTGGCGAGATTGTTCGCGGCCGTCTCCAGGCGTCGCTGGAGAACACGCTGCGTCTGCACGCCGAGGAGTTGGAGGTTGTCCATCGCGGCAATCCGCTGCAATCCCCGGGCCACATGGTTAACCGTTGGCGGCCATGGGAACTCCGGCGCTCGCCGCACACGTTAACCCGGCAGCAAGCACGAATTGCCCGGCAAAATCTGCCGCCCCTCATCTTTCCTTAACCACGTTGCCGCCAAGTGCAGGATGCACGAATCCGGATCGAAGTGATGTCAGCCAAGGAACCGAAACCGCCGAAGCCGCCCAAGCCCCCCAAGGCCAAGAAGGGTGCGCCGAAGGATGCTCCAGAGGGCGGGGCGGAAGGCGAGGCGACCGAGGGTGCGGAAGGGGAAGAGGGTGCGCCGGCGAAGAAGAAGCTCGCCGGCAAGACCCTCATTCTCTTTGTCGTGCTGCCGGCCCTGCTGCTGCTCGGCGCGGGCGGCGGGGCGGCGTTTTTCTTGTTGAAGCCGAAAGCCGAAGTGCACGCTGACGCTGGCGCAGATGCACACGGCAAGGAAAAGAAGAAGAAGGACGCCCACGGCAAGGAAAAGAAGGGCGGCCACGGCGGTTCGGACAAGGCCGATCCCAATGCGCCGGTCGTTACCGAAGGCGATGGCGTTTATTATGTCAGCCTGCCGCAGATGATCGTGAACTTCTCGACCAATGACGGCCAGCCAGCGTTCCTCAAGCTGAAGGTCACGCTTGAGGCGCCGGACGAAGAGGTCGCATACGCCGTCGAGCCGGAACTGCCGCGCATCATGGACCAGTTCCAGGGATTTCTGCGCGAATTGCGGATGGACGACATTTCCGGGTCCGCCGGCACCGCGCGTCTGCGGCTTGAACTCTTGCGTCGCGTCAACCTCGCAATCGCGCCGGCGCAGATGAACGCCGTGCTCATCGAAGAAATGCTGGTGCAGTAGGAATGGCGAGCGAAGCCGACATCGCCACAAAGGACGACGGAGGCGATCTCGCCGTCGACTGGTCGACCGCGCAGTCGCCGGAAGAAGCGAGCCCCGTCGCCGCGACCGGCGAACGGATTCTCAATCAGGACGAAATTGACAGCCTGTTGGGATTTGCATCCGGGGACGAGGGCGATAGCACGCGCAATGGCGTTCGGGCGATCATCAATTCTTCGCTCGTTTCCTACGAACGTCTGCCGATGCTTGAGGTCGTCTTCGACCGTGTCGTGCGACTGATGACGACGAGTCTGCGCAACTTCACTTCCGACAACGTCGAAGTTAGCCTGGATTCGATATCCTCGATCCGCTTCGGGGACTACCTGAACTCCATCCCTCTGCCGGCGATCATCGCTGTCATGCGCGCCCAGCAGCTCGACAACTTCGGGCTCATGACGGTGGATTCCAGCCTCATCTATTCTGTGGTCGACGTGTTGCTCGGCGGGCGCCGCGGCGCGCCGCCGATGCGCGTGGAGGGTCGTCCATACACAACAATTGAGCGCATGCTCGTGACGCGCATGGTCGAGGTCATGCTCAACGACACCGGTCAGGCCTTTGCGCCGCTGACGCCCGTCAATTTCGTCCTTGACCGCATCGAGACCAACCCCCGCTTCGCCGCGATCGCCCAGCCTGCGAACGCCGCCATCCTGATCAAGCTGCGAATCGACATGGAAGACCGTGGCGGTCGGGTGGAGATGCTTCTGCCTTACGCCACGCTTGAACCCATCCGGAAGTTGCTGCTGCAGCAATTCATGGGCGAGAAGTTTGGACGCGATAACATCTGGGAAGGCCACCTCGCGAGCGAACTCTGGCGCACCAAGGTGGAAGTGAGCGCGGTGCTCGATGAGTTGACGGTCCCGCTGAGCAAGGTGCTCAATCTCAAGGTCGGTGAGACGCTTGTCCTGAATACGACACCTGGTTCGAACGTCGAGCTGCGGTGCGGGGCGGCCCAGCTCACGCAGGGCCGGGTTGGACGGATCAATCACAGTGTCGCGGTACGCGTCGAACAGCCGCTTCAGATGTCCGCGCGTCTCGCGGTGATGAATGCCGGGGAAATTTCATGAGCCCGATGACACTTGTTCTTGAATCCACGCTCGCGATCCTCCTCGCGGCGTGCCTGTTCTACTGCTGGCGGCTTGACCAGAGACTTTCGGCGTTGCGTGCTGGGCAGGATGGCATCCGCGAAGCAGCGCGCGAACTCATGGAGAGCGTAACGGCCGCCGAAACCGCCGTGCGAAACCTGCGAGCGGCGTCCAACGAGGCCGGGCGGGATTTGCAGGGGCGGATCGATACCGCTAGATCACTTGCGGACAATCTGGGTCTTGCTCTGGGCAAAGTGCGTTCCGGTGCGGATCTGGGACGGGGGCGATAGTGACAAAAGCAAAGACCTCCGGCGCGCCGCGTCTTCTGCCGGCCCTGATGGTGACGCTCACCGTGCTTCTCGGATTGAAAGCCGTGGCGTTTGCCGAAGGCGCAGGGGAAGGAGCGGGAAATCCCGTGGAGAAGGCCGCGCCGCCGCCACCCGGCGCCACCAAGACAGGCGATGCGCCGGCGGATGCTGAGGCGTCATGCGCCGTGCCTTCGTTCGCCGAGACCGCTGGCCTCTCCCCGAGCGAAGTGCAGGTGCTGCAGTCACTCGGCGCGCGTCGGGAGGCCTTGGACCAGCGTGACGCGGAAATCGACACGCGGCAGGAGTTGCTGGCCGCCGCCGAGCGCCGTGTCGAGGATCGCCTGGCCGAACTCAAGCGTCTTGAGGCGCGTGTTCAGGAATTGATGGGTTCCGTCGACGACGAGCAGAACCGCCGCATTGCATCTCTGGTCGATGTATATCAGCGCATGCGTGCAAAGGATGCCGCTGCTGTATTTGATGCGCTGGATGAGGAAGTGCTCGTCGATGTTGCGAGCCGCATGCGCCAGGCCAATCTGGCCGAAGTGATGGGAAAGATGGAGCCTGCACGCGCGCGTCGCCTTACAGTGCTGCTCTCGCAGGTGCGAGCGGCGGACGCCGCCTCCCTGACGCGACCTGGCGCCGCGACGCCCGCGGCCGTTCGATCTCCCGCGCCAACGGCGGCGCGGCCAAAGACGGGGTGACGTCATGCATGCGCCACCTGGCGTCGCCCCATGATCCGCTACACTGTTCCCACCGTCATGTTTGTCGGTGCGGCCGTAGTCGCCGTCGCGACAGCAGCCGAACCTGCACGTGTGGAAGTCGGGGCGAGCGAGGACGCGGACGGCGCACGCGTCACGCTTACCAAGGCGGGCGAGACAGCCCTGCCGCGCGCGACGGCGCAAGTTGCAGGCGGTGTGCTCGTCGTGCGTTTCGATGCGCCTGTGGAGGCGGACGTTTCCGGATTGCCAAAGGCGGCGCCGCGCACGATCGCTGCGGCGCGCCGCGAGGCCGGTGGCCGGACAATGCGCATTTCCTTGCGTCGCACGCTGCAGGCGCAGCTCACGCAAGGCGACGCCCAGTCGCTCATCACGCTGGCGCCTACAACGACGCCGATCACTGTCGAAGCGGTATCGAGCGCCGAAAGCCAGCCTGCGGCCACCAATGCATCTCTCTCGGTAGGTTCTCGGCCGGACCTGACGCGCCTTTCGTTCCTGTTTCAGGGCGCCTCGTCCGTTACGCCAGTCCGGCAGGGACCCCGGCTCGAACTGCGTTTTTCCCGCGCCGCTGAAATCGATCTGTCGCGATTGCGGGCATCGCCCCCTCTGTTCGTGCGCGCCGCCGAACGCGTGTCACGTCCGGGCGCAAGGCTTGTCATCGCGCTTACGCTTCACGACGGCGTGCAGGTCCGCCACTTTGTCGAAGGGTCGCGCGTTGTCATCGATCTGACGGCTCCGGAAGGGGGCCTGACGCCGCTCCCGCCGCCCCCGCCTCCGCCGCCTCCGCCCCCGCCGCCCAACGATCCGGCGCCGCGCAGCGGCGTGGTGCCCGTCGGCGTCGAGGAGGGCGCCGAGGAGACCCGCTTCACGGTCTCATGGGCCGGTCCGGCGCGCGCCGCGGCCTTTCGCCGAGGCGATTCGGTGTGGTTGCTGTTCGATACGTCGGCGCAGTTCGATATTCGCGGCGCCCGCAAGACCGAAATCGCGCCCGTGCGCGGCGAGGGCGTAGCGGGTCTGCGGATTGCGGCGGCGTCGAACTTGTATCTGAGCGCGCGCGCGCAGGGCAACGCGTGGATTTTCACGCTCGGTCCGCGCGCGACGCGGCTCGATGCTGCGCCAGTGCGGCGGGATGTGGGCGCTGGAGGGCGCGGACGCATTATCGTTGACTTCGGACGCGACGGCATCGTGCGCAAGATCACCGATCCCGTCGTCGGCGACACTTTCGCCGTCGCGCTCACAGGCGGCGCGCCACGGGGCGTGGAAGCGCGGCGGGCTTCGCCGGAAGTCGCTGTCCTGGCCTCGGTGCAAGGCGGTGCGGTCGAATTGCGTGGCGACAAGATGGGGGCAGCCTTCGAAGGTGGTTCGCTGATCGTAGCACACGGTGCAGGCGACGTGCGGCGGGGACAGCTCGATGCGGTCGCTGCATTCGAAGCGACGTCCTTCATGGATCTGCGGCGGGAAGCGGCGACCCCGTTGGTCGAAGTGCTTGACCGCAAGAACGATCTGGAACGGCGCGCAGCTTCCGAAGGTACCGCCGAGGGCGCGCGGGTGGAGGCCAGGCTTGCGCTCGCCCGATTCCTGATCGCGCATGAGCTATCGGCCGAAGCGCTCGGCGCGCTCAAGGTCGCCGAAATCAACCAACCGCAACTGGAGGTCGATCCTGCGTATCGTCTCATGCGCGCGGCGGCCAACATCATGCTCGGCCGCGACCGCAGTGCGAAGGTGGATCTCGAGGCGAGTTCGCTTGCCGATGATCCCGCGGCGGCGCTGTGGCGCGGATACTCTGCGTGGAAGCGCCGCGACTGGGCCGCCGCGCGCAAGGATCTTGAACAGGGTCGACCTGCAATCGCGGGGCAACCGCAGGGCTGGCAATCGCGTTTCGAACTCGCCCTCGCGGACTCGCTGCTCGAACTCCGTGACCTGGACGCCGCCGCAGCTGCGGCCGCGCGCGCAATGGCGGCGCGGCCGTCGCCTGAAGTGTCAGGCGACGCCCGGATCGTGCAGGCCAAGATCGCCGAGGCGCGTGGCGACGCCCGCGCGGCGCTTGTTTCTCTCAAGACACTGTCGGCGGCCCCACAAGAGGTCGTGGCGGTTCGCGCCGCATTCGAGGCAGCGCGCGTCGAACGCACGCTGGGCGCAACCGAAGCGGCCGCGATAGATCAGCTTGAGGCGCTTCGCCTGCGCTGGCGCGGCGACTCGCTTGAACTCGAAATCGTCCAGCAACTGGCCGGCATCTACGCCGACAAGGGTCGTTGGCGCGACGCTTTGATGGCCCTGCGCGGCGCGGCCGCCAAACACGCCGATCACCCCCTCGGGCGCGCGCTGCGCTCCGACATGAGTGACATTTTCGAGCGCCTTTTCCTGGATGGCGAGGCCGACAAACTGCAACCTGTGCAAGCGCTCGGCCTGTTCTACGATTTCAAGGACCTGACGCCGATAGGGCCGAACGGCGATCGCATGGTGCGTAGTCTGGCCGGCCGTCTTGTGACGTTGGACCTTCTGGAACAGGCGGCGGGTCTGCTTCAACATCAGGTGGAAGAGCGTCTCGAAGGCGTGGGCCGCGCGCAGATCGCCGCCGATCTCGCGATGATCTACCTGCGTGACCGAAAGCCCGAAAAGGCGCTTGCCGCAATCGAGCTTTCAAGGCAGCCCAACATGCCGCACGATGTGCTCGCAGAGCGACGCATTCTCGAGGCGCGCGCCTACCTCGATCTCGGTCGCACGGAACAGGCTGTGGAGATTCTTGAACGTGATCGCAGCCCCGAGGCGCAGCGCATCCGCGCCGACGCCGCGTGGCGTGATCGCGACTGGCCGCGCGCGGCCGCCGAATTGAAGGTCGTGCTTGCGCAGCGCCAGCGTACCGCGACCCTCACTGACGCGGAGCGAAATGAAGTCCTGAGAACCGCGATCGCGCTCGTCTTTGCCGAAAACGCCAACGGCGTGCAGACGCTGCGACGTGACTACGCGGCGCAGATGGAGGGAACGCCGGACGCGAACTCGTTCGAGGTCGTCACCGCCGGTATTGACGCCAGCGGCGCCCAGCTTCGTGAAATCGCACGAGTCGTCGCCCGTACAGACCTGCTTGACAGGTTCCTGCGTGAGATGAAGGCCGACATGGCGGCGCGACCCGCATCGCAGGCTGCAACCCCTGACGCCGCGGCGCCGCCGCGCGCCTGATCATCGCGGCTTTACTTAGCTGCCCGGACAGGCGATGGCGTCGCTGTGATTTCCGTCGTCATGCCCGCGCTGAACGCCGCACCGCATCTTGCGCGGTCCCTGGCGCCGCTCGTGCGGCCCGTCTCCGACGGTCTTGTGCGGGAGGTGATCGTCGCCGATGGCGGCTCCACCGATGAAACGCGCGTGATAGCCGATGGCGTCGGCGCGACGGTTGTGGAAAGCGCGCGCGGACGCGGCGTCCAGCTCATGGCAGGCGCGGCTGCCGCGCGTTCGCCCTGGCTGCTGTTCCTACATGCGGATACCGCGCTTGACGACGGCTGGAGCGAAGAGGCGGCGCGGTTCATGGCCCGGACCGAGAATCGCGAACGCGCGGGCGCCTTCCGATTTGCGTTCGACGATCATGCGCTGGCGGCGAGACGCGCGGAGTGGTGGGTCGGGCTGCGCAATGGGCTGTTCAAACTGCCCTATGGCGATCAGGGCCTGCTGAT
>CAZGYQ010000068.1:0-19415 GCA_964530695.1 uncultured Caulobacteraceae bacterium
ATCCCTACGAGAAGTGGCTCGGCAACGTTATCGAACTTGAATCGCGGATCGGCGGCGACGAGCCGCGCCTCTATGACTCCCGCGCCGAACTGCTGCGTCGCCAGGCGGCCGCGGGCCTGACGCTCGAAGACCTCGAACTCATCCTCCAGCCGATGCTCGAAGAGGGCAAGGAAGCGATCGGCTCCATGGGCGACGACGCGCCGCTCGCGGTGCTGTCGGACCGCTATCGCCCGCTTTCGCACTATTTCCGCCAGAACTTCAGCCAGGTGACGAACCCGCCGATCGATCCGCTGCGCGAAGATCGCGTGATGTCGCTCGCCACGCGGTTCAAGAACCTCGGCAACATCCTCGCGCAGGACGAAGCGCAGACGGATGTGTTCATCCTGTCGAGCCCCGTACTGACCAACGGCATGTACGCCCGCATGGTGGCCGAACTCGGCGATGCGGTGGCGATCATCGACTGCACGTTCGACGCGCCCGCGCGTCCGGAAGACGCCGGCCCCGCCTTGCGCGCAGCCCTCGATCGCATCCGCGCGGAGGCGGAGGAGGCGGTGCTTTCCGGGCGCAGCCACGTGGTGCTGACCGACGAGTTCCAGAGCGCTGCACGCGTCGCGGCGCCGATCATTCTCGCGACGGGCGCCGTGCAGACGCATCTCGTGGCCAAGGGGCTGCGCTCCTACTGCTCGATCAGCGTGCGCAGCGCCGAGTGCATGGACACGCATTATTTCGCGGTGCTGATCGGGTGCGGCGCGACGACGGTGAACGCCTATCTCGCGCATGAGTCGATCGCCGATCGCGTCGCGCGCGGCCTCGGCGGCGATCTCACGGTCGAGCAGGCGGCGGCGAACTTCAAGAAAGCGATCGACGCAGGCCTGCTGAAGATCATCTCGAAGATGGGCATCGCGGTCATCTCCTCGTATCGCGGCGGCATGAACTTCGAAGCCATCGGCCTCTCGCGCGCGCTGGCGGCGGAGTATTTCCCCGGACTCACGAGCCGCATCTCCGGCATCGGCCTCGGCGGCCTCGCGCAGGAAGCGGTGGAACTCAACGTGCGCGCCTTCGACGACGATGTAATCGCGCTGCCTGTGGGCGGGCTTTACCGCTGGCGCGCGAGCGGCGAATGCCACGCGCTAGAAGCGCAGCACATCCACCAGCTCCAGACGGCGGTCGCGAACAATTCGTTCGACGCCTACATGAAGTATTCGAACGCGGTGCGCGAACGCCGCCTCGCCGAGCCGATCCAGCTGCGCGACCTGCTGGAAATTCGCGTTGGCGTGCGTCCGTCCCTGCCGCTTGAGGAAGTCGAGAGCGTCAACGAGGTCCGCAAGCGCTTCGTCACGCCCGGCATGTCGCTCGGCGCGCTGTCGCCGGAAGCGCACGGCGTTCTCAACATCGCGATGAACCGCATCGGCGCGAAGTCGGTGTCGGGCGAGGGCGGCGAGGATCCCGCGCGTTACACGCCGCTGCCGAATGGCGACAACATGAACTCGGCGGTCAAACAGATCGCGTCGGGACGCTTCGGCGTCACGGCGGAGTATCTGAACCAGTGTCGCGAGATCGAGATCAAGGTCGCGCAGGGCGCCAAGCCCGGCGAGGGCGGCCAGCTGCCCGGATTCAAGGTCACCGAACTCATCGCGCGCCTGCGTCACGCGACGCCGGGCGTGACGCTCATCTCGCCGCCGCCGCACCACGACATCTATTCCATCGAGGATCTCGCCCAGCTCATCTACGATCTGAAGCAGGTCAGCCCGCAGGCGAAGGTCGGCGTGAAGCTCGTCAGCCAGGCGGGCGTCGGCACGGTGGCCGCAGGCGTCGCGAAGGCGAAGGCCGACATCATCCTCATCAGCGGCCACGTCGGCGGCACGGGCGCGAGCCCGCAGACGTCGATCAAGTACGCCGGCGCGCCGTGGGAGATGGGGCTTGCCGAAGCGCATCAGGTGCTGACGCTGAACAACCTGCGCCACCGCGTGACGCTGCGCACCGACGGCGGCCTGCGCACTGGCCGCGATATCGTCATCGCCGCCATTCTCGGCGCGGAGGAATACGGGATCGGCACCGCGAGCCTTGTGGCGATGGGCTGCATCATGGTGCGCCAGTGCCATTCCAACACATGCCCGGTCGGCGTGTGCACGCAGGATTCCGCGCTGCGCGAGAAGTTCAACGGCACGCCGGAGAAGGTCATCAACCTGATGACCTTCATCGCCGAGGAAGTGCGCGAGCTGCTGGCGCTGCTCGGCTTCAGGTCGCTCAACGAGATCATCGGGCGCACGGACCTGATCGAGCAGATCAGCCGCGGCGCCGAGCACCTCGACGATCTCGATCTCAATCCGCTGCTCGTGCGCGTCGACAGCCCCTATCCGCCGTACCGTCTCGACGATGCGCGCGTGGAGGTGGCCGACACCCTCGACGTGCAGATCCTGCGCGATGCGGCGGCCTTCTTCGAGCGCGGCGAGAAACTCGATTTCAGCTACGCCGTGCGCAACACGCAGCGCGCCATCGGCGCGCGCGCGTCGTCGGCCATCGTGCGCAAGTATGGCATGCATGTGCTGCCCGAAGCGCGGCTCACGGTGCGCCTGCGCGGTTCGGCGGGGCAGTCGCTCGGCGCGTTCCTGGTGCAGGGCATCGCCATCGACGTCACCGGCGATTCCAACGACTACGTCGGCAAGGGGCTCTCCGGCGGGCTCATATCGCTGCGGCCCGACGATGCGTTCGCCAAGACGGCGGCGGACAACGCGATCATCGGCAACACGTGCCTTTACGGCGCCACGAGCGGCAAGCTGTTCGCGGCCGGCCTCGCGGGCGAGCGTTTCGGCGTGCGCAACTCGGGCGCCTCTGCGGTCATCGAAGGCTGCGGCGCGAACGGCTGCGAGTACATGACCGGCGGCACGGTCGTCGTGCTTGGCGTGGTGGGCGAGAACTTCGGCGCCGGCATGACCGGCGGCATGGCGTTCGTCCACGATCCGGATGGCCGGTTCGCGAGCATGGCCAATGCCGACACCATCGTCTGGCAGAAGCTCGCCTCGTCCCACTGGGAAGGCGTGCTGCGCGGGCTCGTGGAGGAGCACGTCGCGCGCACGGGATCGGTGCGCGGCCGCGAGATACTCGCCAACTGGTCCGATCAGCGCGACCTGTTCTGGCAGGTCGCGCCGAAGGAAATGCTCACGCGTCTCGCGCACCCGCTCGACGACGCCGACGCTGCGAGCGTCGCGGCCGAATAGCCGTCAGTTCGTGACCGTCAGCGCGCGCCGGTGAGTTCGCCGGCCTTCGCGGCGCGCAACGCGGCGCAACGTCCGATGCGCTCTGTCGTCTGCGCCAGCGCGCGCTCGTAGCCCGGCGCCTTCGCTGCGTTTGCGGCGAAGAGGTCAGCGAGCGCGTTCTTGTCCGCCTCCGAGCAGAGCCCGCTTGCGAGCGCCGGCGCGCTCTGACCGGCAAGGCCGCCGGGCAGGCGTCCGAGAACCGCGTCGAAGTTTTCGCGCAGCATGGCGAACGGCAGGTTCGCCGACGTTGGCGAAGCGCGGGCCGCAAGCAACGCGCGCCGCATCTGCGAGCCGGTGAAGGGCTCCGCAAGGAGTGCGGCGGCGATGGCTTTCTGGTCCTCGGGCCGTTGCGCGCGCGTGAGCGCGGCGAGCGCCTCGGACTGGAATTGCGCATCGGTGCTGGCTTTCGCCTTCTCGAGCAGCGCGTTGAAGAACGCCGGCCCGCCGTCTTCCACCCCGACCGTGAGCGCGAGGCCGCGCAGGTCCGCGGATGCGGGCGCGCCGCGCGACAGGCCGATCGAGGCGCGCGCGCCGGAGAGCAGTCGAACCCGGACGACGGGATCGCGTCCGTAGAGCGCCAGCAGTTTTGTGATCGTCGTCGCCGTCTGGCGTTCGGCGGCGCTGGCGCGGCTGGACATGGCGGCTTCGACGCGCACGGCCCCGAAGGTGTTGCGCACCCACGCGGCGTAGTCCGCGCGCGCGGCGTCCGTCTCCGGCACCCACGCGAGCTCCGTCGCGACATCCGCCGCCTTGCGACGCACGTCGAGATCGGCGGCGCCGGCGGCGGATTCGACCGCGCGCAACAGAAGCGGCGCCGCCACCCGTCCGGCCGAGAAACTCGCGTGGAGGGAATCGAGTGTGGCGATCTGTTCGCCCGGCGACAGGCGCCGGAAGCCGGCGACGAGCGCGGTCCAGCCACGTTCGTCGAGCGAGAAGCGGTAGTAGCCCGAACCGCCGGCGTTGGGCGCGACGAAGGCGGGGCAGGCGCCGGTCAGCGGCAAGGCGCCTGTCGGCTCCGAGACGACCGTGCAGGACTTGTCGGCGCCGCCCGTCAGGCCGTAGGCGCTCACGCAGACGGGAATGCGCCACGTCCGTTTTTCCAGCGAGACGCCGATCGGCTCGTAGGTCGTTTGTGTGATCCGCGCCTGCGGCGGCGCGTTCGCCTCGCACACCGTACGCACCTCGATCAGCGGCACGTGGTTGCGGTCGGTGAAGGACTCCAGCGCCGGCACGATCTCGGGATGCCCGGAACCCTGGCCAAGCGAATCGAAGAAGTCCTTCGATGTCGCCACGCCGAACGGAAAGCGCCGCATGTGCGCGCGCACGCCGTCACGGAACGCGTCCTCGCCGAGATAGCTTTCCGCCATCGCCAGCACGCCGCCGCCCTTGTCGTAGGTGATGCGGTCGAAGGCGTCTTCGATGTCGGCTTCCACCCGGATCGGTTCGCGGATGCGACGCGCGGAGGAGAGACTGTCGTCATCCATGGCGTCCAGCGCGCCAAGCTGCGTCTCGCGGCCATAGCCGCCGTCCGGATAGACCGCGGTCGCGGCCTTGTAGGACATCCATGTCGCAAAGGCCTCGTTGAGCCAGATGTCGTCCCACCAGGCCGGCGTGACGAGATCGCCGAACCACTGGTGCGCGATTTCGTGTGCGTGCGTGGTGATGATGCCGCGCTGCTGGGAAACCGGGCCGCCCGGCTCCATGAGGATGGCGGTTTCGGCGTAGACGATGGCGCCTGCGTTCTCCATCGCGCCCGCCGAGAATTCCGGCGCGGCGATGAAGTCGAGCTTGTCGTATGGATACGCGGTGTCGAAGTAGGATTCGAAATAGTCGATGAGCTTGGCTGTGTTGGCGAGAGCAAAGCGCGTCTGCTGGCCCTTGCCTTTCGCCGCCACGCCGCGCAGCGGCACGGGATGCTTGCGGATGGCGTTGGGCGCCAGCACCGGCCCGTCCACGACCTCGTAGGGGCCGACGGCGAACGCGATGAGATACGTCGGCAGCGGCAATGTCGTGCGGTAGGTGTGGCGCACGAGGCCGGCGCCCGCAGGCTCGACCTTTTCCTCGCCCGTATTGGAGATCGCGGTGTCGCCCGCGCGCGCGACGATGGAGATGTCGAACGGCGTCTTGAAGCGCGGTTCGTCGAAGCCGGGGAAGGCGCGGCGCGCGTCGATCGATTCAAACTGCGTGATGGCGTACTTCTCGCCGCCGCTGTTGGCGCGATAGAGGCCGGCGGCGCCGCCGGCGAAGGGCGCGTCGTAGGCGATGTCCACATCGGCCTCACCGGCCGGCGCGGCGCGCGCGAGCGTGATCTCCGCAAAGCCTTCGCCATCTTCCTTGTAGGTCGCGGGGATCGCCTCGCCCGACGCCGGCGTGACCGTGACCGTCTTCACCGCGATGTCGCGGCCGTGCAGCCAGAAGCTCTTCGTCGAGGCGTCGATCTTCACCCGGATGCGCGCCTCTCCCGAGAAACGCTCCACGCGCGGATCGATGGCGAGCGTCAGTGCATAGCTCAGCGGCGTCACGCCTTCGGGCAGCTTGCCGTCCGCGCCTGGCCGGGCCGCCTTCGGCGCGCAGGCCGCGAGCAGCGCGAGGCCGAGCGTCGCGGTTATCAGGGTCTTCCAGGCGCCGGCCATGTGTTCGTTCCTCGGTTCGTGTCGCTGTCAGGCGGCTTCGCCTTGCCGACGGTCGGGTCTATGATGTGGCTCGGCTATCCCATTTCCCCATGCCGCCCGGCAAGCCGTCCCGACAGGAGCATGCACACGTGGAGGGTCACCCCCAGACAGCCGGCGGCCTGGGCCGAACGGAACCGCGCGCGGCGGCGGCGATCACGCAGCGGGCGGCGTTGCTGTCGGTCGCGGTCGCGCTGGCGCTGATCGGGCTCAAGGGCTGGTCCTGGATCACGTCTGAATCGGTGGCGATGCTGTCGTCGCTGGCGGATTCGATGCTCGATCTGGTCGCTTCGCTGTTCACCTACTTCGCGGTCCGCTACGCCGCCGCCCCGCCGGACCGCGACCACCGCTACGGCCACGGCAAGGCGGAGTCTTTTGCGGGTCTCTTCCAGGCGGGCCTCGTGGCGGTGTCCGGCGCGCTGATCGCCGTGGAGGCGATCCGCCGGCTGCTCGATGGGCGGCCCGTGAGCCATGGCGGCGAGGCGATCGTCGTCATGGTCCTTTCCATCGCGCTCACCGGCGCGCTGATCTGGCGGCAGTCGCGCGCGGTGGCGCAGACCGGCTCGGTCGCCACGCAGGGCGATCGCGCGCACTACGCGGCTGACCTTCTCGCCAATGTCGCGGTGATCATCGGCATCGCCGCGAGCGCGTTTCTCGGCTGGACCTGGGCGGACGCGGCCGCCGGGCTGCTCGTCGCCGCATGGTTGGCGCATGGCGCATGGCAGGTCGCACGGCAGGCGGCCGATCACCTGATGGACAAGGAACTGCCGGACGCAGACCGCGAGCGCATTCGCGCGCTGGCGCTGGAGGACGGCGACGTGATCTCGGTGCATGACCTGCGCACGCGCGCGTCGGGGCCGTTCGTGCACATCCAGTTCCACGCCGATCTCAACCCCGACCTGCCGCTGCGTCGCGCGCACGAGATCGTCGTGGCCGCAGAATCACGCATCCGCGCGGAGTTCCAGGCCGCCGACATCATCATTCACCCGGATCCGGTTGATTCCGCAGAGCCGCACGGGCACGAATTTTTCGCCGAGGGACACAAGGCGACATCTGGATGACGCACGATGGGCTCCGCATCGGGCTTGAGACGCGCGCGACTTCACTCGGATTTTCAACGGTCGGCGTGGCGTCCGCGACAACGCCGTGGCCGAACGGGGCTCGGCTGGAACAGTTTGTTTCGCTCGGCCGCCATGGCGACATGGCGTGGATGAAGACCGAAGCGGAGCGGCGCGCGCATCCGCTTGCGCTGTGGCCGCAGGCGAAAAGCGCGGTGATGGTTGGCGTGAGCTATGCGCCTGATTCTGATCCGATCGCCTTGCTGGAAGACCGTACGCACGCGGCATTCGCGGGCTATGCGGTGCGGCGCGATTATCACGACGTCATCAAGGGACGTCTGAAGCAACTCGCGCAGTGGCTCGCCGCGGAGACCGCCGCCGAAGTGAAGGTGTTCGTCGATACCGCGCCGCTGATGGAAAAGCCGCTGGCGCAGCGCGCGGGTCTGGGCTGGCAGGGCAAGCACACCAATCTCGTCTCCCGCGCGCACGGGTCGTGGCTGCTGCTCGGCGCGATCCTCACGACGGCGGAGATCGCGCCGGATGCGCCGGAGGAGGACCATTGCGGCTCCTGCCGCGCCTGCCTCGACATCTGCCCCACGGACGCATTCCCCGCGCCTTACCAGCTCGATGCGCGCCGCTGCATCGCCTACCTCACCATCGAGCACGCGGGGCCCATCCCGCACGAATATCGCGAAGCCATCGGCAACCGCGTGTTCGGCTGCGACGATTGCCTCGCGGTCTGCCCCTGGAACAAGTTCGCGGACGCCGCGCGTGACCAGAAGATGGCCGCCCGCGACGATCTTCAGGGCCCGGCGCTCGCAGAGCTTGCGAGCCTCGATGACGCCGGCTTCCGCGCGCGCTTCGCCGGCACGCCGATCAAACGCACGGGGAGAGACCGCGTCGTGCGCAACGCGCTCATCGCCATCGGCAATTCCGGGGATCCGGGCCTCGCGACCGCCGCCGAAGCCCTGCTGGACGACCCGAACCCCGTGGTCCGGGGGGCGGCGGTCTGGGCGTTGCGACGCCTGCTTGACCCGGCGCGCCTGCCGATGCTGAAGGAAACCCACGCGGCCGGCGAGGCGGATCCGGACGTGCGAGGGGAGTGGGCGTGAGCTACGAGGATTTTCCGGAGCCGGAACCGACGCGGGCGCCTGGGCGCCGCCGTCCCAACTGGTTCGTGCGCCTCGCTGTCCTCGGCCTCGTCGTCACCGTCGTCGTTCCGGTGCTGTGGGTGCTTCTCTACGGGATCTTCGAGGCGCCGGGCACGTTGCTGATGGCGCAGCGCGCCGCGCAGGGCGAGGACATCCGCCACCGCACCGTGCCGCTCGAACGCATCTCGCCCAATCTCGTGCGCGCGGTGATCGCCGCGGAGGACGCGAAGTTCTGCACGCATCAGGGCTTTGACGTCGAGGCGATCAACAAGGCGGTGAAGTACAACGAGCGCGCCAAGAATCGCGGCTCGAAGAAGCGCCGCGGCGCATCCACTATCAGCCAGCAGACGGCGAAGAACCTCTTCCTGTGGCCGCAGCGCTCGTGGGTGCGCAAGGGGCTTGAAGTCTATTTCACCGGGCTCATCGAGATCATCTGGCCGAAGCGCCGGATCATGGAAGCCTATCTCAACGCCGCCGAGTGGGGCGACGGGATCTTCGGCGCAGAAGCCGCCGCGCGTGCGCGGTTCGGCAAGTCCGCGTCCGAGCTCACGCCGCGCGAAGCCGCGCGTCTCGCGGCCGTGCTGCCGAGCCCGAACAAGTGGAACCCGGTGAGTCCCGGCCGTTATGTTCAGCGTCGCGCCGGCGCCATTCAGGCGAACATGAACATCGTGCGCAACGAAGGTCTCGCCGCGTGCGTGCTCGGCAAGGAACGCGTGACGACGCGGCCCGGCAAGCGTCGCCCGAGCGCGCCGGTGGAGCTGCCGCCGTTGCCTGCGCCGCCGCCGGAACTCGCGCCGCCGGAAGAGGGTGCGCCCGTGGAGGTTGTGGCGCCGCCGCCCGAAGGCGCGCCTGTCGCGCCGCCCGCGGGCGAGGAGACGCCGGCGCCAGAGGATATTCCTGCAGAGACGTCGGCCGAACCGCCGCCGGATGCGCCGGCGCCAACCCCCGCCCCGTGAGGGGACCTCTGCGACAGGGGTCTACGTGCGGAGGAGCGAAATTTAAGGCGCGCGGCCCACGCGCTTGGCTTCGCGGGTCTGGCCGAGCACCAGCAGCACGTCGATGTTGCGCGGGTCGAGGCGTGCGGCGTCTTCGGCGTCCTTCACCGAAAGGTCGAACGCGCCGCGGTTCATCCGCACCGTCGCGCGCAGCATCAGCGCCAGCGCATCGTTCGCGCGCGCGTCGAGCGCCGCGGAGAGATCTTCCTCCGCCTTCGGCCAGTCGCGCAGCATCGCGAAGGCGCGCGCGCGGTCGATGAGCGCGTCGGGATGGTTGTCCGACATCTTCACCGCGTGATCGAAGGAAAGCTTCGCCTTCGCGCCGTCATTGGCGAGCAGCCACGTGTTGCCGGCCTGCGAATAGGCGTCGAGGCGGTTGTCCTCCGCCCAGCCCATGTCGCCGCCGAGCGTGTCGAAGCGCTCCGCCGCCTCCTCCAGGCGCCCAAGCTTCACCAGAGCCTGCGCGGCGCACCAGCGGGCTTCCGGCGCGCGCTCGTCGTGCGCCCACGACATCGCGGTCTCGTAGGCGGCGCCCGCATCGGCCTCGACCTGCGCGATGCAGGCGTCGAGCCGCGTCTGGTCGCGCGGCGCGGCCGCGACCGGCGCTGTAGCGGCGAGGGTCTGGACGATGGCGAGCGTGATGAGCATGGTTCGGCGATCCAGTGATAAGCGGCGCGTGATGTGCGCGGGAGAAGGCGAAACCATGGCGAGGACGCTTCTGTGCCTGGGCCATGGCCATGTGGCGTCCGCGCTCGCCCGACGGCTCGCGCCGGAGGGATGGACCATCATCGGCACGCGCCGCACGGCCGCGCAAGATGCGACGGCCCGGATCGTCGTTTTCGATGGTGAAACTGCTGCAACGTCCCTGATCGACCTCGTCGCCGCGGCGGATGCGGTGCTGGTCTCGATCCCGCCGGACGAGGAAGGCGACCTCCCGTTTCGCGTCATGGGCGATGCGCTGCGCCGGCGGACGGGATGGACGGGCTATCTCTCCACGACCGGCGTCTACGGCGATCGCGGCGGCGGCTGGGCGTTCGAGGATGATCCGTGCGCCCCCACAAGTCCGCCGCCCGCGCGCCGCGTGCGCGCCGAGCGGCAATATCTGTCGTTGCCGACGCCCGCGCACATCTTCCGCTTGCCGGGCATCTACGGCCCCGGCCGCAGCGCGCTCGATCGCGTCCGGTCGGGCGCGGCGCGGCGCATCGTGAAGGCAGGGCTCGTTCTCTCGCGCGCGCACGAAGACGACATCGCCGCCGCGCTCGCGCGCTCGGTCGCGCAGGCGAATCCGGGACGTATCTACAATGTCTGCGATGACGCGCCCGCGCCGCCGCAGGACGTGACGGCTTACGCCGCGCAGCTTCTTGGCGTCGCGCCGCCGCCGGAGATTTCCTTTGCCGACGCAAACCTGCCGCCCGCGTCGGTGCGCTTCTACATGGACAGCAAGCGCGTCTCGAACGCGCGCCTCAAGGCCGAACTCGGCTGGCGACCGATGTATCCTGGCTATCGCGAAGGCCTGCGCGCGATTCTGGATGCGGAAAGTTGATCGCTTTGCCTGCAAGGGGAGGGGACTCGCTTGACGCAAATTGTCCAGAGTGCTACTCAGTAATACCAGAGCACGGGAGCCAGGCGTGACAGTCAAGACCTCGATTTCGCTGACGGACAGCCAGGAGGCGTTTGCCCGCGACCTGGTGGAGCGAGGGCGGTATTCGAGCCTGAGCGCAGTCTTGCAGCACGGGCTGGAGTTGTTGCGGTCGGAAAAGGAACTTGAAGACGCGGAATTGGCGGCGCTGCGCGCGTTGCTGAAGACGCGTCGGGGCGGCGCGTTCATCGCGGTTGCAAAAGGCCGCGAGCGCACCCAGCGTATGATCCGGGCCAAGAAATCAGGCTGATGCCCTATCGCGTCGAGCGTTCGCTGGAGACAGACAACGATCTGGCTGCGATTTTCGACTTCCTGCTGCAAAGTTACATGGGATTTGGCGACGAGCGCGGCGAGGCGCTGGAGCGCGCTGCCGCGCGGATCGAAGGGATCGAGGCCGAGATGATCGCTCTGGGCGACTTGCCACACCAGGGGACGCTTCGGCCCGACCTTCTTCCCGGATTGCGGTCTGTCACCAAGCGGCGGACGGTCTTCTATTTCGATGTCGACGATGACCTCCGTCTCGTGCGCGTGCTCGCGATTTTCTTCGGCGGGCAGGATCACCAACGCGCCATGCTCAAACGATTGTCCGGGACAGATTGAGCGTCGCGCGGCGACGGTCGAAATCGGCGATCTGCTGCTGGACAGGTCAGAGTGGTCGGCCTTGAGGGCGGTCGGTCGTCACGAGATGGCGAGCCGGGGAGGAGTGGCCCTGTGCGATCATTCGCGAAGCCAAGTCGCGATCGCTGTCGCGGCGAGGTCTGCAGTCAAGTTGGTGACATCCAATTGGAGGGTCTTGTCGCCTCCGCGGTCTAGGAGCACCCTGCCGTCTCGATTGCCGGTGAACACATTCGGGTCCCGCAGCTTGCGCTTTGCGTCGCGGTTGGCGCATTGAATGCGCCGCGCATTCTCCTCCGGGGTGCAAGCCAGGATCACATTGCATAGAGCAGATCCGCGTCGTCTTGCCAACGCGATGGCTTCATCCCAACACTCGTTTCCCCAGGCAGAATCGACGGCATGGGCATTGGTCAGAATTACAGGCGTGTCTATGGGAAGGTCCAAAACCCGTCGATAGGCGATGGCGCGAACGGCACGGATGGTTTCATAGTACGCTGTGGATTTAAATTCGGTCAGGGCAAAGGCGACATTGTAGATGCTGTGATTGTCGAGCAGCTTGGCCCCAATTCGTTCCATGAGCGCTCGGCCGATCGTGAGCTTTCCGACGCCTGGGTAACCGTTGATATGGACGAGCATGTTCAAATCGCACCGCCAGCAATAGCAATTTTGGCATATTTGCGCGCTGATGTGCAAGGAAGGTGGCGCCTCCGAATTGGGCGAAATCTGGCCCGATGGAACTGGCGACGGGGGACGGCCACTGTCTGGCGCATTGCGAACACGGGGTTCGGAGCAGACCCTGCGATCGACGGCGCTCTCAAGGCGAGGGGAAGGCGGCGTTCGGCCGTGCTCAGGACGCGGCTGCAAGAGGGAAAGCGGGAGCCTGTTGAGCTTCGCGGCCCGGTGTCCACGGATTCTGGGAAACTTGTTCCCGAGCCCCGCAGTCGCCGGCTCCGGCAAATTCCGGGATCGCGTCCGCGATCATTGGGCGGGCAAACAGATACCCTTGTGCATATTGGAAGCCCAGCGCCTCCAGCACGAATGCCTGTTCGGCGGTCTCTACACCTTCCACGACCGCGTCCATCTGCAGCGCGCGCGACAGATGCGCCAGCGCGACAAGCGCTTCGCGACCCTTGGGCTCCATCGCGGCGTCAGTGAGGCTCTTGTCGATTTTAAGGGTCGTAAAGGGCATCTGCGTCAGGCGCCCGAAGGACGAGTGCCCCGCGCCGAAGTCGTCAATCGCCAGACCGTCGCAGAGGTTCCGCATGCCCTCAAGTCGGGCTTGCAGGCGCGGATCGTTCTCCGTCAACGCACCTTCTATGATCTCGATCTTCAATCGCGCGCCAGCTCGCTGCGCGCACGTCAGGGCCCGCTCCAGACTTCGCCATTCGGTGATCTGTTTGGGGCTCACATTGACGTTCACGACAATGTCCAGACCTTGCGCTCGCCATGCTGCCTGGTCTCGGGTCGCTTGCCCGATGACCCACGCGCCGATCTCGACGATCTGCCCGGTAGCCTCGGCGACGCTGATAAAGACGCCCGGCGACATCAGGCCCTTGTTGGGACAACGCCAACGCAAGAGCGCCTCGACGCCGATAAACTGGCGGTCCCGAACGCCGACCACGGGTTGATAGTGCAGTTCCAGCTCCCCGCGCTCCGCTGCGCCGCGCAGGCCTCGTTCTATGGCGATGTGGTCGCGCGCCCGCTGCCCGAGTTCCGCGCTGTAGATGATGGTGCTGCGGGTTCCTTTCGTCTCAGCGCAAGCAAGCGCCGTCAGCGCCTCCCGATAGGCGACGGCCAAAGACTGTGTTGCATCATTCATCGCCCCGCCGATTTGCACCGCGAGCGTGAAACCGCCCGCGTTGCGCAAAGGCTGTTGCACCGCAATCTCCAGGCGATCCAGGGCGCGGCCAAAGGCGGCGTTGTCGGACAATCCCCCATGGGTCATCGCGAGGGTCGCGTCCTCCAGGCGCCAGACTTGTCCCCAGGGACCCGCGATCGTGCGCAGGCGATCGGTCGTTTCGACAACCGCCGCGTCAGCGACATCTTGCCCGAAGAAGCTCGAAAGGTCGTCAAGGTTGGAAATCCGGACAAGAATCACCGCGGCCCCTTCGCCTCCGCGATCAAGTTGCGACGAGAAGTGCCGTCGGTTGCCCAATCCGGTCAGTCCGTCGCGGCTGGCCGACAATGCGCCCAACGCCATTGCGCCGGTCGCAACGCAAAGGCCGATGATGTGCTCGATCTGCGCGCCAATGAGCACCGCCGAAGATGTCATGTAGGTCGTAAAGCTGCGCGTGATCTGCGCGCCCGGGTCATTCAGTGCGAACACCGTCAGAATCCCCCAACCCAATACCGCCGCCGCCCCGGAGATGAGTGTAGAGCGCACGTCCAGCTGCATGGCGCGTATCAGAATGAGGAAGTAAGCCAGGTTCGCGGTTGGGGCTTTCAGATATATTCCGGCAGGCGCACTGTATTGGACATGGAAGCTGTAGATCAGCCAGTGCAGGAGCGTGAAGTCGACAACAATCCAGAGAAGATCGAATTTTCGCGCGGATTTTGCCTTTAGTTCGGCGACAAGCCGCACGCCGGTCGCCGCGAGAAAGGTCAGCAGTATAAGGGGGGTCAAGAAGCTTGAGGGCGCGGCGTCCGTTGGACGCGGCGCCAGCAAAAATAGCGCGCCCATCGCTGCGACCACGCAGAGTTGAGCGCCAGTTCCCAATATCCGCGCCGAACGCTGGTCCCAGTAGGCGGAATGGTAAATGGGCGTAAAGGGCACAGGGACGCTCACAAGGATGACGGCTATCGATACCTCTTCAGTCTAAAGTTTTCGTTCCGGAATTCCTGATCCCGATCCGTCGGCGCCCTCGGGCCGGCCTCTCGCGGCGATGACGTCATTCTGCGTTTCTCTGCGGGATCCTCGCTCTCGCCGCGAACGGCGGCCCCCGCGGCGACTTCCCGTCTTCGCCTTCCGGATCGCACTTCAAGCTGCGACGCTACCCGACCTCACGCCGCGAAACTTCCACGTGCAGCTCATCCATGACCGCGCCGAGCAGCGCGAGGTCGGACGGCGTCGACAGCCGGTGATCGCCGCCTTTTACGAACAGCGTGCGCACGTCTTTGCTCATCAGCCGTTCGGCGATCTCCAGCGACAGCGCCCACGGCACGTCAGCGTCGGCCTGGCCGTGGACGATGCGCACGGGACCGTCGAAGGGCAGGGCGGCGCCCATGACCAGATGCTTGCGGCCGTCCTCGATCAGCGCGCGGGTGATCGGCGTCGGCGCATCGTCGTAGGCGGAAGGGCGCAGCCACACGCCTTTCTCCATCACGTCCGCGCGCGCGGCCTCGCCCATCTCCGGCCACATCAGGCGTTCGGTGAAATCCGGCGCCGGCGCGATCAGCATCAGGCCCTTCACGCGGTCGGGCCGCGCGCGGGCGATGAGCAGCGCGAGCCAGCCGCCCATGGACGATCCGATCAGGATCAGCGGTCCCTCGATGACCGCATCGATCAGGCCGAGCGCGTCGGCGAGCCAGACGCCGATGGTCCCGTCCTCGAAGGCGCCGCCGGACCGGCCGCAGCCGGCAGCGTCGAAGCGCAGGAAGGCGCGGCCCGCAGCATCGGCGCGGGCATGCAGGTGCTCGGCCTTGGTTCCGCCCATGTCGGAGTGGAAACCGCACAGCCAGACGAGCGTCGGACCGGCGCCCGCCGACCGCTGGAAGGCGATGGGGTTTCCCGTTGCGCCTTCTGAGAACTCGATGACGCCGATGGGCATGAACCATCCTCCCATGATGCGCGCAGGCGAGCCCGCTGGACTTGCCCGGCGAAATGCGTCAACCGCCAAAGTCGTGCAAGGAAAAGGATCTTACGCCGTTCTGCAGGTGACGCCGGCGCTCGACGCGGGCGGGGTGGAACGCACGACCATCGAGATGGTGCAGGCGCTCACACGCAACGGCGGCCGCGCGATCGTGGCCAGTCGCGGCGGGCGGCTCGAAGGCGAACTCAAGGCCGCCGGCGGCGAGTTCACGCACCTGCCGATGGACTCCAAGAACCCGATCGAGATGTTCGCCAACATCGGGCGCCTCGTGGCGCTGGGCCGCAAGCATCACGTTGAGATCGTGCATGCCCGCTCGCGGGCGCCGGCGTGGAGCGCGATGTTCGCGGCGCGCCGGCTCGGCGTGCCGTTCGTGACCACCTACCACGGCATCTACAATGCGAAGTCGCCGCTGAAGCGCTTCTACAATTCCATCATGGCGCGCGGCGACCTCGTCATCGCCAACTCCGAATACACCCGCGCGCACGTGATCGACGAGCATGGCGTCGCGCCGGAGCGGGTCATCGCGATTCCGCGGGGTGTCGACCTCGTGCGCTTCGATCCGGCCGAGGTCGATGCGGCGCGCGTGGCCGACATGCGCAAGGTCTGGGGACTGACGCCGGGCGATGATCGTCCCGTGGTCCTGCTGCCGGGACGGCTGACGAACTGGAAGGGCCAGACGGTGCTCATCGAGGCCGCCGCGCTTCTTGAGGGTGAGCGGCCGGGGTCCGCGGTCTACGTGCTCGCCGGGGATTCCCAGGGGCGCCAGCAGTATGTCGCCGACCTTCATGACCGCGCGCGCAAGCTGGGCGTCGCGGAGGCGGTGAAGATCGTCGGCCACCTCGTCGACATGCCGGCGGCGCTGAAGGCGTCGACGGTGGCGGTGTTTCCGGTGACGGAAACAGAGGCCTTCGGGCGTGCGGCGGTGGAGGCCCAGGCCATGGGCGTGCCGGTGGTGGCGTCCAACCTCGGCGGCCTCGCGGAAACCATCGTCGACGGCGATTCGGGCTTCCTCGTGCCGGCGGGCGATCCGCGCCGACTCGCGTATGCTGTGGATCGCGTGCTGGCGCTTTCGCCCGAACAGCGGAAGAACATGGGCGCGCGCGGCGCCGACCGGGTGCGTGCGCGCTATTCGGTCGAGGCGCTGCAGACGGCGACGCTTGGCGTCTATGAGCGCCTGTTGAAGGGACGGTGATGATTGGCCTGCGTCTGAAACGCGGTTCCGAAGGCGGTGCGCCCTCGCGTCAGGCGCGGCGGGTGCTCATCATCAAGCTTGGCGCGCTGGGCGATTTCATCCAGTCGCTGGCGGCGGCGCGGATCATCCGCGAATACCACGTGGGCGCGCGCATCACGCTGCTGACGACGCCCGTGTTCGAGGCCTTCGCGAAGGCGTCTCCCTATTTCGACATCGTCGAGACCGACGGCCGCGAGCGCGATCCGCAGGCGGTCGCGCAGATGCTGCAGCGCCTGCGCGGCGCCAAGTACGACATGGTCTACGACCTGCAGACCAACGGCCGCACGAGCAACTACTTCCAGGGCATGCGTCCGTGGCCGCCGAGCTGGTCCGGCGTCGCGCCCGGCTGCTCGCATCCCCACGCCAACCCCGCGCGCGAGACGATGCACACCCTCGACCGGCTGGCCGACCAGCTCTTCGAGGCGGGGATCATGGAGCCGTGCGAGATCGGCGCGGCGCCGCTGCCGGACCTCTCGTGGGTGCGCATGTCGCAGAAGGATCCGCCGCGTCTGCAGCCGGCGTATTTCGGGCTGAAGCCGCCCTACGGCCTGATCATTCCCGGCGCTTCCGCACACCGGCCGGAAAAGCGCTGGCCGGCGGAGCGCTACGGCGAGCTCGCGACGGCAATCATCAAGCGCGGCGCCATCCCGGCGATCATCGGCCACACCGACGAGAAGGATGCGGCCGCGGCCATCCTGCGGGTCGAGCCGCGGGCCAAAAACCTCGTCTCGCGGACGGACTTCTTCGCGCTCGCCTCGCTTGCCGAGCGCGCGGCCTTCTCTGTCGGCAACGACACCGGCCCCATGCACATCGCGGCGGCGGCGGGCTCGCCCTGCGTGGTGCTGTTCTCCGCGGAATCGAACCCGGACCGGGTCTGCCCGCGCGGGCGGGGCGGGGTGATGGCGGTCACGGCGGAATCGCTGGCGGCCATGACCGTGGCCCAGGTCGAGCAGAGCATCGGCAACGTCGGCGGATTTCGCGAACTCGCGTCCGCGTGAGGGCGCGCAGCCGATAGCGCATTGGGCGAAATCAATGTAAACGGGGTTTCGACGGGGGAGCTTCATCCCCATGTCAATCCGCCCAGAAGCGTCTGCTTCAGCAACCCCAGGAGGAACTTATAGTACGTCGTCCAATGGCTGCGCCGCCCCCCTCGAAGGATGGCCCGCGCGTAAACGAGGAGATCCGCGCCTACCGTGTGCTCCTGATCGATGAAGAAGGCGAAAAGCAGGGGGAGATGCCGACGACGGCCGCCCTTGAGGCCGCCAGGGAAGCCGGCCTCGATCTCGTCGAGGTCGCCCCGAACGCCGAGCCGCCCGTCTGCAAGATCATGGACTACGGCAAGTTCCGCTTCGAGGAACAGAAGAAAAAGGCCGCTGCGCGCAAGAACGCCAAGGCCGTCGAAATCAAGGAAATCAAGGTCCGCCCCGGGATCGACGACCACGATCTGGAAGTGAAGACCAAGGCGATGGAGCGCTTCTTCGCCGAAGGCGACAAGGTGAAGATCACCCTGCGCTTCCGCGGCCGCGAACTCGCCCACACCCACCTCGGCATGGAAGTGCTGGACCGCATGCGCGAGAAATTCGATGGCGTCGCCAAGGTCGAGTACGAGCCGCGCATGGAAGGCAAGCAGATCATCATGGTGATGGCGCCGCGGTAGGCGCCGTCGTCATGGCGAAGGCTGCTGCGCCGACAGGCTATTCCGGAACCCCGCTGCTGAAGAAGCTCGGCTACAAGGCCGGGCAGAAGGCGCTGTTGATTGGCGCGGCGGCGGGGCCGGAGGCGCTCCTGGCGTTTGACGGGTTCGCAAGCCGGACCGTGACCGCCAGACCGGGAAAATTCCCGAAAGGCCCGTTCGATCTCGTCCACATCTTCGAGAAGGACGTGGCCGTGCTGGACAAGGCGCTGCCGGAACTGGTCGCGCGGCTGGAACCCAACGGCATGATCTGGGTGTCGTGGCCGAAGAAGGCCTCGAAGGTCCCCACCACCATCACCGAAGACGCGATCCGCCCGGCGGCGTTCAAGGCAGGGCTTGTGGACGTGAAGGTCTGCGCGGTGGACGAGGTCTGGTCCGGCCTGAAACTCGTGATCCCGGTGGCGCGGCGGTGACAGAGCGAGCGCTGCCGTGCTTCCCCGCTAGGGGAAGCTGTCACTCCGGACTTGATCCGGGGTGACTGATGAGGTGGTAAGCTGGCTTTCAAGAATGAGCCGCCGCCCCATCCGTCGCGCGGCTCGCGCCGCACGCCACCTTCCCCTCGCGGGGAAGGACGGATCGCAGACCATGTCTGTAAGCTTGACTCAGGTCGGCCGTTGCTGGCGGGCGAGCAGGTAGGCGCCGAGGGCGAGCGACAGGCCCGAGGTCACCAGACCCACATAGTTGCCGATGACCACCGCCTGCGGATGGGCGTCGAACCACGCGCCGATCTTCGCGCCGACGTCGGCGAGAAACTGCTGCACGTAGGGCAGGCCCGCCTGGACGGCGCCTTGCGCGGCTTCCTGCGCGCGGCCGGAGAGCTCCGGCAGCTCCGGCGCCGGGGGCAGGGGCGGCAGGATGCCCATGGTCTGGAAGTTGATCACCACGAACTGCGGGAAACGGTCCGGCGCGTTCAGCACGTGGGCGAGGAAGGCCGTGAGGCACAGACCCGAGACCCCCACGAAGAACCGTGAGCCGAGCAGCCCCTGAAGCGCATGGCCGACGCGGCCGCCGTAGCCCTTGTTGCTGGGTATCTGCATGGCCGTCCTCCGTGGCGGGCACATTTACCTTTGCCGGGCGGCGGCGTCCATCGCGCGCGCGGGTGTCGCCCTGCACCGGGAGCGCCGGCTTCCAGCCGGCCCTGTTGTCACAGATGTCAGAAAGGATGCCGGCTGGAAGCCGGCGCTCCCGAAGGGCGGGATTGACGAACCGGAAAATATTCCTATATTCCACTCATCGCATCCGCTGGAGGGCAGCCGGTACACCTGTTCGTCGGCGCGGATGCGAGGTGATCGAGCGTG
>CAZGYQ010000069.1:0-19057 GCA_964530695.1 uncultured Caulobacteraceae bacterium
GCACCCTTGTCTTCCTTTGGCCACCGACGCCGAAAGTGGTGGCGGACAGAGAGGGATTCGAACCCTCGTTAGAGTTGCCCCTAAACACGCTTTCCAAGCGTGCGCCTTCAGCCACTCGGCCACCTGTCCCGGAGCCGGGGCTTATGGCGTGTCGCCGGACAAAATACAACGGTCGTCCCCGCCCCACGGCGCCACGGGCTGTAACCCTGCGGCGGATCGCTTACGTATACGGGCTCCGGAGGCTCCCATGTTCCTGCAGAAGAAGAAGCTCGACCTGCCCACCGCCGCCGAGGCGCTCCCGGGCCGCGACCGCGCCATGGCGTTCGAGAACCGCCACTTCGTCACCGGTCGCCCGATCGCGCCGCCCTTCCCCGAGGGGCTGCAGGAGATCGTCGTGGCGCTGGGGTGCTTCTGGGGGGCCGAGCGCGTCTTCTGGAACACGCCGGGCGTGTGGACCACGGCCGTGGGCTATGCGGGCGGCCTCACCCCGAACCCGACCTACGAGGAGGTCTGCTCCGGGCGCACCGGCCATACCGAGGTCGTGCGTGTTGTCTTCGATCCGGCGCAGATCACGCTGGGGGCGCTGCTGAAGATCTTCTTCGAGAGCCACGACCCCACGCAGGGCATGCGTCAGGGCAACGATCAGGGCACGCAGTACCGTTCCGCGATCTACCTCGCCGATCCAGCGCAGGCCGGCGCGGTGGAAGCGGCGCGCGACACGTACGCAGCGGCGCTGAAGGCGCGCGGCTTCGGGGCGATCACCACGGAAGTGCGCGCGCAGCAGCCGTTCTTCTACGCCGAGGACTATCACCAGCAGTACCTTGCCAAAAATCCGGGCGGCTACTGCGGCATCGGAGGCACCGGCGTCACCTGCCCGATCAGGGTCGACGCATGACGCCGAAGCGGGTCGAGGCGGCGGCCCTGGCTTTGCCGGGCGCAACGCTTTCGATCCAGTGGGGTGATGACCGCGTCCGCAAGGTCGGCGGCAAGGCGCCGGGCCTGTCGTTCAGGGTCGGCGATGTGGCGTTCGAGATGCTGATCGAACGCGAAGGCGTGATCCTCGCGCCCTAATCTCGCCCGCGCCAAGTGGGTGCAGCTGACAACGCTGAAAGCCATGGACGCCGCAGAGATCATGGCGCGGCTGACGGAGGCCCACCGGCAGGTGGTCGAGAAACTGCCGAAGAAATTGAGGCCGGCGTGATTGCGAACGTCCGCCGTTGGCCGATACCGCCACTCGCCAGCGCCATCGTCTCAGAGCCAGGACGATATTTCTATGAGCGGTTTCTTGACGCCGCCATATGCGGGAACTCGACAGTCTGGCTTGGGATATCCGGTCACCAGCAGGATGACGGGCTTCTCAGATGGTGGTCGACCACAGACCTTGGTGAGAAATCCCATCGGACTAGGGGTGTGGGTGAGTGTGGCGAGTCCGGCGTTGTGCAGCGCCGCAATCAGCAACCCCGTGGCGATGCCAACCGACTCTGGGACGTAGTAATGACTGAACCGCTTGCCATCCGCACATACACCATACTTTTGCGCAAAGATGGCGATCAGCACGGGCGCTTCTTCGAGAAAGGGTTTGCTTGGATCTGTGCCAAGCGGAGCCAGCGCATCGAGCCATTCCTGCGGGGCGCGTCCGGCATAAAATGCGCGCTCCTCAGCCTCGGCGGCTTCACGGATCTGCCGTTTCCGCGCACTGTCCGTGATGACTGTGAAGAACCACGGCTGCTGGTTCGCCCCGGATGGGGCAGTGCCGGCGGCCAGCAGACACTGTTCAATCACCTCGCGCGGGACTTCCGCCGGATCGAAATCGCGAACCGATCGCCGACGAGCCATGTCCGCCCGGAACCCGCGCGCCCTCTCGCACATCTCAACCGGTGGATACCGCCGGTAATTGGCGAGCGGCTCAAGCACTGCGCTCTTGCGTGGGTTGGGTGGGCTCACCAATATGCTCCAGATCGTTCACAGCATCATAGCAGCCGACGATGCCGCAAGCACCAGAATGGGCTGGCGACGACGAGTTCCGGCGAACAAGAGGCACGCTCATCGCTGCCATTCAGTCCTCAAGACCAACTTAGTCCGGGGCGGCCGGAGGCCGAACCCGGAATGACGGAACCTTGTTGGGGTCGCCGGTGATTTCCGCTCCCGGCGAAAAGCCGATCCCGGCGAAAAGCCGACTGAAAGCCCCTAGGCCGGCCAGCGCAGCCCGATGCGGCGGCGTTGCGCAAGCGTCTGCTCGGCGCGCGCGAGCGCCCGCGTACCGACCTCGACGCCCTGAAGGGCATCGGCGGCCCGCAGCGCCTCCAGCGACATCTTGAGCACGGCGACGGCCTCTTCGAGTTTGTCGCGCGCGCCTTCGCGTTCGCCGAGCGCGGCGAGCGCGCGACCGACTTCCTGCTGGGCGGCGCCCCAGGCGCCCGGATCGAGCGCGCGATCGACCTGCTCGAGATACTGCCGGCGGGCGCCCAGCGACTTCTCCAGCCAGTGCGTGCCGCCGCCGCGTTCGCCGAGCGAGAGCGCGCCCGAGGCGTAGTCGCCGAGGATTTCAAGCTGCGCCTGATCGCTGAGCGTCTCCGGCGGGTCCTGGACGAGCTTGTCGAGCGACTCCACGATCGGCTGGAGCTTCTCCGGCTTGTAGTCTTGCGGCCTGTTCAGAATGGGCCGTGCGCGACGGGCGCACGCGTAGGCGATCGCCTCCTCGACACCCGCCTCGATGCGGCCGCGACGGAGGCGGAATTCGAGCGTGTGCGTCTCCGGCAGCCGGCCGTAGGTCGGCGCGGCGACAAACTTCAGCTCCACCTTGTCGCCGACGCCGCGACGGCCCCAGACGATCACGTCGCCCGCCGACCGCTCCAGCACGTCCGCCGCCTGGACGCCGATGCGGCGGATGCGCTCGGGATGCGCACGGGTGCTCGCAATCTTCAGCTTCACCGGAAACGGCTCGACCTGCACCGGGGCGGAGAACGCAAACGCGCCAAAGCTGGTCTCTATGGCCGCCATGAGCTGCTCGCGGAGATTGGCGCCGCCGTCGATGTTGGCGACGAGCACCATCGCGCGGTGATCTTTCTGACGCTTCAGCGCCTGCGCGCGCAGCGCCTGGTGGGTCGCCGACGTCGCCTTGCCGGCGCCGCGCAGGACCCAGAACGCCGAGATCAGCAGCGCCGCCAGTCCGACGGACATGAACGCCATGAAAACATGGGGATACGCCCAGAACGCCTCCTGAGCCTGGCGCGCCAGGACCTGAAAAAAGCTGGGCGAGGCCGCCGCGGCGAACGCGATCATCGGAGATTCCATCACAGCGACAGCATGCCCCCCCCCGGGGTGCCCCGGCGCACAACGCCATGCGGCGCCGCGACCGGGGACAGCGCACGCCAGTTATTCACAGATGGATGTCGCGATCCTTCGTTTCGGGCCAGAAGAAGAAGAATACGACGATGGCGATGCCCGTCACGATCGTCGGAAACCACAGGCCGGCGAAAATGTTCCCCGTCGCCGTAACAATGGCGAGCGCGGTCACGGGCGCGAGGCCGCCGAACCATCCGGTGCCGACATTGTACGGCAGCGAGAACGCCGTGTAGCGGATGCGCGTCGGGAAAAGCTCCACGAGCGCGGCGGCCTGCGGACCGTAGAGCGCGGTCGCGGCCACGATGAAGATCGTCATCACGCCGATCAGCAGCGCGAAATCGATGGCGGCGGGATCGGCATGCGCAGGGTACCCCGCCGCGACGAGGCTCGGCTGAAGCGCGGCGGCGAACGCGGCGCGCGCGGCCTTGGCCTCTTTCGCCGGCCGGCCCTCGGCGTTGACGCTCTCGACGGTGGTGGCGCCGACAGACACCTTCGCCACCGACCCTGCGGGCGCAGGAACGAGCGCGTAGCTCACCCCCGCATCCGAAAGGGCCGTGCGGGCGATGTCGCACGAACTCGCGAACTGGTGCGCGCCGCCGGTGAGATCCAGCATGAAGCTGCAGTCCGCCGGATCGGCGGCGATGGTGACCGGCACCGACACGGAGGCGTTCGCAAGCGCGGGATTGGCGGCGCGGGTGATCAGGTGGAAGCCGGGAAAATACATCAGCGCCATCAGCACCATGCCGAACAGCATCACCGGCCGCCGCCCGATCCTGTCCGACACCCAGGCGAAAAAGATGTAGAGCGGCGCGGAGATGATCACGACCGCGATCATCACCATGTTCACGATCTTCTGGTCCACGCGCAGGATGCGCTCCATGAAGATCTGCGTGTAAAAGTTCGCCGTGTACCAGCCGACGCCCTGCGCCATCATCAGGCCGAACAGCGCGAGCAGCACGATCTTGAGATTGCGCCATTCCAGGAAGCTTTCCGCGTACGCGCGCTTCGATGTGGCGCCTTCCGCCTTGAGCTTGCGGAACGCCGGGCTTTCCTCCAGCTGCATGCGGATCCAGATCGAGATCGCCAGCAACACCGCCGAGAGCAGGAACGGAATACGCCATCCCCACTCGCGAAACGCGTCTTCGCCAAGGATGTTGCGCGTCGCGAGGATGACGCCGAGCGCGCCGACGAGGCCGATGGATGCCGACGCCTGGATCAGCGCCGTCGCCGCGCCCCGTCTATGCTGTGGCGCGTGTTCGCTGACGTAGATCGCGGCGCCGCCGTATTCGCCGCCCAGCGCAAAGCCCTGCAGGATGCGACAGGCGATCAGCAGCGCCGCCGCCCACGGACCGATCTGCGCCGCGGTCGGCAAAAGGCCGATCGCGACGGTCGCTGCGCCCATGATGACGATGGTGATGAGGAACGCGCCCTTGCGGCCGTTGCTGTCGCCCATCTTGCCGAACACGAGCGCGCCGATGGGACGAACGACCAGCCCGACCGAAAATGTCAGCAGCGAGAACAGCAGCGCCTGCGCGTCGGGCAGCGTCGCAAAGAAGTGCTTCGCCATGATCGACGCCAGCGCGCCGTAGATGAAGAAGTCATACCACTCGAAAATGGTGCCGGCGGCTGAGGCCGCGACCACCAGGCGGAGCTTCTGCGGCGGGATATCGTCGGCGGCCGAGGTCGTCGCTGTGCTCATCTTGTATTCCGTCTCCCCCCGCAGCCCGAGCCTTCGGGCCTACGGACACTTTGTTGTGTGGGGACCGGAAGCACGCCGGGCGCGGCGAGGCAAGCGGGGTCGCGTCAGGCGACCTTGACGGCGTGGCGGGCGACGAACGCCGACGCCTCGTCGGCAGGCATCGCCTTGCCGAAGAGCCATCCCTGCATCGCATGGACGCCCGCTGCACGCAGGAAGGCGTGCTGGTCGGCCGTCTCCACCCCTTCGGCGACGATCTGGAATCCAAGCGTCCGTCCGATGGACGCCATGGCGTGAATGATCGTTGCGCCTTCGATGCCGTCGCCGATATCGGTCACAAAGCTCTTGTCGATCTTCAGCTTGTCGATCGGCAGATGGCGCAGGTGCGTGAGACTTGAGTAGCCGGTGCCGAAGTCGTCCAGTGCGATCTGGACGCCGCCGGCCCGTAACCGCTTCAGCAGATCAGTCACGGAAACGTCGGACTCAAGCGTGGACTGCTCGGTGATCTCGAGCACGAACCGCCGCGGATCCATGCCGCGCCGCGCGAGCGTCGCCAGCAGGCGGGCGCCGAATTCCGGATCGCCCAGTTGCGAAGGCGAGGCGTTCACCGAGACAAAAACCGGCGACCATGAAGCCGCCTCGCGCGCGGCGCGATCGAGCGCCCAGTCGCCAAGCGCGTTGACGAGCCCGCTATCCTCCGCGCACCGCACGATGTCCGGCGCGCCGATGGAGGCGCCGTTCGGGCGCGCCCATCGCAGCAAGGCTTCAAATCCAAGCAGACTCTGGCCGCCCCGGTCGAAAATCGGCTGATAATGCAGCGTGAGCGCATCATCGCGAATCGCTGCTTCCAGTTCCGCTGCAAGCCCGACCCGGCCAGGCGACTTCGCCCCTGACGGCCGCAATTTGGCGTTGAGCAATCCGACGGTATCGTCGAGCGCCGCCTGCAGCGTCGACAGATCCTCCTCTGTGATAGCTGCGCCCTCGATACGCACGCGCCTCTCCGCGCGCGCTGCAAGATCGGCCACGACCTTCGCACCGAGGCTCAGGCTCATGGACTTGATGGCGTGCGCCATCCGCGCGGCGTCATCCTGCTTGTCCGCCGCGAGCGCCGCCGCCATTTCACCCATGCGCTTCGGCGCCTGGTCGAGATAGAGCCCGACGACGCGTTGCACGAAGTCAGGCGCGCCGAATTCGGCAAGATGCGCGAAGGGATCGTCCGCGGGCTTCGCCGGTTCTGGCGACGCCGTAGCGGAATGGTCGAGCTCGACCGCCGAATCCAGCGCCGGCGCATCCGGCGCGCCGAAATGCGCCGACAGATGCGCGCCGAGCGCCTGCAGCGTGAAAGGCTTGTGCAGAATGCCGTCCGCGCCCGCGTCGCGCCAGGCATCCGAAGACGCGCCGAGCACGTCGGCTGTCGCCGCAATGATGGGCGTGCGCGGACACCCTGAGGCCTGCTCGTGAGCGCGCAATGCGGCGGTGGCCTGAAAACCGTCCATCTCCGGCATGCTGCCGTCCATCAGGATGAGATCATAGCGGCGCGTGGTCGCCATCTCGACGGCGATGCGGCCGTTCTCCGCCGTGTCTGCGCCGATCCCGAAGCGCGCAAGCGATTCCATGGCGACTTCGCGGTTCACGGCGTTGTCGTCGACGACAAGGACAGTCCGCGCGACATATCTCCGCGGCGACGCAACGACTGCGGTGCGCGCGCGTTGCGGCCGCATATCGCCTGCGATGATCTGTTCGAGCATGGTCTCAAGGTCAGCGCGAAGCAGCGGCAGATCGAGCGCGCCGTCAGCCGCGCCCTCAGCAAGAAGGCGATCCGCTGTCGCATCGCCGAGCGCGCGCAGCACGATGCGTTGCGCGCCAGGGCGTCGCGGATGTTGCTGCAGTCGGTCCGGATCGGTGATGACAAGGTTTGCCGCAAGCGGCTCTCCCGCGGGCCCCTGCGGAATGTCATAGCCGGCGGCGCGCAGATACTGTGTGATGACGCGGCGGGTCGCCGGCAGGGCGCAATCAACGACTGCGGTCAACGCTTCCTTGAGCTTCGGCCAATCACGCTCCTCCCCGGCCGACGGCAGCAGCAGGTGCGCAGCAAACGTCGATCCCTTGCCAACTTCGCTCGAGACGCCGATATCGCCGCCCATCGCACGCGCAAGGCGCCTGCAGATCGTAAGGCCGAGGCCCGTGCCGCCGAACCTGCGCGTCGTCGACTGGTCGGCCTGCGTGAACGCGGCGAAGACGCCCGCGAGCTTGTCCTTGGGAATGCCGACGCCCGTGTCGCGCACGGCGATGCGGATCATGTCCTCGCGCTTTGGATCGCTGGCGACCGTGATCAGCACATAGCCCTGTTCCGTAAACTTGAGCGCGTTGGTGACGAGATTGGTGACGATCTGACCGATGCGCACGGGATCGCCGATCACGAACCGCGGCGCCTCTGGCGCGATGTAGGCGGCGAAATCGACGCCTTTGCCACGCGCGCGCTCCCAGAAGAGGCTCGCGACCTGATCGATCACCTCGACGAGATCGACGCGGGTGGACTCAAGGTCGAGCTTGCCCGCCTCAATCTTGGAGAAATCGAGCAGATCGTTGATGATTGCGAGCAGGCTCTTGCCGGAGCGCACGATGACATCCGCATAGCGGCGCGGCCGTTCCGCGAGATCGCCGGCCGCGAGCAACTCCGCCATAACCATGACGCCGTTCATCGGCGTGCGGATCTCGTGACTCATCGTGGCGAGAAAGTCGGACTTGGCGCGGTTGGCGTGTTCCGCGGCGTCACGCGCGACGCGCAGGTCGGTGGTGCGCGCCTCGACCTCGCGTTCGAGGCCTTTGAGGTGCGCATCGATCCGGTCGTCGCGGGCGCGGATTTCCCCGAGCATGGCGTTGAAGCCGTCCACCAGACGACCGACCTCGTCGTTGCTCGTCGCCGCCACCGGCGCATCGAAGGTCTGCGACTCGCGGATGCGGGTGACAGCAGCGTCAAGACGACCGATCGGATCGGTGATCGCCTTCTGCAAGCGCGCGGCGATGGCGAGCCCTATGGCCAGCGCGACGACGCACGCCGCAAGCGAGCGGAGGAGAATCTCCTGCACGCGTTCGCGCAGGTCCGTCGCCCGCGCGACCAGCACGAATCGTCCGACCTCCCGGCCGCCCTGCATGATTGGCGCGCTCGTCTCGATGGTGCTGGTGGTCAGGAGGCGACCGATGTCGAGATTTCCGTCGCCGCCTTGAAGGCGCACGTCTGTTTCCAGCCGGAAGCCACGCCCCATCTCGGCCAGCAGCCGCCCATCGGCGGTCTCGACCCGCGCGTAGGAAATATCCGGCATCCGCGCGATCGCGCGCAGCACGCTGTTGGCGCCCTGCCGGTCCGCCTGCGCGGTCGGTTTTGACACGACAGATGCAAACACCTGCGCGGTTGCGGCAAGGCTTTCGCGCTTGGCGTCGGCGTACCGACCCAGTTCGGCCCACAGCGACAGACCGCCCACGGTCGCCGTCGCGGCAAGCACGGCGGCGAGCACGAGCGCCTGCAGCTTGCGGGCGATTGAAGGACGTTTCCTTCGGGCGTTGACGTCTGCCTTCACGCTGCGAATTCCCTGTCGTCGCGCCGGTTTCAACTGCTTTGCGCGCGTCCGGGTCCCGGATTTGTTAACGATAGGCGCCTATACCGAACGGCCAGGTGCGCCATGCTTGCTGAACATCTCGACCACACTGGTTTCTATTTCGTGCTCGACGAGCCGGCGCGCATCCTCGTGGCCGACGACGACCCGATCCTGCGCGAGTTTGCGTGCGTTCACCTGGCGACGCCAGAAGTCACGCTTGACACCGCCGCCGACGGCGCGGAAGCGCTGAAGAAGCTCGAAGCCGGAGTTTACGATCTCGCGCTCGTGGACCTCGACATGCCGGTCATGGACGGGTTCGAGCTAATCGCACGCATTCGCAGCGCGCCGGCGCTGCAGCACCTGCCTGTCGTCGTCGTCACTGGGCGCGAGGACATGGTCGCCATCGACAAGGCGTTCCAGGCCGGCGCCACGTCCTTCGCGGTCAAGCCGCTCAACTGGCGCCTGTTGAGCTACCAGCTCCGTTATGTGCTGCGGGCCTTCCGGCAGGAAAACGAGATCCGCGTCGCCAAGCAGCGCGCCGAACAGGCGCATGCGATCAAGACCAACATCCTGCGTCTCGTACAGCACGAACTGCGCACCCCGCTGACCTCCATCGTCGGCTTCGCCGAGCATATCGAGTCGCATCCGAAATCCTCGGAAGTAGCGGAATTCGCGGGGCTGATCGCCGGCGCAGGGCGGCGCTTCTCATCCAATGTTTCCGACCTCATCTCTGCGGCGCAGACGCTGACCTCCGACATCGTGTTGCGGCCGGACGACATTCGCGTGCCACAGATCATCGACGCGGTGGTCGCCGCCGAGGCGACGCGCGCCGCCGACAAGGGCGTGTCCCTGCGCGGCGTCGACGGCACGCGCGGCATGCGCATCGAATGCGACCGCGACCTCGTCGTCCGCGCGCTGCGCCACATCGTGCGCAACGCGATCGAGCACGGCGAGGGCCCCGTCGATCTCATGGCGACGCCGGATCGCGACGGCGTCGCGTTTGCGGTGCGTGATCGCGGCCCCGGCATCGAAGCCGCGCGCCTTGAGCAGTGCCTTGCGGCCTTTCAGCAAGGCGAGGACGCGCTCAACCGCAGCAGCGCCGGCTTTGGCCTCGGCCTGCCGGTCGCCCAGAGAGTGTTCTCGGCCCACGGTGGGGCGCTTTCAGTGTCGCACACCCCCGATGTCGGTTGCATCGTCGTGGCGACGCTCCCGGCGCGGCCGCCGGAGCAATGGGCCGCCGGTTGAGGCCGTTCAGGCGCCGTTCAGACGCGCACGCCCCATCCTGCAGGCTCTCCGGCGTGCGGACCTCATCCATGCGCCGCAACAAAAGCACGCCTGCGCACGGAAGACACCATGGCCAACAAGCTCGTCGCCCTCATCGGGGCCGCCGTCATCGCCGCCTCCGCCCTCCTCCCCTCCATCGCTGCGGCGGATGAACGCCACCGCGGCGGAGGGTATGATCGGGGCCGCGACCGCGGTTACTATGACAACGGCTATCGCGGGGACCGCCATTACGATGGTCGTCACCACGGCGGCGGATACCGTCGCGACCATGGTGACGATGACAACGACGATGCGATCGCCGCCGGCGTTATCGGCCTGGTGCTGGGCGCGGTGATCGGCAGCGCGATCACGGAATCCCGCCAGGCGCCGCCGCCGAGGTACGCGCCGCCGCCCTACGACGGCGGCGGTTACTACGATGGCCGCCAACCCTACTACGACAACGGTCCGCAGCTCTGTGTGCGCCGTGAGCAGACTTGGGACCCCTACGCGCGCCGCTATGTGACCTTGGAGCGACGTGTTCCGTGCTGACGCACGCGCGCTGAGACAAACGTTTTGCCCGTCGGGCGCGCCGCCCTTATTCTTGGTGCATGAAGTTCGTGTGCGACGCGCCTGACGGAAAGACTTGGTTCCGCATCGAGACCGAGGCGGAGGCGGACAGGGAATCCGAACTGATGGGCCACGCGGTGGCGAAGTACTTCCGCCGTGAGCGCGAACGCGCCCTCGCCTCCTGGCGTCCGCCGGCCGGCGCTCCCGCAATCGAGCGCGATATCGGCCTGAACGCGTACGTCGCCCGCACGATGCCGGTTTTTCTCACCCTGCGGGATGGCGAAGGCGCGGGGCTCGCGACGGCCATGCTGCCGCCGGACTCCGGAGACGTGGATTTCCGTGTGATCATTGTCGGCCCAGCCAATAGCGATCCCTATGACTCGCACGGCGATGCCATCGCGGCGCTGGAAGACTGCCTCGACATCGACCTCCCCCGCGAAGATTGCTACCCTTATGCGTGAGTGGCCCGGGGCGGGCGCCGCCTTGATCGGTTTCCATAAAGATCGGCGACACGGCGCGCCTCGCGCGCGATCGCGTCACGCAGCGCGGGCGGACCGAGAACCTCGATGTCGGCGCCAATCCGGAGAAGCTGCCGTGACGCGTACTCGACACTCTCGACCGGGATTTCCGCCTTGATCCATCCCGCCGGGGCGCACTGGCGATGCGCGGCGTCCGCCGCTTCGCCGGCCGCCGGGCTGAGCTCGCGCAATACGCGCAAGCCCTCTGGCGACAACCGGACGGTGGCCGTCCCGCGCAGCATCCGCGCCTCGAAATCCCGCGCCCAGGCGGTCCAGTAGCGCGCCAGGTCAAAGCGCGCCGATCGCTTGAAGCGCGTCTCCAGAATTTCCAGACCCTGGATGTTGGATACGCGATAGGTGCGCGGCTGCGTCTTCGCCGCCGCCACGAGATACCAGACGCCGCCCTTGAGCACGAGACCGAGCGGATCGACGTCGCGCATCACCACCTCCTTCCAACTTTCGTAGCGGATGCGAATGCGCGTATCGTTCCACACGGCGGCCGCGAGCGTCGGCAGCATATCGAGCGGTTCGATGCGGCTGTACCAGTTCGCGGGATCGAGATGGAATCGCGCTGACACACGCTGCGCGCTCGCGGCCGAGTCCGGCGGCAGGCTCGCCAGCAGTTTCAGTTGCGCGGCCGCGAGGTCCGCGCCCATGCCGAGATCGGCGGCCGCACCGCCGACGCCTGCAAGCAGGAGCGCATCCGCCTCCGCCGGCGTGAAGCCCGTCAGCCGCGTGCGGTACCCGTCGAGCAACGCGAACCCGCCGGCGCGTCCCCGCTCCGCATAGACCGGCACGCCCGCCGCACTCAACTGGTCGATGTCGCGGTAGATGGTGCGCACGGAGACCTCGAATTCCCGCGCGAGCGTATCGGCGCTCAGCCGCCCGCGCATCTGCAGCAGGATCAGGATCGACAGCAGACGGCTCGCACGCATACTTTCACCAGCCCGACAAAACCTGCCACTCTATGTCAGGTATACACGCTTACATCTCGCGACACAGCGGACTCACGCGGACGGCGAGACACATGAACGATTTCGACTTCTTCATCGGCGCCTGGCGCGTCTCCCATCGCCGCCTCAAGGCGCGGCTTGCGGGATGCGCCGACTGGGAGACCTTCGACGGCGTCTGCACCACGCAGAAGATCCTCGGCGGCATCGGGAATGTGGATGACAACGTCGTGAACCTGCCCGGCGGCGCCTATCGCGCGGTCACGCTGCGCGCGTTCGATCCGCAAACACAGACGTGGGCGATCTGGTGGCTCGACGGCCGCACGCCGCATGCGCTCGACGCGCCGATGATCGGCGCCTTTAGGGACGGCGTCGGGACATTTTACGCCGACGACACGCTCGCCGGCCGTCCCATCCGCGTGCGGTTCCTGTGGACGCGCACGCGCGAAGCCGCCCCGCAATGGGAACAGGCGTTCTCCGCCGACGGCGGCGAGAGCTGGGAAACCAACTGGACCATGCAGTTCAACCGCACCTGAAACGGAGTCGCCCGACATGAACGAACAACGGCGTGCAAACCTCAACGCCGGCGCCGCAGCACTTCTCGCAGGCTCAGCGCAGGCATCCGCGCAGACGGGATCGCCAGCATCTGCCGTCGCCATTGCGCCGGGCATTCCCGGACAGTTCGATTTTCTTGCGGGCGACTGGAAGATCAGCCATCGACGCCTGAAGGCGCCCGGCGAATGGGATGCGTTCGATGGCGAGGCGACCTGCTGGTCCATCCTCGGCGGCATCGCGAGCATCGAAGAACTGCGCATCCCCGCGCGCAATTTTTCCGGGATGGGCCTGCGTCTTCTCGATGTCGCGAACCACGTTTGGGTCGATTACTGGGTCAACGCCCGCAGCGGCGCGCTCGATGCGGCCGGGATGCCGGGCGGCTTCGTCGACGGCGTGGGGATATTCGAAACCGGCGACGTGGACGGCGAGACGCCGGTCAAGGTCCGCGGCGTGTGGGATCGCATCACGCCCTCATCGTGCCGCTGGCGTCAGTCCACGTCCCGCGACGGCGGCCGGACATGGGAAGACAACTGGCTGATGGACTGGGCGCGCGCCTAGTCGGACGCTATCCCCCGCCTCCCGCGCCGGTGCTAGGCTGGCGCCGCGACAAGGGAGAACGCCGATGGCGATCGCGGTGAAACGGGTGGCGGGCGCGCTCGGCGCGGAGATCTCGGGCGTCAATCTGTCGAAGGATCTCGACGGGCCGACGTTCGACGCAATTCATCGCGCCTTCGTCGAGCACGAAGTGATCTTCTTCCGCGACCAGCAACTCACGCCCGAGCAACACAAGGCATTCGGACGGCGGTTCGGATCGCTCAACATCCACCCCTACGTGCAGGGCATGGCCGGCCATCCCGAGATCATGGAGATCATCAAGGAGCCGGCCGACAGGCTCAATTTCGGCGGCGGTTGGCATTCCGACATGTCGTTTCTCGAAACACCGTCGATCGGATCGATCCTGTATGCGCTGGACGTGCCCGAGTATGGCGGCGACACGCTGTTTGCATCCATGACGAAGGCGTATGACGCGCTCTCAGACGGCATGAAGACGACGCTTGAAAGCCTGCGCGCGGTGCATTCGGCGAACCGGGAGTATTCCGCGCAAGGCGCTTCGGCCCAGAAGCGCGGCGCGATGGTGGTGGTCGAAGCCGAAGGCATGGCCGGCGAATTCGTGCATCCCGTCGTCAAGACCCACCCGGGGACCGGGCGGAAAGCGCTCTACGTCAATCCAGCCTTCACGCTGCGCCTTGAGGGCTGGAAGGAGAAGGAGTCAAAGCCGCTGCTCGACTACCTCTTCAACCATGCGCGCTACGAAGGTTTCACCTGTCGGTTCCGATGGGAGGCGGGCTCGGTGGCCATGTGGGACAATCGCAGCGTATGGCACTTCGCGCTGAACGACTATCCCGGTCAGCGCCGACATATGCGACGAGTGACGGTGGACGCCGTTTAGCGGCGCGGGTACCACCACCCCGGAAAACAAGAAACCCGGAGGCACCCATGCTGCGCCAGTTCGTCGTCGCCATTGGCGCAATCGCGCTCGTCGCCTGCGCCACGCCTGCGCCGCCGGTTGGCGGAGTGACCGGGAATGCAGCGATAGCCGCCGCCGTGGCCGACGCTGGCCGCCCGGCCGAGCATGTGGCGCGAGATGGCGTACGCAAGCCCGCTGAAACGCTGGCCTTCGCGCGTTTGCTGCCCGGCCAGACCGTAGCGGAAGTGCTGCCGGGCGGGGGGTATTTCACACGGCTGCTTTCGAAAACCGTGGGACCGAACGGACGCGTCTATTCGCTGGTGCCCGCCGCGGCGATGAGCTTTCCATCGGAGATTGATCCCGTCCGTGCGATTGCGTCCGATGCAGGTTATGCGAACGTCTACGTAGAAACCCCCGACGGTCCCATAGCGCCGTCAGCGCCGGTTGATCTCTTGTTCACGGCGCAGAACTATCACGACCTTCACGGTTATTTCGGCGCGGAAGCGGCGGCGGCGTTCAACCGCGCGGCGTTCGCTTCGCTGAAGCCCGGCGGCACGTATGTCGTGATCGATCATTCCGCCCTCGCCGGCGCGGGAACGAGCGGCGCGAAGAGCATCCATCGCATCGAGGCGTCCGTGGTGAAGGCCGAAGTCGTCGCGGCGGGCTTCGTGTTCGATGGCGAAAGCAATGTTCTCGCCAACCCGGCCGACCCACGCACGGCCACCGTGTTCGATCCGTCCATTCGCGGACATACGGACCAGTTCATGTTGCGTTTCAGAAAGCCGGGTTGAATCGTCACATAACGCCTGCGACAGCAGCAATTGACGAATTCACATTGGACCTCGCGCGCGCAATGCGTTACGGACGCGCCCTCGCGCATGTGTGCGCGTTCGAGGACATTCAACTCAAATGGCAAGAGCCCTGAAGAAGACCGTGAAGAAAGCCGTTGCGAAGGCGTCGAAGAAGCCGACCAACCATCGCGTGCCGTGGTCGGCCGCCGATGATCGCGTGATGAGACGCCTCGTGAAGGAAAAGCTGACCGCCGCGGCCATCGCCAAGGAACTGGGCCGCAGCGCCGCCGCCATACAGCAGCGCCTGATGCTTTCGGGAATTTCACTTCGCGCGGCGAAGAAGTCCAAGGCCACGAAGAAAACGATCCGCCGCGCGGCCTAGTCCGGGTCGCACGGCAAACGAATCGCTGGGCGCTGAATTTTCGCTCACTCTTCCTCCTCCCCCTTGTCGGAGGGAGGAGTTCTTCGCGCCATGCGCCTGCAGCCATTGGAGTTCGCGGGCCGCGTCCTTGATCGCCATCACGGCGCCCCCGATACACTCCGTCGGCTGCGCCGCCGGGAAGCGCGGCGTCGCGCCCGTCGCCATCCACCCCGTTGCAGAGCTTTGGCGGCGCGCAACAATAGTCGGCGAAATACGGACCGACCGGATGCTGTCGCCTGAACGGAACGCCGAGCGCATCCTTGCGCAGACAGAGCCACGGCCGCGCTTCGGAGGTCGTGACCCGCTTGCGCAGCGTGCGCGCAAACGCCGCCTTCTCACGCGCGCGCGAAATCTTCGTCCCCGTGTTTGTGAGTGCTGCACTGGCCGCAGGTATCGAGCACCAATCCGCTGGCGCCGCTCAACAAGGAGATCAAGCGCCGATGTCGTGGGCATCTTTCCCAACGAAGACAGCATCGTGCGCCTGATCGGCGCGCTGATGCTGGAGCAGGCCGACGAATGGGCCGTGTGTCCCCGCTACATGACGCTGGAACCTCTTGCGCCAGTGAGCGATGATCCTATCGTCAGCCTCCCGGGCGTCACTGCCTGAAGCCGACACCGCAGCCGAGCCGGAAGCGCGCTGCTACGCCAATGCCTGGGACGTGACCAAGAAGATGGTCCGCCAAACGCCGTCAGCTCCGGTCGGCTGCGTTTTCATTTGTGGCGCGTGCGACAAGTCGTCACCGAGCGAAGTCGGTCGCTTTGCTTCCGCCCTGCTTCCAGCGGTCAATTCTCAAAACAGCGGGTTCCTGGAAAACCCTTGTCTCCCATGGCGCGCCCAGAGCGATTCGAACGCCCGACCCCCAGATTCGTAGTCTGGTGCTCTATCCAGCTGAGCTATGGGCGCGTTTGGGAGGGCGCTTCCTAGAGGACATTGCCGGCGGTTTCAAGGGAGGTCGGCCCAGGATCTTTCGCCGGCGAGCGGGCGGGCCTCGAAAACGCCGCGGGCGGTCGCGCGGGCAAGGCAATCGGCGGCGGCGGCGCCGATGACCGTGAGCGAGACGGGCGCCGGATCGGCCAGCGGTATGGCGCCTGTGGAAAGCACGAACACGCAGTCGCCGTCGAACGGCGTGTGCACCGGCCGGATCGCCCGCGACAGGCCGTCCTGGGCCATCACGGCCACCCGCCGGGCCTGCGCCGGGGTCAGCGCGACATCAGTGGCGACCACGGCGAGCGTCGTGTTGCCGCGCGGGGCGGGATTGCGCTTGGCCTGGTCCCAGTCGAACGGATCTGCGGAAAAGTCCGCCGGCGGCCGCGCGCCGCCGAATTCGCCGTCGATCTCCCATGGCCAGGACCAGAACGCCCGCGTGCCCGGCATCACCAGGGAGCCATGGCTGTTCACCGCCGAGAGGGCGCCGACGACCCCGCCGCCAGGCAGCCATATCGAAGCCGAACCGAGCCCGCCCTTGAGCGCCCCGGCCATGGCGCCCGTGCCGGCGCCGACGCTGCCCTGGCGGACCTCGGCGGAAGCCCGCTCCAGCGCCTCGCGGCCGAGCCGGGCGTAGGGCGGCGCGCCACCCCAGTCCTTGTTTCCCCCGTTGGCGAGATCGAACAGGATCGCCCCCGGCACGATGGGCGCGGTCTTGAGGCCCGGCGCGATGACGAAGCCCTTCCCCGCCGCCCCCAGCGCCGCGACCACGCCATCCGCCGCCGCGAGGCCATAGACGGATCCCCCCGACAGCACGATCGCGTCGATGGCGTCGACGAGGTTTTCGGGCGCGAGCAGATCGGTCTCCCGCGTGCCCGGCCCGCCGCCCCGGACATCGACGCTGGCCACGGCCCGCACGGGCGGCACGATGACCGTCGCGCCCGTGCGGACATCGAGATCCTCGGCGGACCCCACGAGCACGCCCGGCACGTCGGCGATGGTGTTCAGCGGACCGGGTCCGTGCCTGGAGGGGGTGGGCGTCGACATGGATTGCGCGGCCTCGGCGTCGTAGGGTCTGGAACAAATCACCCCATACAAGGTTTTCCGCCGATGCGTCGCCTGACCTGCCTGAGCATTGCCGTCGCACTGGCCCTCGGCGCCTGCGCCTCCCCGCCCGCGCCATCGCCCAGCGCGACGTCCGGCGTGGGCATGGTGGCCGCCGCCGACCCGCGCGCCGTGGATGCCGGCCTTGAGATGTTGCGCCGGGGCGGTTCGGCGACGGACGCCGCGATCGCGACGATGATGGTGCTCGGTCTTGTGGAGCCGCAGTCGGCGGGGATCGGCGGCGGCGCCTTCCTTCTGAACTACGACCAGTCGGCGAACGACATCGATGCTTACGACGGGCGTGAGCGCGCGCCAGCCGGCGCGACGCCCAACCTCTTCCTCGATGCCAACGGTCAGCCGCTGCCATTCCGCGACGCCGTCGCGAGCGGACTGTCCACGGGCGCGCCTTCGATGGTCGCGATGCTGGAAAAAGCGCATGCCGATCACGGCGTGCTGCCATGGCGCGACCTGTTCGAGCCGGCGATCAAACTTGCCGACGAAGGCTTCATCGTCACGCCGCGCCTTGCCGCTCTCATCGCATACGTCGGCGTCAACAGCCCCCTGAAGCAGGACCCCGAGGCGGGCGCGTACTTTTATGACGCAAACGGCGCGCCGCTCGCCGCGGGCGCACGCCGGACAAATCCGAAATACGCCGCCACGTTGCGCGCGATCCAGGGCCGCGGCGCGCGTGCGCTGCAGGAGGGCGTCATCGCCGACGAGATCGTCGCGCAGGTGCGCAGGGCCCCGCGCCCGGGGACGCTGTCGCTGGCGGATCTGCGCAATGTCGCGCCGCGCCGGCTCGATCCCGTGTGCGGCGCCTATCGCACCTACCGCGTGTGCGGCATGGGCCCGCCGAGTTCGGGCGGCATTGCCGTGCTCTCCACGCTTGGCCTCTACGAACGCGCGCGACCGACGCCTGTGGGCGCAACGAATGTCGATGACTGGGCGGGCTATCTGTGGGCGAGCCGCATCGCCTACGCCGATCGCGATCACTATGTGGGCGACGACCAGTTCGTGCCGGTGCCGACGGCCGGGCTGACCGATCCGCGTTACCTGAGCGTGCGCGCCCGCGAGATCGATCTGGCGAAGGCGCCGCCGGCGATCCTGCAGCCAGGCGATCCTTCGCTCGTCGTCGGCGGGCCGTCCCTGCTTGACCGCTGGGGCCGCGACCGCACCAACGAGGTGCCGGGCACGACGCACCTGTCGGTGGTCGCCGGCAATGGCGATGCAGTGGCGATGACCGCGACGGTGGAGAGCGTCTTCGGCTCGATGCGCATGGCGGGCGGCTTCATGCTCAACAACCAGCTCACGGATTTCTCGCTCGCGCCGACGAAGAACGGGCTGCCAGTGGCGAACGCGCCGGCGGCGGGAAAGCGTCCGCGCTCTTCGATGGCGCCGACGCTCGTTTTCGACCGCGACGGCAAGCTCTACGCGGTGGTCGGCTCGCCCGGCGGTTCGGCGATCATCGGGTACGTGGCGAAGACGATCATCGGCGTGATCGACTGGAACCTGCCGATGCAGCAGGCGATCGATCTGCCCAACATCACCGCGCGCACAGCCATTGCGCCCGCCGAGACCGCCCGCATGACGCCGGGTGTCGCCGATGCGCTGACGGCGCGGGGCTGGACCTTCCGGCCTACGCAGCTTGAATCGAGCGGCCTGCACGGCATCCGCATCACGCCGACGGGCTTTGACGGCGGCGCGGATTCCCGGCGCGAGGGCGCGGCGAAAACCACCGCGAGCGCGCCAGCGCGCTGACCCAACTCCAGTGGTTGGACCGCGCGTCTTCAGACGCGCAACCGTCCGCGGCGCCAGACTCCGGGGAATCTCGCGTGCATGAAAAACCGATGCGCGTCTG
>CAZGYQ010000070.1:0-18842 GCA_964530695.1 uncultured Caulobacteraceae bacterium
CGAAGATGGCGATCTTCGTCGTGGAGGACGACGCGCAGAACGGCGTCGATCACGTGGATGGGCATCGCACCGTGGCGCTCGCGGTCAGCCCGTATACCCGACGCGGTACGGTCGACTCTACGTTTTACGCCCAGCAAAGCATCATCAAGACGATCAATCTCGTACTTGGTCTGCCAAGCCTCTCGCTGTTTGATCATATCGCCAACGACATGCGCGCAACCTTTCACGATACCCCCGATCTTCGCGGCTTCACCCATGTGGTTCCCAGGCAGGACTTGTTGGAACGCAATCCTCCCGCCCAGGCGCTGAGCGGCGCGGCGCGGGAGGGAGCACTCGCCTCCGCAAGAATGCGCTTCGACGTGCCGGACGCAGTGCCGTCCGCCGCGCTCAACCGGATATTGTGGCATGACGCGAAGGGTTGGGAGCGACCGTATCCGGGTTCGCCCAGCGCTGCGTTCAGTCCCTACCGAGTGGAGGAAGAGGACGAGGAAGAGGATGGCGGCGCGGAGGGCGATGGCGCGCCTTGATCAAGTCACCCGCATGGATGGCGGCGGCGTTCGCCTGCTCGGCAGGCGGCGCCTGCGCCGCCGAGCTTGCCGGGCCGCCAGCGAATACGGAAGACACCGTAGTCGTCTACGGTCTGGCTCCGGCGGGTCCGCTTGCAACGCCAGGCTCTCTCACGACCATCGACTCCGAGGAAATTGAGCGCATCGCGCCCGTCACGGCCAAGGAACTGTTGCGGCGCATTCCGGGGATTTCCGTCGTCGACGAAGATGCGCTTGGCCTCAAACTCAATCTCTCTGTTCGGGGCCTCTCGCCGCGTCGGTCAGGCCGCAGCCTGCTGCTGGAAGACGGCGCTCCGATCCAGCCCGCGCCTTATGCCGACCCTTCGGCGCATCACTATCCAGCGCTCCAGCGCGTGAGTGCGATCGAGGCGCTGAAGGGGTCTGGGCAAATTCTGCACGGCCCGCAGAGCTTCGGCGGCATGATCAATTTTATCACGCACGAGGCGCCGGAAGCGCCCTTGTTGGAGGCAGGCGCGATCACAGGCCCGCGCGGTCAAGCTGGCGCGGATGTGCGTCTTGGCTGGGGTGACGCCGACAAGGGTGTCGCACTCGATGTCGTCCATGTCGATGCGCCGGGCACACGCCGCGGCCATGACACGAGCCTCATCGAGGGAGCGCTAAACTTGCGGTGGTCGGCGGGCGATCACGCCTTTCGCGTCAAACTCGTCGCACATAAGGAGCGCTCGGCGATTACCGAAAGCGGATTGACCCAGGCGCGCTTCGATGCCGATCCGTATTCCAATCCCTTCAGCAATGATCGCTTTGCGCTGGACCGGGTTGCGGTCCAGGGCGTCCATGTCTGGCGGTCGGGGGGCGCCGTGATCTCCACGCAGGTATATGGAGCGGACACTTTTCGCGCCTCCTATCGCCAGACGGACACCTCCACCGACGCCATGATCGCGAATCCGGCGACCGGCTGCGTCGGCGCGGCGCGAACCGACTATGAAGGCGCTGCCGCGCTCTGCGGCAACAAGATGCGGCCGCGTGATTTCCTTTTCTTCGGCGCGGAAAGCCGCATCGCTTTCAATCACACCTTGTTCGGGCCGACGCAGACAATGATGTTCGGCGCGCGCCTGCACAACGAAGAGACGCGCCGACGACGCTACAATGGCTTGACGCCATCGGCTCGCGAGAATTCTCCGGGGACTGTTCTGCGAGACGACAACTCGATCGATGTGCGCGCCCTGGCGGTCTTTGCGCAGGACCGGATTGAACTCGGCGACTGGCTGATCACGCCGGGCTTGCGGGTGGAAAACATAGAGACCGTCAACACGGCGGGCGTCGCGAATTTCGTCGCCGTGGGAAGAAGTGCGGCAACGGAATCGACGACAGTACTCCCGGGGATCGGCGTCAATTGGACTCCCGGTGCGGCGCTTACAATATTTGCCGGCGCGCACAGTGGCTTCGCGCCGCCAAGACCGGATCGCGACATCAACCCGGTGCAGCCTTTTGCGACGGTGCGACCCGAGCGAGGCGTGACCTCGGAAGTCGGTGTGCGTGCGGCTGTCGGCGAACATGGACGGCTCGAAGCGACACTCTTTCAGATCGATCTTGAGGACATGATTGTTGAAGGCCCGTTGGTCGGTGGGCGGAGCGGATCGTTCGTCAATGCCGGCGAAGCGCGCCATCGGGGCGTGGAGGTATCCGCGCAATGGAGATTTGCGAATGATCTCTACCTGACTGGAAACTACACTGGCGTCTGGACCGCCGAGTTTGTCAGCGACACCGATGAACTCACCGATGGCGTGAGGGGCAACCGCATTCCCTATGCGCCGCGCCACAACCTCGATCTGGTGCTGGGGTACAAGGGGAGCGGCCCACTGTCTGGGGAGATTGGCCTCAACTACCTCGGTGAACAATTCGCCGACGGGGCCAATACGCGAGCGCCTTCCGCCGACGGGCAGAGGGGTGTCATTCCCGAGCGCACGCTCCTGCGCGGCGCGGTGCATTTCAGGCCGCGAGCCGCAAACTGGCGGGTCTTCGTCAGCGTCCAAAACATCATGGACGAGCAATACATCAGCAGCCGCACGGACGGTCTCTTTGCCGGCGCTCGCCGGCAAGCGACGCTCGGCCTGCGTTACGCGTTGCGCGGCCAGTGACAACCGTCGTGCGGACCTTCGTCCGGGTCTGGCGCCGGACCGCTCTTGCGTTCCGCGAAGTCGATGAATCACGCGCGCCAAGGCGCGGCCGCTGTGGCGGAGTCGTTCAGCCGCGCAGTCGCGCCAGCGTAAGCCACGCGTCCCCTTGATGCCCGGCGTCGACAACGAGGTGAACCAGGTCACGTGGGGACACATGGAGTGGAGAAGATGCCAATTCGTGCGCGGGCCAATCGCAGGTCAGTGCCGGCGCCTTCGAGCCGATTGACGCCGCCTCCGGTCAATCCTTTCGCGCATGGTCGCGCAACCTGCCTGACGCCGTGGGCGTTTCGACCTGTTACCGCAGCACGCCCGCAAACAATTGCCCGGCGGCGCGCCCGCGTTCGCGGGCGACATCTGGATCGAAGGGCGAACGTCCGATGATCGCTTCGATCTGGTCCGACAGAAACACCGGTCCGAGTTGCGCGAACATGAGGAAGAAGGTCAGCCAGACCTTGTTGGCGTCCGGCCGGAGAGCTCCAACCGCCTCAAGGCGGTTGAAGTGGTCCTGCAGCATGTGAAAGTACTCACTGATCGCCTTCCGCGCGGCCGCTGGATGCTCGATGACGAGATGCTTGAGGTAGAAGAGCAGGTGCGCCTGCGGCACGAGCACCTTGAGTTGGCGCTCGTGGATACGCTGCAATAACTCGTGGCCGTCAATGGTAGGGAGATTTTCCAGGATCGCGCTGAACACAGCGCGCAACTGTTCAACCGCCAGGACGTTTGCCGCCTCGACCAAGGCGTCCTTTGACCCGAAGTAGTGCCGCACAAGGCCCACCGATACGCCTGCGCGGTCTGTGATGTCCCTGAGGCTGGCGCTGGCGAAGCCGATCTCCGAGAAGACCCTGACGGCGGCATGAAGCAGATCGGCGCGGCTGTCGCGTTCGGCCTGCTTGGAGGGCCGGCCCGCCTTCTGCCGCTTGGACGCCTTATGATCGGGCGCGCCCTTTTGAGTCTGGCTTGCTGACATGGCCCTGACGCCTCCAAGAGGGCGGCGCCCCCATGCGAAATTATATCCTAGCCTATCGCCGGCGGAGTCGTTCGCCAATTTTTCGGATGAGCCAGATTGGCTGCAAAGGAGCCAATCGGCCTCACTGGCCGCCCGTGCTTGACGGCGCTCAATAATTATATCAAGATATTATTAAATGGCGCGGCGTGAACCGGGCCGGTCGGGGAGGACAAGATGAGGTTTTCATTGCTGACGACAGCGGCGTTTGTGCTTGGGCTGGCTTCGCCAGCCTTGGCGCAGCAGGCGGGAGACGATGAGATCGTGGTCACCGCGCAGTTGCGTTCACAGAACCTCCAGGAGGTGCCAATCGCGATCTCCGCGCTCAGCGCCGACGACATCGAGCGGGTGAACGCGGCCGATCTCAAGGAATTGCAATTCTTCGTGCCGAACTTCGTAATCGCGGGAATTGACCCGAGCCGCTATAGCATCGGCTTTCGCGGCATCGTCGATAACTCCCGCAATCCAGGTTACGACAATCGCGTCGGCGTCTATGTGGACGGGGTCTGGATCGGCCGCCAAGCCTTGAATCAGGGTACGCTTGACGTCGCCGGCATCGAGGTCTTGCGTGGGCCGCAAGGGACCTTGTTCGGTAAGAATACTGTCGCCGGCGCCGTGAGCATCACGACGCGCGAAGCGGCGGACCAGTTTGGCGCACGGCTCAGGCTGGAAAGCGGCAACTACGGTCTGGTGCACGCCGTCGCCTCGGTGGATGCGCCGGTTTCGGCGTCCGTCCGCACGCGGCTGGCGCTGTCAACGACGGATCGCGACGGCTTCGTCGAGGATGTGTTGCGCGACCAGGACTATGACGATCTGCACGACCGGGCCTTCAGGGCGCAGGTAGACATGGACCTTGGTCCTGCGACCGAGGTGCGCTTCAGCGTCGACTTTGACGAGAATGACTTCAACAATACGGGCTCGGAGCGCCTCAGCGCGCCCTATGCCTATGGTCCCTACGAAGTTGCGCTCGATCTGACGCCGCGTACGTACATTCGCGGCCAGGGCGCGAGCCTCAATGTCACTCATTCCTTCGACAATGGCTTCGAAATCACGTCCATCACAGGCTTTCGCGCGTCCAGCCGGCGCGCCATCAACATCGACGAAGACTATTCTCCGTCAAATCTCGTCTATGACGACCGCATTTCCGAAGATGCGGAGAATTTCTCTCAGGAGTTCCGTATAGCCTCGCCGGAGAATGAGCGCTTCGATTATGTCGCGGGCCTCTTTTACCTGAGCCAGGATATCGAGGGCGGCGCTTCCGCGGTGGCGTTGCTCCGCGCACTCAATCCTGCGCTGCCAAACGTGTTCCGCGATGTGCGCCACGAGGAAGCGATCACCAGCACATCCTGGGCGGCGTTTGTTCACGGCAATTATCGCTTCACCGATAGCCTGCAGGTGACCGCCGGCCTGCGCTACACTAGCGAAGACAAGGATATTGACTACACGCTTGTCGACAATACGTCCGCGAGCGGCACGCCCGGCGCCGGCGGCCTTCTGTTCACAGATGGTTCGCTTGTCGACAGCCGCTCGGCTTCCGACGTCTCGCCACGCGTCAGCCTCAACTGGTTCGCTTCCGACGATGTCATGGCCTATGTGAGTTACTCGCGCGGCTTCAAGAGCGGCGGATGGAACGCCGACTACGTCAACAACGTCGCCGCGCAATTGCCGTTTGAGGATGAGCAGGTCGATGCCTACGAATTGGGGCTGCGCAGCGAATTCCATGACGGCCGCATCCGGCTCAACGTCAATCTCTTCAGGCAGCAGCACACCGACTTCCAGGTCTTCAGTTTTGTCCAGCTTCCCTCCGGCGGCACGCGCCTTTCGGTAACCAACGCAGGCGAGGCTGCCACGGAAGGCGTCGAGGTCGAGGCCAATTGGCTTGTCACCGAGCGCCTGCGGTTCTGGGGCAAATATGCCCATACCGAAGCGACCTTCGACAGCTTCAAGGACGGCGGCGGCATTGGCGTCGATTTCGACGGCAACCAGCTCGCGTTCTCGCCTGAAAACAGCTTCAGCCTCAGCGGCGAGCGCCGCGCGCCGGTGCTCGGCGGCGAGCTGGTGACGCAGATCGACTATGTGTATCGGGACGACTATTTCTCCAACCCGGACAATCTGCCAATCAACCACAACGAGGCGCTCGGATTGCTGAACGCGCGCGTTGGGTTCGAGGCCCAACGCTGGTCAATCTATGTCTGGGGCAAGAACCTGACGGACGAAACCGTGCAGGTGCTGAACTCGCGCTCCTTCCTGGGTATTCCGCGCGCCACCTACAATGATCCCATGACGTATGGACTGGCGCTCAATGTCCGGTTCGGCGAAGCTGGCAATTGACGCCGACACCGCGCGCCCGCGGACGCCGACCGGCGTCTGCGGTCCGCGTGCTGCGGGGCAGGCGAAGGCGAAAGATGACCCGAGGGGTGTTTCGCGGATGGCTGGTGGTGCTGGGCGCCGCGCTGGTCATCGGCTTTGGCGGCAGCACATTTCTGGCCGCTGGATATGCGATTCTGGCGTCCGCCATGAATCAGTCGTTCGGCTGGTCTCGCAGCGAGCTCGCGCTCGGCGCAACCTTGTTCATGCTCGGGCAGATGCTGGCCTATCCGGCCTGCGGCTGGCTGGTTGACCGCCTCGGTCCGCGCCGCATGGCGCTTGCCGGGATCTGCGGTTTTGGAGTGCTGCTGCTGGCCGCGAGCACGGTTGCGTCGTTGCGGCATTTTCACATCGTCATGTTTGCGATGGGGGCTGTGTCGACGCTGACCAACGCGCTCACGTACACGCGCGCTGTGTCTACATGGTTCGTGCGCCGGCGCGGACTGGCCATTGGTCTGGCGGTGGCGGGGACGATCTTCGGCGCAGTGTTCATTCCGATCGGCGTTGAGCGCGTCCTCGCGGCGGGAAGTTGGAAGTCCGGGTGGATGGCGGTCGGCGTCGTGCAGCTGCTGGCGTGCCTGCCGATCGTGGCGCTGCTTCTCCACGACGATCCAGGCGCGTTTGGCTTGAAGCCGGACGGCGAGATCGCCGATGCCCCTGCCGAGGGGAGGGCCTTCACGAGCGCTGAGGCGTTGCGGTCGCATAACTTCTGGCTGTTGGCGCTGGCGTTCACGGCGGTCGGGATGGCGGTGTTTGGGGTTCTGACCAATTCCGTGCAGGTGATGACGGAGATCGCGGGACTATCGAGCGCCGAGATCGCCGTGGCGCAGGCCCTGGTCGGCGTCGGCACCCTGGTGGGGCGCGTGTGCGTCGGCTATGCGCTCGACCGCGCGCCGGCGCGCATCATTGGGGCGGCCATGTTTCTGGTGACCGGGTGCGCCATCGGCGGGTATGCCGTGATGGATCGACCCTCGCTCATGATGGCGGCGGCGTTTGTGCTTGGGTTCAGCATTGGCGGCGAGGCCGACATCCTGCCTTACATGATTTCACGCTATTTCGGCGTCACGTCGATGGGGCGCATCTACGGTCTGATCGGAGCCTGCTTCGCCCTGGGGATGACATGCGGGCCGATTGGCTTCGCCACGCTTGCGGCCGCGAGTGGATCGGTGGCGAGTCCGCTTCTTGCATGCGCCGCCCTTGCCGGGGCGGCTTCGATCGCTTTCGCGATGATGGCGCCCGCACCGGCGCCAGTTCGCGGCGAGGGCGGCGGGGTCCAGGCCTCTGCTGCGCCAGACGGCTAGAACATTTTCCGACGAAGTGGATCCCGGTTCGTCGGAAGAAAATGCGACCAATCAACAACCTGGAGCCCCGATCCGATTCCATCGGATCGGAAACGGCTCTAGTCTTCGTAGTCGCCGATCCACCGCTCGGTGAACGCGCCGATGCCGCGCTCAAGATCAACGAAGTGAATTTCGTAAATCCAGTAGCGCCGCCGTCCCTCTGCGTCGGACTCGCGCATGGCGAGATGATTGTCCGGGTGGATGTAGTTTTCCACCTGCGTGCCCTGGACGCGCAGGTGAGGAAAAGCGCCGATCAGATGTCCGCAATGCGGCCCGCCGCACGCCCATCCCATGCGCTGGGCCACGCTGGCGGTGAATGCAAAAAGCTCGGCGCCCGTCAGCGCGCCGCGGCGCCGGTGGAAGTAGGCATGTCCCTCCGCCCATGCCGCCTCGACATCGTGCTTGAGTGCGTGCTTGCGTGCGTCATGGCCGATGACGTAGGTGCGCCCGACATCGGCTTCCCAATCGCCGAATACAGGCCCCAGATCGACGAACAGGATGTCGTCGGTTTCTATCGTGCGATTGGGCGGCGTCTCCCGGAAGGGTTGAAGCGTGTTCTCGCCAGCGCGAACCACGCGCTTGTGCCAGTAGCGCTGTAGGCCGAACATCTCTTCCGCAAGCGCGTGAATTTCCTCGCTCAGTTCTTCCTCGGTCGGCCCCGCCCTGATGAGGCCGCGCGATTCGACCGCGGCGAGCAGCGAAAAGCCCTTGTCCTCTGCGCGCCGCAGCTGCGTGAGCACATCCCTGTTCATTTGCGGCTCCCTGAAAGCGGCGCCCTTGCTTCGGCGGCGATCATTTCCAGTCCGCCAGTCCGGTCAGCGAGGACGCGCAGACGCGCCGGGCGTGGCGGGCCACGGAGCGTTCCCAACTTGCCTCGCGCGGGGCGAAAAAGGCGCGCATCTGCGCGCGCCAATAGCCCGTGGATGGATCATCCGCGGGTGCGGTGAAGGTCAGCCAGTGATCGAGCACGACGGCCTGGAGAATGCTCTCCAGCGGCATTGTGCCGAATTCGATGACGCCGCCGGCGATCTCGGCGTGCGACGCCTCCTCGACAAGGCAGCACCAGGCCGATCCGGTGATGTCTGGCGATGGCGACGTTTCGCCCGCCGCCGACCAGCTCTCGGCGCCGCGGCGGACCAAATCCGCGCCCCACCAGGCGCTGGTCAACTGGAAGGCGCGCGTGTTCTCGCCGCAGAAGCACAGGGTGAAGAGATCGCCGTAGGGACCAAGTCCAGTGTGCCAATCGAGCGAGGCGATGCGGCTGGCGCGCGCAAGATATTCGCGAACGACCTTGCGGAAACAGAGATTGGACCAGGACGGCGCCTTGCCGCCAAACTTGATGCCTCGGGGCGTGTTGTATTGACCTCCCGCTAGCGCATCCATGAAGCGTTTGGCGCCGACTTGCTTGCGCAAGGCGAAGATATCCCGGGTCGCCTGTCCGAGCGCGCCGAATGACATCTCTTGAATGTCGAGAATGGCGGCGAACGCGTGGTGCAGGGGATCTTCCGGCGGGGCTGGCCGGGTGAAGTCCATGAAGTTGCGATTGATGTCGATGCCGTCTTCGTTGCGCTGGGAATCGCGCGACCATGCATACGGGTTGAGACCATGCAGGATGACGATGGCCACATGTGGCGGCAAGCGTTCAGGCAGGCCGTGCTTGAGAAAGGCGATCTGCGCCGCCGACCCCGAATAGCCCTCGACGCCATGGGTCCCGCACACCATGAATAGCACGTTGCTGGCGTCCTTGGATCCAAGGCGCGCGACGTCGATGCACAGCGGCCCTCCCGAAGGGCAATGGGCGCTCGGGTGCGTCATCGTCTCGATTTCGGCGCCTGCCTCCATCGCCGCGGTGAGGAACATGCCGCGGGCGTGGGCATAGGATTCGGCAAAGCAGTCCACAATGACGCCCTTTCGATGCGCGCGCGCCATGGGAAGAACCGCCGGCGCCAGCGACCATGATATTATATATAAATATAATAACAAGTGGACGCATCCTGCTGCGCCTGGATGACGCGCAGATGGGCGCAAGCGGTGTCCGCCTGAGATATCGGCGTGAAATACGCGAAGCAGTCGCGACGGGCATTGGCTTCCGCCAGCGCGACGGAACATGCCCAATCCAAGCCGGGGACCGCGCACGGCGCGGGGGCTTGGTCATGGGTATATTTGCCCAAGGCGCAGCGACGCGACGCAATTTATCGAAGGGCGCAGTGCGCGCTTTGTCGGGGGTGTGAATGGAGTTGATCGAACTCGGGGACCGGGACGCCCCGCCTGAGACCGGCGACTGGGCGCTCATTTATCGTGGTCCGGACGGCGGCTGCCGGATGGCGGTCTATCATCGGGCGGGCGCGAAGACGCCGGCTCCGGTGGCCTCAAGTTTCGAGGAAACAGTGCAAGCCGCGCGTCGTTGGGCGCGCGCGCATGCCGCCAAGGTGTATGTGAAGGCGCTTTGACGATCGTGGGCGAGGAGGGGCGGCGCCTCGTCTGGAAACTCGTGTCGTGTCGCGCGCGTTCCGCCTTGCCGCCGTAAGCTGACGCTGGGTCAGCCGGTCATCGACGATCAGCACCAGCGGCTCCATCACGCTTGTCGACACCGTGCGGGGGGAAGAGGGCGGGGTTGTCGACGCCGGCGCGGATTTCCCTGGAGAGTGGATTTCCTTCGGCGCTGCGCTGGAGGGCGAATTCCGGGACTGCTACGCGCGCCAGGGCGTGAATGCGACGGCGCGCATCGGGTTCTGATCGTCGCGCCTTGTCCGCATACCCCGACGCCGCCATAGCTGAAGCGGAAACAGAAAGCAGCTTGCATGAGCGGATTCGATCTTTCGGGACGCACGATCCTCATCACCGGCGCATCGTCAGGCCTCGGACGACGTTTCGCGCGGATCGCGGCGGCGGCGGGCGCGAAGGTGGTCGCGGCGGCGCGGCGCCTGGACAGGATCGAGGCGCTCGTCGCCGAACTCGGCGCGGACCGTGCGTGCGCGGTGGCGATGGACGTGGAGAGCGAAGCCTCCGTCATCGCCGGCTACGACGCGGCGGAAAGGGCGCTCGGCCCGATCGATGCCGTGATCGCCAACGCGGGGATGAATTCGCAGGCGCTCGCCGCCGACATCGCCATCGAGGAGTTCGACCGGGTGATGAGCGTCAACGTGCGCGGCGCCTTCCTCACCGCGCGGGAAGGCGGACGGCGCATGATGGCGGCGGGGTCGAAGGAGACCGGGAGAGGGCGAATCGTGATGATCGCCTCCATCGGCGCCCACAAGGTGCTGCCGGGCCTTACCGCCTACTGCGCGTCGAAGGCGGCGGTGGCGATGATGGGCAAGTCGCTTGCGCGCGAGTGGATCAACCGCGGGATCAACGTCAACGTTGTCTGCCCCGGGTACATCGAGACCGAGATCAACGCAGACTGGTTCGCCGAAGAGGGCGGCAAGAAGCAGATGGCGAGCTTTCCGCGTCGGCGCCTGATGGAGGAGAGCGACCTCGACGGCGTCGTCGGCTTTCTCTGTTCCGATGCATCGCGTGGCGTGACGGGCAGCGTCATCACCATTGACGACGGGCAGTCACTTTAGCGCGCGCCAGCCGATGTCGGTGCGGCAGAAACCGCCGGGCCAGTCGATGGCGGCGACGGCGGCGTAGGCGCGATTGACCGCCTCGCGCAGCGTGGCGCCGGTCGCGGTGACGTTGAGCACGCGGCCCCCTGCTGCGCGCAGCAGCCCATCTTCGTCGAGGCGCGTGCCGGCGTGGAAGATCTCCACATCCTCGAAGTCTGCATTCGCCAGTCCGCGGATGATCGAGCCGGACAGCGGCGTTTCGGGATAGCCTTGCGCCGCGAGCACGACCGTCACGGCGGGGCGGGCGCCAAAGCCGAGCGGCGGCGCGGCCGACAGATCGCCTTTTGCGGCGGCGAGCAGCACGGGCGCGAGATCGCCGTCGAGGCGGCGCATCAGCGTCTGGCATTCGGGATCGCCGAAGCGCGTATTGAACTCGATGAGCTTTGCGCCTTCCGGCGTCACCATCACGCCTGCGAAGAGAACGCCCACGAACGGCGCACCCTCGCTCGCCATCCCGCGCACGGCGGGGAGGAAGATCTTCTCCATCGCCTCGGCGATCACCGCGTCGGTGACGACGGGCGCCGGCGAATAGGCGCCCATGCCGCCGGTGTTGGGGCCCTTGTCGCCGTCGAAGGCGCGCTTGTGATCTTGCGCTGCGCCGAAAAACACCGCCGTCTTGCCGTCGCAGAGTGCAAACAGGCTCGCTTCCTCGCCCGGCAGGAATTCCTCGATGACGATGCGTTGGCCGGCCGTGCCGAATTTCCTGAGGAACAGAATCTGGTCGACGGCTTCATCCGCTTCGCGGCGTGTTTCAGCGATGACGACGCCCTTGCCGGCGGCGAGACCGTCGGCCTTGATCACGAACGGCGGTTCGCGCGTTCCAAGATAGGCCTTCGCGTGGATCGCGTCGTCGAACACGCGGAAGTCGGCGGTGGGGATCGCGTGGCGTGCGCAGAAGTCCTTGGTGAACGCCTTCGACGTCTCAAGCTGCGCGGCTTTCTGCGAGGGGCCGAAGCAGGGGATGCCGATCGCCGCGAGACGATCCGCGAGGCCAGCCTCAAGCGTGCTCTCCGGTCCCACCACGACAAGGTCGATCTGTTCGCGCGCCGCCAGCGCCGCAAGCTCCGCCGCATCGGTCGCCGGGACGTTCACGCACCGGCCGATCCGGGCGAGCCCCGGATTGCCCGGCGCGGCGACAATGGCGCTCACCAGCGGGCTTTGCGCGAGCTTCCAGCCAAGGGCATGCTCCCGCCCGCCCGAGCCGACGATCATAATCTTCATGTCGGCCCGCTTGCGGCGCCGCGAACAGGCCGTCAAGGTCGACCTCAATGCAGCGCCCCCATCCCCGGCTTCGCCGGTACTTCCCCCGCGCGCGGGGGAAGAAACGCGCCGGCGCCTTTCCTCCTCCGTACAGCGCAGCGAAACGGGGGAGGTGGCAGTCGCGATCCGCGACTGACGGAGGGGGCGTGCCTACAAGACTGGGAGAAAATCCATGCCCCGCGCCAATGGCCGCAAATCGATCTTCATCACCGGCGCCGCGTCCGGCATCGGCCGCGCGACCGCGCGCAAGTTCGCGAAGGAAGGCTGGTTCGTCGGCGCGTTCGACGTGAACGCCGAGGGACTTGATGCGCTCAAGGCGGAACTTGGCGCCGACAACATCTTCACCCGCACGCTCGACGTGACCGACCGCACCGACTACGCTGCCGCAATCGCCGCGTTCGGCGCCGAGACGGGCGGCGCGATGGACGTGCTGTTCAACAACGCTGGCATCGGTCGCGGCGGCCCGTTTGCGGACCAGCCGTGGGAAGACGTGCTCGCGGTCGTCAACGTCAACTTCATCGGCGTGATGAACGGCATCCATCTTGCCTTGCCGCTCCTGAAGGCGACGCCGAACTCCCTGTGCTTCACGACCTCGTCGTCATCGGCGACCTACGGCATTCCCGGGATCGCGGTGTATTCGGCGACGAAACATGCGGTGAAGGGGCTCACCGAGGCGCTTGCGGTGGAGTTCAAGCAGTACGGCATCCGCGCCGCCGATACGCTGCCTGGCCTGATCGACACCGCGATCCTGCCGCCCGAAGCCAAGACCACCGCGCCGAGCGAGGGCATGTTCCGTCTCATCCAGCCGACGGAAGTCGCCGACGCCGTGTGGGCCGCCTACACGACCGACAAGATTCACTGGTACGTGCCGCCGGAAATCTTCGAACTCGACAAGATGGCCACGCTCACGCCTGAAGCGACCCGCGACCAGATGGGGTCGATGACGGGATTCATCGCGGCGCCCTGATCAAGGATAGCCGAGCGCACGCATTCCGTGGCGCATTGCGGGGTTTCAGGCGGCCTTGTCCAGCACGCCGCTCTCCGCGAGCGCCTTCATCCACGCGTAGGACGACTTCGGCGTGCGCAGGCCGGTGTCACGGTTCATGCCGACGAGGCCGAACTTCGATGTAAAGCCGAGCGCCCATTCCCAGTTGTCGATGAGCGACCAGTGGAAGTAGCCGCCGATCCTGCCGCCCGCCTCCATGGCGCTTCTCACCGCCTCGAGATGCTTGCGCAGATAGTCGATGCGGAAGCCATCTTCGATCACGGCGGGGCCGTTGGAGAAGGGATCGGAACAACCGTTCTCGGTGATGTAGACGAGCGGATTTTCGTACTGCGTGCGCAGGCGCTCAAGCATTTCATAGAGGCCGGAGGGATCGATCTCGCGGCCGAAGGCGTCGCGCGGCGTGTCGGCCGGCGGCGCGCCGGCGGCGATGCGCGAGGGGCTTGAGAGGTCGAGCTTGATGTAGGCCGGGGAATAATAGTTCACGCCGATGAAATCGGCGGGTTGCTTTGTGATCGCGAGATCGTCGGCCTGCAACGCTTCGCCGATGGTGTCGAGCGCGCCTTCCGGATACGCGCCGCGCAGCAGCGGATCAAGGAAAGCGCCGTTCCACAGCGCGTCAAATCCGTCGGCCGCCGGGCGGTTTGCGAGCATCGCGGGGCCGGCTTCGGGACGCGCGGGCATCAACGCCATGGTCGTGCCGACACGCAGGTCCCCGTGGGCCGCGCGCAGCGCCTGCATGGCGAGGCCCTGGCCCAGATTCTGGTGATGGATGACCGGGCCGAGGAGACTTGCGTCCTTCAGGCCCGGCGCGTGTTCGCCGGTCACGTGGCCGAGCACGGCGTGCACGGCGGCCTCGTTGAGCACGATGAAGTTCTTCACCCGGTCGCCGATCTTGGTGGCGACGATCCCCGCGTAGTCGGCAAGCCGCTGCGCGGTCTCGCGATTGGCCCAGCCGCCGTTCGCCTGCAACGCCTGCGGCAGGTCCCAGTGGAAGAGCGTCGCCCATGGCGTCACGCCCTGCGCGAGAAGCGCGTCGGCGAGCCGGGAATAATAGTCGAGCCCTTTGTCGTTCGCCGCGCCCGCGCCGGTCGGCTGCACGCGCGGCCAGGCGATGGAGAAGCGGTAGTTCTTCAGGCTCGCGCCCGAAAGCAGCGCGGCGTCTTCCGCGTACCGGCGATAGGAATCGCACGCGATCGCGGGCAGCGAATGATCGACGATCTTGCCATCGATGCGCGCGAAGACGTCCCACACGCTTTCGCCGCGCCCGTCGGCGTCGAGGGAGCCTTCGATCTGGTAGGCGGCGGAGGCCGCGCCCCACAGGAAGTCCTTCGGAAACTGGCGTGATTTTGGCGCGGGCATCTGCAGCGGCGCAGGCGCGCAGCCGGAAAGGTTCGCAAGCGTCACGGCGCCGACACCGGCGAGGAGGGCCCGGCGGTGCAACTGAAAGTGGCGTGAAGTCATCTGTTTCCCCCGGACGTGTTGTAATCTGGCGCGCAGCGTCGTCCGTCAGCTGCGGCGGGCGGACACGATGAGCCAGGGCGTCTCGACCCGATCATAGCCTGCGCCGGATGTCTCTTGCACCTCTGCTTCGGTCCAGACTGCGCGATCGGCCAGCAGCGCGCGCATGCCGCCGGCGTCGATGCCGCAATAGAAGCGCCCGAGCCCGTCGCGGCGGTCTTGCCCCGCTTTCAGCAGCGCGCCGAATACGCCGCCAGGTTTCAGCGCCCGCGCGATGGCGACGACGATGGCCGGGAGTTCTACCGTTTTCGCGTGATGGAGCGCGGCGCCGGACCACACGCCATCGTAGGCGTCGACGTCGTCGAGCGCCGCAAAATCCGCCACGCGCACGTCGATCCCGAAGCGCCGCTTCGCCTCCGCCGCGAGGCCTGGCGAGGCGTCCATGGATGTCACGTTGTGCCCATGCTCTGCGAGCCACGCGGATTCGTGACCGCCGCCGCAGCCGAGATCGAGCACGCGCGCGGCGCGCGGCAGGCGGGCTTCAAACCGGCGCAGGCTGTCTCGCACGCCGTGATCGATCGCGCTCTGCGCGTAGGTCTCCGCGTCACGGTCATAGAAGGCGATGGTGGCGGGGTCGGCGGGGGTCACGCTGAGGCGCGCGCAAACAGCGGTGCGATCGTGTCGATCGAGGTCTCGGCCTCAGCGCGATCCGCCGTTTCGTCGTCGGCGCCGTAGCCCCACATGTCGCTCAGACCGAGCTTCTGGACGACGATGCCGTCGGGGCGCGACAGCACCGAGACGCCGCGATAGCGCAGGCCGTAGCGCGCCTCCGGTTGCGGCGCGAGCCAGGCGATCTGGCCGCGCACGGGCGTGATCGTCTCGTCCTTGAAGAGCGCCCGCGCGCCGTAGCCGGTGCAGTTGACGATCACCCTGTGCGGCAGGCGGGCGAGATCGGCGGGCGTGTGAAATTCCATCGGCGTGATGGCGCCGCCTTCTGTGAGGAAGTCCGTGGTCAGCAGGTGCGCAAGTTCGGCGACATTGAACTGCATCGACGTGCCGTGACGCACCCGCGCGACGGGAAAGGGATGGGCGCCCGCGGGCAGGTCGCGGTAGCGCGGCACGATGTCGGCGAGGCGACGGGCGTACTCGGCGAAGTGAATGTCCTGCGCCGCGTGCTCCGGCAGCGGATTGGGGATGGGGCTGTCCCAGAGATTGTAGCGGTCGGTCCACGCCACCGGCTCGCCGGGCATGCCGAGATAGGTCTGGTAGGTCGCGTAGGAGATGCGCGCCATCTCCTCCCAGAGCGCGGGGAAATCGGGCGAGACCCTGGCCGCGTCCGCGATGCGCGAATCCGGCGACCATGTGCCCGTCGCGCGCGCAGAGCGCGTCTGCGGCGCCCGCTCTTTCGCGTAGATGGTCACCCTGGCGCCGGCGCGCTGCAACGTGAGCGCCGAGGTGAGCCCCAGCGCGCCGCAGCCGATCACCGCAACGTCCCTTGCTCCACCGTCGAGGGCCTTCTTCGCCGCGATCGCGCTTGAGCCCCACGCCAGCGACCAGCCAGAGCCGCCATGCCCGTAATTGTGCACCACGCGCTTGTCGCCGATGGTCTCCACATCGAGGCGCGGTCCCGCGGCGCGGAACGGTCGCGTGCAGACAGTGATCTTGGTGAGCCGCTCGATCTCCATGCGCAGCGGCGCGATGCGCAACGGCGTGAACGCCGGAGATTCGATCAGTGGCCGCGTCGCGCAGCCCGAGAGCGCGAGACTGCCGAGGCCCGCGAGGAGGGTGCGGCGATGGAGCGGGACGGTTTTCATCGATGTTGTCGCGTCCACCTCGACCTACCGGCTCAGTTCCCGCATCGCCCGGTCGAGCCCCGTCAGCGTCAGCGGGAACATGCGGTCGGGACCGATGATTTCCTGCACGACGCCCACGCTCGGCGTGTGCGCCCAGTGCTGCTGCGGCGTCGGGTTGAGCCACACGAGGTGCTCGTAGATTTCCTTCACGCGGTGCAGCCAGATCGCGCCCGGCTCCTCGTTCCAGTGCTCCACCGAGCCGCCCGGATAGGTGATCTCGTATGGGCTCATCGTGGCGTCGCCGACGAACAGAACCTTATAGTCGTGCGGGAACTTGTGCAGCACGTCCCACGTGTTGAGTTTTTCGGTGTTGCGGCGGCGGTTGTCCTTCCAGACCTGCTCGTAGAGGCAGTTGTGGAAGTAGAAGAATTCGAGGTGCTTGAACTCGGTGCGCGCGGCGCTGAACAATTCCTCGCACATCTTGATATGCGGATCCATCGAACCGCCGATGTCGAAGAAGATGAGCACCTTGATCGTGTTGCGCCGTTCGGGGCGCATGACGATGTCGAGATAGCCCTGGCGCGCGGTCTCCTTGATCGTGCCGTCGAGATCGAGTTCGTCGGGCGCCCCTTGGCGCGCGAATTTCCGCAGCCGGCGCAGCGCGACCTTGATGTTGCGCGTGCCGAGTTCGACCTGGTCGTCGAGATTCTTGTATTCGCGCTTGTCCCAGACCTTCACCGCCCTGCCGTGGCGGCCCTTGTCCTGGCCGATGCGCACGCCTTCGGGATTGTAGCCGCTGTTGCCGAACGGCGAGGTGCCGCCCGAGCCGATCCACTTCGAGCCGCCCTCGTGGCGCTCTTTCTGTTCCTCGAGCCGCTTCTGCAGCGTCTCCATCAGCTTGTCCCAGCCGCCGAGCGCCTCGATCTGCTGCTTCTCTTCCTCGGTGAGATACTTCTCCGTCAGCGCCTGCAGCCACTCCGCCGGGATCATCGCGTCGATGACCTCCTGCGTGAACTCCGCGCCCTTGAAAACGTGGCCGAACACCTGGTCGAAGCGGTCGATGTGGCGCTCGTCCTTCACCAGCGTCGCGCGCGACAGATAGTAGAAGTCATCCACCAGCGGCGGGATCACGTCCTTCTCGAGCGCTTCCAGCAGCACGAGGTATTCCTTTAGGGAAACTGGGACCTTGGCGTGGCGGAGTTCGGTGAAGAAGCGCTGGAACATGAGGCGCAGGATGGGCGCCGGGCCGCTGCAAGTAAAGACGCCCTGAAGCGGCGGCCGGACGGCGCACGTGCGCTTCCGGCGAAAAGGGCCTAGGGTGTCCCATGTCCATGCAACCCTCGATCATCGAGCGGGCGTTCCAGCTCGCAAAATCCGGCCGCTACCCGACGGTGGGCGACATCCGCAAACAGCTCGATCACGAAAAATACGCGAGCGCGGACAGCTATGTCCGGGGCGGGGCGCTGATCGCGCAGCTGCGTTCGCTGATCGCGGCGGCCCGCGCCAAGCCGCTGGACTAGCCCCCGGACGGAAAAATTCACCCTGCCCGGAAATCACCCCAATGTTCCCCTTGTGTTCCGTGGAACAAACATGGTACAGAATCGCCACGCGAGGCGGGCTGGTCCGTTTCGGGGAGTCGGACTAAGGGGTGAGAAATCAATGGCTGCCTTGAAACTCGTGGAGACCATGGACACCGACAAGCAGAAGGCGCTCGCCGCCGCGCTCGGCCAGATCGATCGCGCCTTCGGCAAGGGGTCGGTCATGCGGCTGGGCGAGAGGCCGGTCGTCGAGATCGAGGCCATTTCCACAGGCTCGCTCGGGCTCGACGTCGCCCTCGGCATCGGCGGCCTGCCCAAGGGCCGGATCGTCGAAATCTACGGACCGGAAAGCTCCGGCAAGACGACGCTCGCGCTCCACGTCATCGCGGAAGCGCAGAAGAGCGGGGGCGTGTGCGCCTTCGTCGACGCCGAACACGCGCTTGATCCCATCTATGCGAGGAAGCTCGGCGTCGATCTCGACGATCTGCTCGTCTCGCAGCCCGACAGCGGCGAACAGGCGCTGGAAATCACCGACACGCTCGTGCGCTCCGGCGCGGTGGACGTGCTCGTCATCGACTCCGTCGCGGCGCTCACGCCGAAGGCCGAACTCGAAGGCGAGATGGGCGATTCACTGCCTGGCCTGCAGGCGCGGCTGATGAGCCAGGCGCTGCGCAAGCTCACGGGCTCGATCTCGAAGTCGAACACGCTGGTGATCTTCATCAACCAGATCCGCCAGAAGATCGGCGTGATGTACGGCAACCCGGAGAC
>CAZGYQ010000071.1:0-655 GCA_964530695.1 uncultured Caulobacteraceae bacterium
GGCCGAAGAATGCCGACGGGCCCGCCGACCCGATCATCGTCCACCCGGACGTGCGCCGCATGCTGATGGACGCGCGTGCGTTCAACGAGGGCGCGCGCTGCTTCACGTTCTGGACTGCGCTCTACGGCGACCTGCTCACGTACTCGCCCGACGAGAAGGTGCGCGAGAAGGCCGGCGACTACATGGCGCTGATGACGCCTGTGCTGAAGGGCTATCTCACCGACAAGGGCTACGCGACCGCCACCAACTGCCAGCAGATATACGGCGGCCACGGTTACATCGAAGAGTGGGGCATGTCGCAGTTCGTGCGCGACGCTCGCATTGCGCAAATCTATGAGGGCGCGAACGGTATCCAGGCGCTCGACCTTGTCGGCCGCAAGCTCGCCGCGAACGGCGGGCGCGCGGTGTTCACGTTCTTCAACGAGATCGATGCGTTCATCGGCGACAACGCCGACGATCCGCAGATGAAGGCCTATCTCGACGGACTCGCCACCGCAAAAGCGCAACTCCAGGACGGAACCATGTGGCTGATGCAGAACGGCATGTCGAACTTCGACAATGCCGGCGCGGCGAGCCACGACTATCTCCACCTCTTCGGCATCACGGCGCTGGCCTACATGTGGGCGCTGATGGCGCGCGCGGCGTTCGACGCGAA
>CAZGYQ010000071.1:665-18644 GCA_964530695.1 uncultured Caulobacteraceae bacterium
AGAAGGCCAACGGCGCCGACCCGTTCTACGACGCCAAGATCGTCACCGGACGCCATTTCATGGAGCGCATGCTGCCGGACGCAAGCGCACACCTCACGAAACTCAAGAGCGGCTCGGAAACGCTGTTGGCGTGGCCGGCCGACGCGTTCTGAAACGCGCCCAGCCCTCCGTCCTCCCCCGGGCGGGGATGGGGGCTCGCGGCGGCAGCCGCGAGCCGGATGGGGCGGCGGCTCTCGGTCCGAAGCCAGCTTACCGCCCCATCAGTCAGCGCTGGCGCGCTGACAGCTTCCCCTCTCGGGGAAGCACGGAAATATTCGACAGACGGAGCTAGATAAATGCCCGCGATCCAGGCGCCGACCGCCAACTGGCGCAACGACGAAGAACTCGAGATCTTCGATCGCAGCGTCCGTGAGTTCTTCACACGCGAGGCCACGCCCGAGAAGATGGCGAAGTGGCGCGAGAACGGCGTCGTCGATCGCGAGATGTGGAAGAAGGCCGGGGATGCTGGTCTGCTCTGCGTCTCGGCGCCGGAGGAATTCGGTGGGGCGGGCGGCGATTTCCGCCACGACGCAGTGATCATGTACGCCATGGGCGAGATGGGCATCGACGGCTTCGGCGCCTCGCTGCACAACGCCATCGTCGCGCCCTACATCTATCATTACGGCTCCACCGAGCAGAAGCAGAAGTGGCTTCCGCGCATGGCGACCGGCGAACTCGTCGGCGGCATCGCGATGACCGAGCCGGGCGCGGGCTCCGATCTTCAGGGTGTGAAGACGACCGCGAAAAAGGACGGCAACCACTACGTCATCAACGGCTCGAAGACATTCATCACCAACGGGCAGACGGCGAACCTCATCATCATCGTCGCCAAGACTGATCCGACGCAGGGCGCCAAAGGCACCTCGCTCATCATCGTGGAAACGGAGGAAGTCGAAGGCTTCCGCCGCGGACGCAACCTCGACAAGGTCGGCCAGGACGCGCAGGACACCTCCGAGCTCTTCTTCGAGGACGTTCGCGTGCCGACGTCCAACCTCCTCGGCCCGGTGGAAGGCCAGGGGTTCATCCAGCTCATGCAGCAGCTCGCGTCCGAGCGCCTGCAGATTGCGATCCAGGGCGTGGCGATGATGGAGCGCGCGCTGGCGCTGACCATCCAGTACGTGAAAGAGCGAAAGGCGTTCGGCAAGACGCTGATCGATTTCCAGAACACGCAGTTCAAGCTGGCCGAATGCAAGACGAAGGCGACAGTGGCGAAGGTGTTTGTCGATCACTGCACGGAGCGGCTGCTGAAAGGCGAACTCGACGCGGCGACCGCGTCCATGGCGAAGTACTGGGTCAGCGACACGCAGTGTGAGATCGTCGACGAGTGCCTGCAGCTGCACGGCGGCTGGGGCTACATGAACGAGATGGACATCGGCCGCATGTACCGCGACGCCCGCGTGCAGCGCATCTACGGCGGCGCGAACGAAGTGATGAAAGTGCTGATCGCGCGGACGCTGTAATATTGGTCGGAGCGCCCGCCCCCATCCCCCGGCTCCGCCGGGTACTTCCCCCGCAAGCGGAGGAAGAGCGCGCGCTCCACCTCCGTGCAGCGAAGCGGAACGGGGGAGGTGGCAGTCGTGAAGCGACTGACGGAGGGGGCGACGATGCGTGAGGACGAGAGCAAGAGCCGCGCCTTCGCGCGCGATCTCCGGAAGAACATGACGAGGGCGGAGGTCATTCTCTGGTCGATGCTGCGCCGGAAGGAAACGGGATGGCGGTTTCGACGCCAGCATCCGATAGGCCCATATATAGCAGATTTCGCTTGCGTCGCCGCGAAGCTGGTCGTCGAAATTGACGGCGTCACGCATGGCTCCGCCGCCAAGCCCCACGACGACGCGCGCACGCGTTACCTTGAGCGCGCCGGTTGGCGGGTGCTCCGGGTCGGCAACACGGACGTCTATCGGGAGCTCGAAGGCGTCTGGCGCAAAATCGTGGAAGTGCTTGGTCCGCCGCCGCCCCCACCCTGCGCTTCGCGGGTGCCTTTCCCGCAACCGGGGGAAGAAACGGGAGACTACGAATGAGCGTCTACACCGCCACCGTCACCTGGTCGCGCGACGACCACCCCTTCGTCGACGGCAAGTATTCCCGCGCGCACCTGATATCGTTCGATGGCGGCGTGTCGATTGCGGGGTCTCCGTCGCCACACGTGGTGCGCGCGCCGCTGAGCAAGGAAGACGCGGCGGATCCTGAGGAGTTGCTGGTGGCGGCCGTTTCGTCCTGCCACATGCTGTTCTTCCTCGATTTCGCGCGCCGCGGCGGTTTCACCGCCGATCGCTACGAGGACGAGGCGGTCGGGGTGATGGAAAAGGATGATCGCGGCCGAACGTCGATCACGAAGGTGACCTTGCGCCCGGCGGTTTCGTGGAGCGGCGAGAAACAGCCATCGCCCGCAGACATCGACGACATCAATCACCGGGCCCACGACGCCTGCTTCATCGCCAATTCCATCCGCGCGGAGGTTCTCATCGAAGCGCGGACCTGAGACCGAATTCACCGCGTTCCGGACCGCCCGTCCGGAACGACAGCGGATGGTAGGCGCACGCCGTTCTTTCCTGAATCGGTCGTCGCGCCGCGGGACGCCTCCGGTCCCACGCAGGGCGCACGATACTGTTGGAGCACGACAATGACCGAAGCCTACATTTTCGACGCAGTGCGCACGCCGCGCGGCAAGGGCAAGAACACCGGCACGCTGCATGAAGTGACCGCGCTGTCGCTCGCCACGCAGGTGCTGCAGGCGATCCGCGACCGCAACAACCTCGACACCTCGAAAGTCGACGACGTCGTGTTCGGCTGCGTCTCGCCCGTGGGCGAGCAGGGCGGCGACATCACCCGCATCGCCGTGATCAACGCCGACTACGCCGAAAGCGTCGCGGGCGTGCAGATCGATCGCTTCTGCGCGTCGGGTCTCGAAGCCTGCAACATGGCGGCCGCCAAGGTGAAATCCGGCGAAGCCGACATGGTGATCGGCGGCGGCGTGGAAAGCATGTCGCGCGTGCCGATGGGCGCCGGCGGCGGCGCCTGGGCGACCGACCCGACCATCGCGATGAAATCCTACTTCACGCCGCAGGGTGTCGGCGCCGACCTCATCGCCACCAGGTACGGCTTCACCCGCACCGACGTGGACGCCTACGCGGTGCAGTCGCAGCAGCGCGCCGCACAGGCGTGGAAGGAAGGACGCTTCAAGAAGTCGATCGTGCCGGTGAAGGACCAGCTTGGCCTCATGCTGCTCGACCGTGACGAGCACATGCGTCCCGACACGACGATGCAGTCGCTCGGTTCGCTCGAGCCGTCGTTTACGGTGCAGGGCGAACAGATGCCGGGCTTCGATGAGGTCATCAAGCAGCGCTATCCGGAAGTGGAGGACATCGTTCACGTCCACCACGCCGGCAACTCCTCGGGCATCGTCGACGGCGCCTCGGCGGTGCTGATCGGCTCGAAGGAAATGGGCCAGGCGCTGGGCCTCAAGGCCCGCGCGAAGATTCTCGGCGGCGCCTCGATCGGCTCTGAACCCGCGATCATGCTCACGGGCCCGGAGTTCGTCACGAGGAAGCTCCTGAAGAAGCTCGGAATGACGACCAAGGACATCGATCTCTGGGAGCTGAACGAGGCGTTCGCCTCGGTCGTGCTGCGCTGGGTGCAGGCGATGGAACTCGACATCGCGAAGGTCAACGTCAACGGCGGCGCCATCGCCATGGGCCACCCGCTCGGCGCCACCGGCGGCATGATCGTCGGCACCATGGTCGATGAACTCGAGCGCGCCGACAAGGAACGCGCGCTCATCACGCTCTGCGTCGGCGCCGGCATGGGCACCGCGATGGTCATCGAGCGCGTCTGAGCTCGAACGCAAGGAAACAGGACAATGGAAAATTTCAAGTTTGAGGTCGACGAGGACGGCATCGCCGTCGTGACGTTCGACGTGCCGGGCCGGTCGATGAACACCATCACCGCCGGCGTGATGAAGGAGCTCCCCCAGATCGTGGAGCGCATCAAGACCGATGCGGCGATCAAGGGCGCGGTGATCCAGTCGGGCAAGGCGAGCGGCTTCTGCGCCGGCGCCGATCTCGGCGAGATGGGATCGAACGCAGCGCAACAGGGCGCCAGCGCGGAGGATCGCCTGCGTGCGGCCTTTGAAAGCTCCCACGCGATGAACCGCGTGCTGCGGTCGCTGGAGACCTGCGGCAAGCCGGTGGCGTGCGCGCTGGAGGGCCTCGCGCTCGGCGGCGGTCTCGAGATCGCGCTCGCCACGCATTACCGCGTCGCGGCCGACAATCCGAAGAGCCAGTTCGGCTTGCCGGAATCGAAGGTTGGCCTGCTTCCGGGCGCCGGCGGCACGCAGCGCCTGCCGCGCCTGATCGGCGTGCAGAACGCCGCGATGATGATCCTGCAGGGCGAGCCGAAGAAGCCGGCCGAAGCCAAGGCGCTCGGCATCGTGCACGAACTGGTCGGTCTCGGCGAAACGCTCCGCGCGGCGAAGAAGTGGCTCAAGGGAACGCCGGATGCGGTGCAGCCCTGGGACAAGAAGGGCTTCCGCGTGAAGGACGGTCCCTATTCGCCGGGCGGCGGCATGGCGTTCGTCGGCGGCAATGCGGTGCTGATGAAGCAGAGCTACGGCAATTACCCTGCGCAAAAGCACATCATGAGCTGCCTCTATGAAGGCATCCAGGTGCCGATGGACGCGGCGCTCCGGATCGAGAGCCGCTACTTCGTCAAGACGCTGCAGACCCCGCAGGCGCGCGCGATGATCCGATCGCTGTTCCTGTCGATGCAGGAGCTGTCGAAGGGCGGCAATCGCCCCGAGGGCTTTGCGAAGTACGAGATCAAGAAGGTGGGCGTGCTCGGCGCGGGCTTCATGGGCGCCGGCGTCGCCTACGTGCAGGCGATGGCGGGCGTCGAGACCGTGCTCATCGACACCACCATCGAGGCCGCCGAGAAGGGCAAGGACTACTCCAGGAAGCTTCTCGACAAGCGCGTTTCGCGCGGACAGATGACGCAGGAGAAGGCCGACGCCACGCTCGCGCTGATCAAGGCGTCGACGAACTACGATGATCTCAAGGGCTCCGACCTCGTCATCGAAGCGGTGTTCGAAAACCGCGAGATCAAGGCCGAAGTCACCAAGAAAGCCGAAGCCCAGCTCGCCGATGTGGCGGTGTTCGGGTCGAACACGTCGACGCTGCCGATCACGGGCCTTGCCGAAGCGAGCGTGCGTCCGAAGAACTTCATCGGCGTGCACTTCTTCTCGCCTGTCGACAAGATGGGCCTCGTGGAACTCATCCGCGGCAAGGACACCTCCGAAGAGACCGTCGCGAAGGCGATCGACTACGTGCTGAAGATCCGGAAGACGCCGATTGTCGTCAACGACAGCCGCGGCTTCTACACCTCGCGCATCGTCGGCACCTTCATCGGCGAAGGCCTTGCGATGCTCGCCGAAGGCATCAAGCCGGCGATCATCGAGAACATCGGCAAGATGGCCGGCATGCCTGTCGGGCCGCTGTCGCTCAACGACGAAGTCGCGATCGACCTGTCGTGGAAGATCCGCGAGCAGACGAAGAAGGATCTCGGCGCAGCCTACAAGCCCACCGCCATCGATCCGATCATCGAGAAGATGGTCGTCGAGCTGCAGCGCTTCGGGCGCAAGAACGGCAAGGGCTTCTACGACTATCCCGCGCAAGGGAAGAAGAAGCTCTGGCCGGGCATCACTGATCTCGTGGCCACAAAGATCGCCGAATGCCCGCCGGACCTGAAGGCCGAACTCATCAAGCGCACGCTCTACATCCAGGCGCTGGAGACCGCGCGCTGCTTCGAGGAGGGCATCCTCACCGCCGCGCGCGACGCCGACATCGGCTCGATCCTCGGCTGGGGCTTTGCGCCCTACACCGGCGGCACGGCGAGCCTCATCGACGGCGTGGGCCTGAAGACCTTCGTCGCCGAGTGCGAGGCGCTCGCGGCCAAGTACGGCGACCGCTTCAAGTCGAACGCGCTCCTGCGCGAGATGGCTGACAAGGGCGAGACCTTCTATTCCCGCTTCGGCGGTGAGAAGGCCAAGCTCGCGGCGTAAGCGCTCGATGGTTTCTTCCCCCGCGCACAGCGGGGGAAGTACCCGCGGAGCGGGGGAAGGGGGCGGGGGCTCGGCGCCGCCCCCTCCGGCTCGCGCTGTCGCGCGAGCCACCTCCCCCGCTTCGCTTTGCTGCGCAGGGGAGGAAGCCGGCGCCGTCCCAAAACCCCACCAATATTGTTGACTTGTTCACCTCCTTCGCCCATACACCGCCGCAGCGACCGTCCGCACATGCAGCAACGCTGCTCTCTCGCGGGCGTGGTCCCCATCGGTGCGCAACCATCGACGTCCGGCGAAAAAGCCGCACATCGCCGTCGCCGCGCTCCGCTTTCCGCCCGCCCGGTCTCCGCTTTCTGAGCATCCGTCGGCGCGCACTCTGAAAGTACCCACTCCTTGACCCAATTTTCCGACCTCGGCCTCAGCGCGCCGATTTTGAAGGCGCTCGCCGCCGAAGGCTATGAAACGCCCACGCCGATCCAGGCGCAGGCCATCGCCCCCGTGCTCGCCGGCCGCGACGTCGTCGGCCTCGCCCAGACGGGCACCGGCAAGACCGCAGCCTTCGCGCTCCCCATCATCGATCGCCTCGTGGCGAACCACAAAGGCGCTGGCGCCCGCGCGTGCCGCGTCCTCGTTCTCGCGCCGACCCGCGAGCTTGCGGCGCAGATCGCCGACAGCTTCCGCGCGTACGGCAAGTTTTCCAACATCGGCTGTGCAGTCGTCTTCGGCGGCGTGCCGATCGGCCGCCAGATCAAGGCGCTGGAACGCGGCGTCGACGTGCTCGTCGCCACACCCGGCCGTCTGCTCGACCTCATCGAACAGAAGAAGTGCCGCCTCGATGCGGTGGAAATCCTCGTCCTCGACGAAGCCGACCACATGCTCGATCTCGGCTTCATCCACGCGCTGAAGCGCATCTCGCAACTGGTGCCCGCAAAGCGCCAGACGGTGTTCTTCTCGGCCACCATGCCGCCGCCGATCGCCGAGCTCGCAGCGAAGTTCCTCACCGATCCGGTGCAGGTGGCCGTCGCGCCCGTGTCCTCGACCGCAGAGCGCGTCGAGCAGGCGGTGGTACACGTGGAGTCCTCGCGCAAGCAGGATCTGCTGCACGACATTCTCGGCGACAAGTCGATCAGCCGTGCGCTCGTCTTCACGCGCACCAAGCACGGCGCCGACCGCGTCGTGAAGCGCCTCGAAGCGGCGGGCATTCCCGCCGAAGCCATCCACGGCAACAAGAGCCAGGGCCAGCGGGAACGCGCGCTCGACGCGTTCAAGCGCGGCAAGGCGCGGCTGCTGGTGGCCACCGAGATCGCCGCGCGCGGCATCGACGTGGACAACGTCACGCACGTGATCAATTTCGATCTGCCGGATGTGCCGGAACAGTATGTCCACCGCATCGGCCGCACCGCGCGCGCGGGCGAGACCGGGGCTGCGATTTCGTTCTGTGCGCCTGACGAGCGGGACAACCTGCGCGGCATCGAGAAGCTGACGAAGCAGGCGGTGCCGGTGCTCGAGCACCAGTACAGTCTCGCGACGCCGCTACCGCGCGTTCCGGGTGAGCGTTCGAACGATCCGCGCAACGGACCGCGCAAGCCGTCCCGTGATGCGCGCCGCACCAAGCGTGCGCCGATGCAGAACAGCGATCGTCCCCGCGAGGATCGCCCTCGTGAAGACCGGCCGCGCTCCGCGGGCGACCGCAAGCCCGCGCCGCGTCCCGAACGCGCCGCCAGCGAAGCTCGCAGCGGCGAGGAACGCCGCGACCGCAAGGGCAACGAGGTCTGGTCCAACGGCCCGCCGCCCCCGCGCAATCGCCGGCCGAACCGGTAAGAACAACAAGCCGGGCTCTGGAAACGGAGCCCGGTTTTTTCTTGTGTCGGCGAAGGGGGCCGCCACGACCAGGCGAACAAATCGCGCCCAAAGAAAAGCGCCGCGCGGGGGCAGCCGCGCGGCGCAGTCAGGGTCGTAGGTGGGTTACTGGTCGATGTTGCGCTTGTAGGTTTCCGGCAGGAACAGCATGCCGATCACCAGCGTCGCACTCGCGATGATGATCGGATACCAGAGCCCATTGTAGATGTTGCCGGTGCCGGCGACGATGGCGAACGCCGTGGTGGGCAGGAAGCCGCCGAACCAGCCGTTGCCGATGTGGTAGGGCAGCGACATCGAGGTGTAGCGGATGCGGCTCGGGAAGAGCTCGACCAGCATCGCCGCGATTGGCCCGTAGACCATCGTCACGTAGATCACCAGCAACGCCAGGATGCCCACGACCAGCGGCTTGTTGATCGTGTCGGGGTTCGCTGCGGCGGGATAGCCGACCGCGTCGAGCGCTGCACGCGCTTCTGTCTGGAACGCCTTGATGGCGTCGGCGCGCGCGGGGCCTGTCAGCTTCGCGGTGTCCGGCGCGGTGATCACCGTGGAGCCGATGTGGATTTCCGCGATCGATCCCGCCGCCGTCGCCTCGTTGTTGTAGCTGACGCTGGCGCGGGAGAGGAAGGCGCGCGCGACGTCGCACGACTGACTGTCGAATTTGTTCTTGCCCACGGGGTCGAACTGGAACGAACAGGCGGCCGGGTCGGAACGGACGATGACTGGCGCCGCGTGTTGCGCCGCCGCGAGAGCCGGGTTGGCGGCTTGCGTGAGCATGTTGAACAGCGGGAAATAGGTCAGCGCCGCCAGCGCGCAACCCGCCATGATGATCGGCTTGCGGCCGATCTTGTCGGAAAGCCAGCCGAAGACGATGAAGAAGGGCGTGCCGATGAGCAGCGCCAGCGCGATGAGCGTGTTGGCCGTAAAGCCTTCGACCTTCAGCGTCTTCTCGAGGAAGAAGAGCGCATAGAATTGCCCCGTGTACCAGACGACCGCCTGGCCCGCGACCGCGCCGAGGAGCGCCAGGATCGCGACCTTCGCATTGCCCCACTTGCCGAACGCTTCGGCGAGCGGCGCCTTCGACGTCGTGCCTTCGTCTTTCATCTTCTGGAAGACGGGGCTTTCGTTGAGTTGCATGCGGATCCACAGCGACACGCCGAGCAGGAAGATCGAGACGACGAACGGCACGCGCCATCCCCACTCGGCGAACTGGTCGGGCGTCAGCATCGCGCGCGTGGCCATGATCACCAGCAGCGACATGAAGAGGCCGAGCGTCGCGGTGGTCTGGATCCAGGCCGTGTAGAGGCCGCGCTTGTTGTTCGGCGCGTGTTCGGCGACGTAGGTCGCCGCGCCGCCGTACTCGCCGCCGAGCGCGAGGCCCTGCAGCAGGCGCATGAGCACCAGCAGGATGGGCGCCGCGACGCCGATCTGCGCGAAGCCGGGCAGGAGGCCAACGACGAAGGTCGACAGGCCCATGATCGCCATCGTCACGAGGAAGGTGTTCTTGCGGCCCACGAGATCGCCGATGCGGCCGAAGAAGATCGCGCCGAACGGACGCACGAAGAAGCCGGCGGCGAACGCCGCGAGCGCGAAGATGAAGCCCGTCGTCTCGTTCACGCCCGAGAAGAAGTGCGCTGCGATGTAGCTTGCGAGCGAGCCGTACAGATAGAAATCGTACCACTCGAAAACGGTGCCGAGCGAAGAGGCGCCGATGACCAGCTTCTCGCCGGAGGTCGCCTTGTGATGCTTCGGCAGCGCATTGGCCGTAATGTCGGTCATGTTTGCCTCCCTTTGACGCCTTTGGAGATGTGGGCGCTTTCTTGAGAGCGCGGGGCGCTCCTCACTGAACACTAGCGTCGGAAAATGCGTGCAGGCAGGGCGACTTTGGTATGAGACGGCCTTGATGCTGGAGCCCTGAAGACAAAGAAGGGGCGACCAAGCGGTCGCCCCTTCAGCCCGTTGCATCCAATCGGACCTGGCAGGCCCGGATCCGCGTCGTTTCCGAAGGTCAGAAGCTCTGCTTGGCCACGAAATGCAGCCTGTCCATGTCGCCGGACGCGCCGCTGAAGAGTTCACGTTCGGCGTGACGGTACTCGATGCCGAGATCGAGGCCGGCGACCGGAGAGAAGAACAGGTTTCCCGCCCAGCTCAGCGAGGAATCGTTGGCGCCGGCCGGCGTAATGCCGGCCTGGTTGTCGACGTTGAGGTAGGAGTACGAGAGCGTCGAGCGCAGCCGCGGCGTCCACACGTGACGGTAGGCGACGAACCCGCCGGTGACCGAGATGGGCTCAAGACCGGTTCCCGAGAACGCGCCGTCGGGCGCAAATCCGAGGCCCATGTAGCGCCCGATGCCTTCGCCGGATGTGAGCATGAAGCGGACATCATCGCGCGCGCCGACCGCCACCTTCCCGGAAGCCGAGACGCCCCATCCTGTCGCCTCGCGCGACACCCCCGCGTCCTGGACAGAGAGCTGCCGGCCGATGGCCGCAAGCGAGAACTGGTGCTTGCCCGGCGTCCAGTTCAGTCGCGCAACGACGTCTGGAACCGAATCGTCGTCATAGGCGGCGATCGTCGGCGCGACGACGGAATAGGCGGTCGTTTCGGGGTTTTCCAGCGCGACCGCAAGACCGAGATGCGCGCCGAGCGGATGCGTGTAGCGCACCAGCGCCTGACGGGCGAAGACGGTGCCGTCGGACGGCCCGATGAAATCAGTCGTTTCCGGCAGCGCGCCGACGTTCTGGAACGTTGTCCAGTCCTGGCCGAAGAGCCAGCGATCGTAACTCACGGTCGCGCGGCGGACGGCGAAATTGTATGCGTTTGTGACGTTCTCGTTGCCCGTTCCCGGCGAGGATTGGAAGTCGGCTTCCACGTAGGCGACCAGGGTGTGCCCTTCGACCGCGCGCGTGGCGGTGAAGCTGAGGCGGGTCTGCTTGGCGTGCAGGTCGAGCGCGGCGTCCTCACTGACGCCGCCGACCGGAATGGCGCCTGGTACAAAGAAATCGCGTCCTGCTCCGGTCGCGACGTCGCCCGCGGAATAATCCGAGTAGAGCGCTTCGGCTTTCACATAGCCGCCGAGCCTGAACGTGGTGGGGCCGACGCGAAAGCCGTCGACCGGCGCAGCGGGCGCCACGGGTGCGGCCGGCGTCTGCTGGATGCGCACAATGTCGGCGCTTTGCTGGGCTTCGCGCGCCTGCAGTTGCTGCAGTTCCGCCTGCACGCTGGTGAGCGTGGCTTCCAGCTGGCGCACGCGCTCTGCGAGTTCGGCGCTGGTCTGCGCGGACGCCGGCGCCGGCATGGCGAAGGCGAGGGCGGCGCTGGTGATCAGGCACGCCTTCAGTGTCGTATTCCGCCCCATGGTCATTTCCTCTCTGTCGCAACGCGAAGCCGGTCAACCGCCGGGTCGTCGTGCGTAGAGGCGGAGATTGGTGCGCGCCGCGCCGCGTCGAGAACCTAGACCTTCGTCGATTCCAAGCTGCTGGCGTGGATTTTGAGACTAAAGTCGTAGGCGCCGCAGCTTGAGACATGCGCGGCTTTTGGTGACGGTTCCTCCAACGACAAGGGAGGAACAAATGTCCGGACCGCTCGTCTTTCCCGTACCCGACGAATGGGCGCAGCGCGCCTACGCCAATGCAGAGACCTACGAGGCGATGCACGCGGCCGCCTGCGCCGATCCGGATCGTTTCTGGGGTGAGCAGGCGCGGCGGATTGACTGGGTGAAACCGTACACGCGCGTCAAGGACGTCTCGTTCGACGAAGAGGACTTCCATATCCGCTGGTTCGATGACGGCGTTCTCAACGTCGCCTATAACTGCATCGACCGCCATCTCTCGACGCGCGGAGACCAGACCGCGATCATCTGGGAGGGCGACGAACCGTCCGAGAGCCGCACGATCACCTATCGCAAGCTGCACGAGGAGGTCTGCCGGTTCGCCAACGTCCTGAAGGCGCACGGCGTCCAGAAGGGCGCGACGGTCACGATCTATCTGCCGATGATTCCGGAAGCAGCCTTCGCGATGCTTGCGTGCGCGCGTATCGGAGCGATTCACTCGGTGGTGTTCGGCGGGTTCTCGCCGGAGGCGCTCGCCAACCGCATCCAGGATTGCGACTCCAAGGTGGTGATCACCGCCGATGAGGGCCTGCGTGGCGGCAAGAAGGTTCCGCTCAAGGCCAATGTCGACGAGGCCCTGCCGCATGCGCCGAGCGTCGAGACGGTGCTCGTCGTCACCCGCACGGGCGCCGACGTGATCATGACGCCGGGCCGCGACCATCGCTACGAGGCCGAGGCGATGTACGCCGCCACGGAGTGCCCCTGCGAGCCCATGGGTGCGGAAGATCCGCTCTTCATCCTCTACACGTCGGGCTCGACGGGAAAGCCAAAAGGCGTGCTGCACACGACGGGCGGGTATCTCGTCTATGCGAGCATCACGCACCAGTATCTGTGGGACTATCGCGACGGGGACGTGTTCTGGTGCGCCGCCGATGTCGGCTGGGTCACGGGCCACACCTATGTCGTGTACGGTCCGCTGTCGAACGGCGCGATCACGCTGATGTTCGAGGGCGTGCCGAGCCACCCCGACGCCTCGCGTCTCTGGCAGGTGGTCGACAAGCATCAGGTCAACACGTTCATCACCGCGCCGACGGCGATCCGCGCGCTGATGCGCGAGGGCGATGGGCCTGTTCGGGCGACCTCGCGCAAGAGTCTGCGGCTTCTGACCACCGTGGGCGAACCGATCAATCCGGAGGCCTGGCTCTGGTATCACAACGTCGTTGGCGAAGGGCGCTGCCCGATCATCGACATGTGGTGGCAGACCGAAACCGGCGGCGCGTTGATCGCGCCCCTGCCGGGCGCCACGGCGCTGAAACCAGGTTCCGCGACGCGTCCCTTCTTCGGCGTGAAGCCTGCGCTGGTCGACGACAAGGGGGCGCTTCTTGAAGGCGCCACGAGCGGCAACCTCGTCCTGCTCGATTCCTGGCCGGGGCAGGCGCGCACGGTCCACAATGATCACGCGCGGTTCTTCCAGACCTATTTTTCTGTCTACAAGGGCTTGTTCTTCACCGGCGATGGCTGTCGCCGCGATGAAGACGGGTATTTCTGGATCACGGGCCGTGTCGATGACGTGATCAACGTCTCGGGCCACCGCATGGGCACGGCGGAAGTTGAGAGCGCGCTCGTGGCGCATCCGAAGGTGGCCGAAGCGGCGGTCGTCGGCATGCCGCACGACCTCAAGGGCCAGGGCATCTACGCCTTCGTGACACTGAACGTCGGCGAGGCGGGCGACGAAGCTTTGCGCCGCGATCTCATCCGCTGGGTGCGCAAGGAGATTGGTCCCATCGCGACGCCCGACTGCATCCAGTTCGCGCACGGCCTGCCCAAGACGCGCTCCGGCAAGATCATGCGCCGCATCCTGCGCAAGATCGCCGAGGATGACATCGGCGCCATCGGCGACACGACCACGCTCGCCGATCCCGGCGTGGTGGACGATCTGCTCGCCCACCGCGTGCACGCCCCGGCGCCGGCCTGATCCGCGAACTGCGCGTATCGTGGGATTGCCGTTTCTCCGGCGTCCTACCTGCGCTAATGTGTCTTCAGACGGGAGAAAACGCCGTGACCGGGCCAACCGGGCCGACCGTGATGATTGCGGACGACCACCCGCTGTTCCGCGAGGCGCTTAAACTGGCGCTGATGCGGGCAAACGCAGATGCGCGTGCGATAGAGGCTGCGAGCCTTGCCGACGCGCTCGCCATCGCCGCGTCGGAACCGGACCTGAAGCTCGTGCTGCTGGACCTGTGCATGTCGGACTCGCAAGGATTTTCGGGGCTTGCACAGCTGCACGCCGAACGCCCCGACACGCCGATCCTGGTCGTCACGGGCGTGGAGCAACCCGATGCGCCGCAGCGCGCGCGCCAGTTTGGGGCGGTCGGGTTCATCCGCAAGGCGCAGGATCTGGGCGCGATCGCGGTGGCGATTGCGCGCGCGCTGGACGGAGAGATCGCGGTCCAGCCCGAGACGCCGGATGATCCTGAAGTGCAGGCCGCCGCCGCGCGCATCGCGAGCCTCACGCCGATGCAGCTCAAGGTCCTGCTGGGCGTCCTTGCGGGCAAGCTCAACAAGCAGATCGCCTTCGAGCTGAACATCGCGGAGGCGACAGTGAAGGCGCACATGACGGCGATCCTCCGGAAGTTGAATGTGCTCAATCGCACGCAGGCCGCTCTGGCGATGCGCGCGCTCGAACTCGATGCGCCAGCGTCAATCTAGGAAATGTCGGCCTGTGCGCCGGAGCGGTCGCCGATCTGCGCGACTATGAGGGCGTCGCCGAGAAACCGGCGCAGGTCGTCTGGCGCCACAGGTTTGTGCAGGACGATTCCACCGCGCGCAGCGACATCGGCTTCCAGCTGCGGCGACGTGCTCGCCGTGATGAACGCGAACGGCGCTTCGCCAAACCGTGCGATCCAGGCGTCGATGACATCGAGGCCGTCGCGATCCTCGCCCAGATGAAAATCGACCAGCGCAGCGTCAAACACTTCGTTTTCGATCGCTTCAAGCGCGTCCGCGACGCTTCCTGCGCAAACGGGCGTCGCGCCCCAGCCAGTCAGTAGCGCCCGCAGTCCGGCGAGAATTTCCGTCTCGTTGTCCACGCACAGCACGCGAAGCGGAAGCGCGCGTGAGGCAGGCGCAGGCGCCGTCGCGGCGGCGACGCCAGCCGGCGCGCGCGCGCAGTCGATGGAAAAGACGCTGCCCTTGCCGGGTCGCGAGCGCAGATCGACGCGCGCATGCAGTATCCGCGCGATGCGGTCGACGATGGCGAGGCCCAGGCCTGCCGCACTCTCCTGGCCGCCCTGGTGGAAGCGACGGAACTCCTCGAAGATCGCTTGCCGGTGCGCTTCCGGGATGCCGGGACCTGTGTCCCAGACCTCGATGACGACGCGCTCGCCGCGCGCCCTGCAACCGACGAGCACGCCGCCACGAGCCGTGTAGCGCACCGCGTTGGCAAGAAAGTTCTGCAGCGCCGAACGGAGCAGGTCGCGATCGGTTCTGATCCACGCGCCGCTCTTGACGCAACGCAGCTGCAGGTCTCGGGAGGCCGCCTGCGGCGCAAACTGCGCGACGAGTTCCTGCAGCAGCGGGTCGATGGGGAAGGAGCGATTGTCGGCGATGACGCCGCCCGCATCGAGTTTGGAAATGTCGAGCAGTGCGCGCAGCAGGCTGTCGGCGGCCGCGATCGAGCGATCGATTGATCGCGCAAGCCCCTGCGTCGCCGGCGCGTGCGATTGCAGCGCATCGTCGAGCGCCGCGCTGAACAGGCGTGCGGCGTTGAGCGGTTGCAGGAGATCGTGACTCGCCGCAGCAAGGAATTTCGTCTTACCGAGCGTCGCTTGCTCCGCGGCAGTCTTGGCGGCGTCGAGTTCCTTGTTGAGTGCGCTCAGCTTTCTCGTGCGCTCGGCGACGCGCGCTTCGAGCTGCTCGTTAGCCGCGCGCAGTGCTTCCTGCGCGTCCTTTTCGGCGGTGATGTCGGTAAAGCTGGTGACGTAGCCGCCGCCGGGCATCGGGTTGCCGGTGCTCTTCAGTACGGTTCCGTTGGGCCTGAGGCGTTCGTAGGTGTGCGGCGCGCGCCGGCGCATCGCCGCGAGTCGACGCTCCACATGCGCGTCGACCTCGCCGGGGCCGCATTCGCCGCGCAGCGCATTGAAGCGGATGACCTCTGCGATCGGGCGCCCAATCTGGATGAATCCCGGCGGAAAATCGAATAGATCGAGGTAGCGCTCGTTCCAGGCGATGAGGCGCAGGTCCTGGTCCACCACGCTCACGCCCTGGCTGATGTTGTCGAGGGTCGAGGCGAGCAGTTCGCGCGAGAACTGCAGGCGTTGTTTGGTCTCGTCGATGAGGCTGACGACGTCGGCGACATCGAGGCTGCCGCGAGTCAGCGCCGATCCCACGATCACACGCGCGGAGGGCGCTCCGATAACCTGCGCGACAAGGCGCTCGGCGAGCTGGGCGCTTTCGCGCGTGATCGGCGCACTCGGCGTATAGGCCGGGAGTTGTGAGGAAAAGGCGCGCTGTGCCTCCTCGGCCCCGACGAAACGCTCCACCAGCGCCACGAGATCGCCGGCGGTGCGCACGCCGCCGGCTCCGCCCACCGCCACGCCGGGCGTGAAAACCGCAGCGCGCAAGCGGTCGGCGATCGCCGCCGGCGACGCGCTCGATCCGACAACGAACACCAGCGTGTTGAGGCCCACGCTCCACAACACGCCGTGCGTCAGCGGATCGAGCCCGCGCAGTCCGAGCAGCGCCTGCGGGTGCAAGAGGCCGCCCAGTATCGTGGTCAGGCCCGCGGCTTCGAGTGCGGGAAGGCCGAGCAGCGTCGGCGCCAGGAGCGTGTAGGTCCACATCGCGCCGCCTGCGAGCAGACCCCAGCGCACGCCGCCTTGGCTACCCTTGGTCCAGTAGAGCGAACCGATCACGGCGGGCGCGAACTGCGCGACCGCCGCGAAGGCGACGAGGCCGATGCTGGCGAGCGTTTCGCTGCGGTCGATGGCGAGATACACGCCGAACGCCAGGACGAGGATCGCGACGATGGCGATGCGCCGTGTCAGCAGCATCCGCGCGCCGAAATCCTTTTCGGGTGCGATCGCCGCGCCGCGCAGGAGGAACGGCGCGACCAGATCGTTCGAGATCATCGTCGACAGCGCCACGCATTCGGCGACGACCATGCCGGTCGCGGCCGAGAACCCGCCCACGAATGCAAGGACCGCCAGCCAGTTCGCGCCATGCGCCAGCGGCAGGTCGAGGACGTAGAGGTCGGGCGTCGCGCCGGAAGGAAGGAGTGCGAGCCCGGCGACGGTGATCGGGATGACGACGAGCGCCGTGACGAGCAGGTAGACCGGGAACGCCCAGTGCGACGTGCGCAGGTCGCCGGGGCCGCGATACTCCACAAAGCCCACATAGAACTGCCGCGGCAGACAGACGATGGCGCCCATCGACAGGAGCATGACGGTGACGAAATCCGGCCTGAGCGCGCCGATCGAGAAGAGCGCGCCGTACTGGTCGAGACCAGCGGTCCGCACCGCCGGTTCGGCGTTCAGCAGCAGTATGATCGCATAACCGCCGAGCAGCGTGAGCGCGGCGAGCTTGACGACGCCCTCCACCGCGAGCGCCGCGATCAGGCCGCGATTGCTGCCTGTCGCTTCGTAGCGGCGCGCGCCGAACATGATCGCAAACGCCGCCAGCGCCGCCGCCATGAACGCCACCGCGGAGTGGGACGGTATCGGCGGCGCGATCACGTCCGACGACAGCACCGCCGCCGAACTCATGCCGAGGGACTTGAGCTGGAGCGCGATGTAGGGGAGCGCGGCCAGCGTCGCGATCGCGGTGACCAGCGCCGCCAGCCCGCGGCTCTTGCCGTAGCGCGACGAGATATAGTCGGCGATGGACGTGAGATTCTCCCGCCGCACCGCCTCGGCGAGCCTGCGCAGGAAATCGCGTCCGAAGAGGAAAAGCACCGCCGGCCCGAGATAGATCGGCAGATAGGTCCATCCGGCAGTGGCGGCCGTGCCGACCGCGCCGAAAAACGTCCACGACGTGCAATAGACCGCGAGTGAAAGCGCGTAGGCCCGGGTCCGGTCCACCCAGTGTCCGCCCCGCGGCGTGCGCTCCACGCGCCACGCGAGGTAGAACAGCAAGAGGGCGTAGCCGGTCGCGACGAGCGACAGGATCCAGGGCATGGACATGTCGGGGCATTGAACCTGATCCGCTTGCCGTCGTCGAGGGCGATGGGAACGGGGCATGGGCGCGCCGGAGCGCGCGTCTTCAGACGCGCAACCGGCCGCGGCGCCAGACTCCGGGGAATCTCGCGTGCATGAAAAACCGATGCGCGTCTGAAGACGCGCGGTCCCTTCGACGGCGCCTGTCATGAGGTGTCTGGAGCGCCGACGCCCTCGTCGGCGTCCGCTGTCGACAGGCTTACGGCGGCGGGGGCGCCGCCGCTCCGGGTGAGAACCAGTCTTCCTGTCGAGACGCTTTTCGGCACGCGGGC
>CAZGYQ010000072.1:0-18389 GCA_964530695.1 uncultured Caulobacteraceae bacterium
GCTGATCGTGCCGCTCGGCGAGAACCGGTCGACGATCGCGGTCTATTCGCGCTCGCGCGTGGGCTACAGCGATCTCGGCGCCAATGCGCGACGCGTACGCAAGCTGCTCGCCGATCTCGAAGCGAGACTGAAAGTCTAGTTCACTCGCAGCGTGCGCGGGGCCGGGTCGATCGCGGCCGGGCCTTGCTGGCGCAGTTCGAGAATGGCGAGGCCGCGCTCGATCGAGCCGTCCTGACGGAAGCGGAAGAGACCGTCCGCGCCGGCGAAGCCGATGGGCCGTTCCAGCGAAGCGCGGCTCACCGCATCCTGCCGCCCCGCCTGGGCCGCCTGCACGGCGAGCATCACCGCGTCGTAGCCGAGGCTCGCGATGCGCGAGGGCGGGCGATTGTAGGCGGCGCGGAAGCGCTGCTCGAAGTCCGCGCGAAGCGCGGGATCGGGCGAGGCGTACCAGCCGCCGGCCAGCGTCGGTTCGCGCTGCGCATCGCCGCCGGCCCACGCGCCGGTGCCGAGAAGCTTCACCTGGCCCATGTTCACGCCGCCGATGAGCAGGGCGGGGCCCGTCGCACGCAGCACCGAGCCGCTTTCCGCGATCATGATGGCCTGCACGGGCGTGCGCTTGAGCTGGGTCGCGAGCGCGCGCGCCGCCGCCGCAGCTTCGCGGTCGCCGCGCTGATAGAATTGCGTCAGGCCGACAACGCCGCCGCGCGCCGCCGTTTCCGCGCGCAGCGCCGCCTCAACGCGGCGCCCGTAGTCGTTTTCCGGCGCCAGCAGCGCGTAGCTGCGCAGGCCCCTCGACACCGCGTAGTCGACGACGCGCCGCACGTCCTCTTCCAGAGGCAGCGACAGGATGTAGACGCCGTTGCCGGCGATGGTGCGATCCGACGAGAAGCCGATGACCGGCACGTTGCGTTCGCGCGCGGCGCCAGCGGCGCCGGCGACGGTGTCGCGTTCGATGGGGCCGAGGATCACGTCCGCGCCGTCGCGCAGCAGGAGGCGCGTGTTCGCCGCCGATTCCGCGGCTGTCGCGCCGCTGTCGCGCGGGATGAGGAGGGTCGTCTGGTCGCCGTAGGTGAAGACGGCCAGTTCGGCGGCCTGATAGAGCGCGCCGGCTTCCGCGGGGCGGCTGGCGAAGGGCAGAAGCAGCCCGATGCGGACGATGTTGCGGCCGGCCATGAAGGGCGGGGTGATGCCGTCGCGGCCGAGGATCACCGGCGCGGCGGGCGTCGCGACCTGCCCCGGGGGCGTCGGCGACGGGCGGGGCGTCGTCGTGCCGGTGCTGCCGCAGCCAGCCAGGGCGAGGCCGAGCGCAAGAATTCCGGCGCGCGCCCACGCAGAGGCCTTGCGGGCGTCGATGCTTTGCGCGCGTTGATCGCGCACCACAGATGCGTTGAGGCTCATGTCCCGTCCGAATGATACCGACCCGAAGGGCCGCGACCCTAGTGGGGTGACCGCCTCCAGTCCATCGCCGGCCAGTGCATCACTGGAAGGGGGCCTTTATGTGGTCGCGACCCCGATCGGGAACCTGCGCGACGTGACGCTGCGGGCGCTCGACGTGCTCGGCGCGGCGGACCTCGTGCTGGCCGAGGACACGCGGGTCGCGCGCAAGCTGCTGGATGCGTTCAGCCTCTCGCCCACGCTGACGAGCTACCACGAGCACAACGCCCAGGCCGCGCGCCCCGGCGTGCTGGCGGCGCTGGCGGCGGGCAAGGTGGTGGCGCTGATCAGCGATGCGGGCACGCCGCTGATTTCCGATCCCGGCTACAAACTCGTGCGCGACGCGGTGGCGGCGGGGCATCGCGTGTTTCCGATCCCCGGCGCCTCGGCGCTGCTCGCCGGGCTCGTGGTGGCGGGCCTGCCGACCGACCGCTTCCTCTTTGCGGGCTTTCCGCCGTCGAAGACCGGCGCGCGGGCGGCGTTCTTCGATGAACTCGCCGACACGCAGGCGACGCTCGTGTTCTACGAATCCGGCCCGCGCCTGAAGGCGAGCCTTGAAGCGATGCAGGCGGCGTTCGGCGACCGCGAGGCGGCGGTGGGGCGCGAGCTGACGAAATTCTTCGAGGAGGTCCGTCGCGACAGGCTCTCGACGCTGGCGGCCGCGATCGATGCGCCGCCGAAAGGCGAGATCGTCGTCGTCGTGGCGCCGCCGGAAGAGGCGCCGCCTGCAGATGAGGCGGCGCTGGACGCGGCGCTGCGACGGTTCCTGCCGTCGCATCCGGTGAAGGAGGCGGCCCGGCTCGCGGCGGAAGAGACCGGCGCCATGCGCCGCGAGGCGTATGCGCGCGCGCTGATCCTGAAGGACGAGGCGTGAGGGATCGCCGCAAGGCGGAACGGCGCGGCCGCAGCGCCGAGATATTCGCCGCGATGTGGCTGATGGCGAAGGGCTATCGCATTCTCGCGCACCGCGCCCGCACGCCGTTCGGGGAAGTGGATCTCGCGGCGCTGAAGGGACGCACGCTGGCGATCATCGAGGTGAAGGCGCGCGCGACGCGGCTTGCGGCGCTCGAGTCCGTCGGCCTGCGCCAGCGCGAACGGATTGCGCGCGCAGGGCTTTCGTTGGCGAAGCGGATGCGGCTCGAGGGGGCCTCGGTGCGGCTCGATCTCGTGATTGTCCGTCCGTGGGCCTGGCCCGAGCACGTGCGCGACGCATGGCGGGCGGACGGCATCGGTTAAACGCACTGCTTAAACGGCGGTTAACCTGGATGCGGCAGGGTCCGGCTCCGAGGCATCTGGAGCGTTACATGCGCACGCCGTTTCTCATTTTCGTCGCCGCAGGCGCATGCGCGCTGCAAAGCGGTTGCGTCGCGGCGGGCGGCATCGCCGCTGCGACCGTCGGGATGGCCGCGATGCAGGATCGCACAGTCGGGAGAAGCATCGACGATGCGGCCGGCTCCTCGGAGGTCAAGACGCGACTTCTTGCGCTCGATCGCGCCGCCTACATGCGCGTGGACGTCGAAGTCGCGGAGGGTCAGCTGCTGCTTTCGGGCATGGTGCCGACGAACGACCACAAGGCGATGGCCGAGCGCATCGCGTGGAGCGTGCGCAGCGTGGAGTCCGTTTCCAACCAGCTGGAAGTCGGGCGCAATCCCGGCATGATCCGAAGCGGACTCGATAACTTCATCACCGCGCAGGTGCGCACGAAGCTGCTTTCGGATTCGCAGATAAAGGGCGTGAACTACAACATCGAGACCCAGCACGGCGTCGTCTACCTGATGGGCGTCGCCCGCAGCGACGAGGAACTGCAGCGCGCCGCCGAGGCCGCGAGCATGGTGCGCGGCGTGGAGCGGGTGGTTTCCTACGTCGTCGTGCGCCCGCAGGATCCCGGCATCCGCCAGACCGCCGCGCGCAATCCCGACGCACCCGTGCCGGATCCAGCCATGCAGGGCGCGCCGATCATCTCCGCAGCAAACTGACAGCGCAGCGTTCGCGACTGGGCGACGGTTGCGCCATGTCAAACCTCGCCGTTGTGATCGCGGGCAAACCGACGCAGGTTCACGGCTGCGACGGATCTCGGGAGGTGCAGATGTCGGATGCGGGTGACAACGTTCTGCGGCAATGCGCGAAGGACTTGCGGGCGGCGGGCTTCACCTGCCTTGCCGACGAGATCGAATTCGGCGCGCTGTCGGCGGTCGAGCCGACGGAACCGCTCTTTGTGCTCTGTGGCCGGGACCGCCTCGCGCCGCAGGCCATCAAGGGCTGGATCGACCTCGCGCGCCTGTCGAACGTTCCCGATCACAAGCTGGAGTCCGCGCACCTCGCCATCGAAGCGTTCGAACGCTGGCCGGGCGCGCGGCATTATCCGGACTAACGGGCGGGCGACTCCGTCGACTTGATTGTCGACGGGTCGAAGATCTGCGCATCGCCGCCCCACAGGACCGAGACGACCTTGGCGGGGTCGTCTTTCAGCGCTTCAAACGTGATGTGGCCGACATACTGCACGCCGAGCGCGCCGCACGGCGGCGGCATCGGCGCGCCACCCTTGCCGATCGATTCCCAGCGGGCCTTCACCTCGCCGGTCGGCGCCCAGACATAGCGCGCACGGCCATCATCGGGACGCGGATTGGAAGCGCCCGCCGGCGTCAGCGTGCAGGAGCCCCCGTCGAGCGCCGGCGACAGTGCGGCGATGGCTGGAATGATCGCCTCGATCGGCTCGTCGGGTTGTTTGGCGAAGATCTGGATGACGGTCCGGCGTGTCGGGTGGCCGCCCGCGTCGGTGGATTCGACTGCAAAGCCCTGCGTGCCCTCATCGACGACGAGCCGCTGATTGTTCTTCTTCGGTCCGCACGCAAAGCTGTAGACCGACAGGCCGACGCCAGCGACCTCGCCCCAGGCGCATCCGTCGAACGCGGCGGCCATTTCCGGGCGCGGCCTGGCCGGCGGCGGCGCCGGTTCCTTCTGCCCGGAGGACGCGGGCGCGCAGCTCACCGCTGCAAGCAATGCGAACACGACAGTCGCCCTGCGATGAAACATGTGTGTCCGGACTCCCACGAAGCGCCAGCAACTAACGCCTGGAGAGTTCGACGGATGTGACCCGGTTCACAGTGCTGGCGACGTAGTACCCGGTTACCAGCTTTCCATTCGCGGCGGCGATTTCGGGCGTGATGAAATATTCGAAGGCATGCTTGGCGCCCTGCGCGTCGGCGATCTCGATGACGTCGGGCAGATCGCCCGCGGTCGGGCGCGCGGCGCCGCTCAGCGTTCCGGTGACCACGCTCCATGCGGGATCGTCCGCTTTCGGGGCCGCTTCGCCGAGCAACGACCGGCCATCGGCGCGCACGTCGATCAACGACAGTTCCTCCTTGCTCGCATAGCCGAGCGTCACGGCCTTGCCCGCCAGCGCGGCCGGCTCGACGCCGCCGAGATCGGCCTCCTCCGCGTTCAACAGAAGCTCGAGCGGCTGGTCCGCAACGGTCGCGGTCACAGCGAACATGGGGTAGCCGGCGTCCGTCACGGCGGTGATCGTCGCGGCGGCGGTCTGGCTGTTGGCAAGCACCGCGGCGGACGCCTCGTCGGTCTTTGCCGCCGGGGCCGGTTGGCAGGCCGAAAGCAGCAGCGCGGCGGCGGCCATGCCGGCGGCGAGGAACTTCATGGTCATGTCGAATCCACCTGGAACGGACGAAGCCAGTCGCGGCGTCGCAATGGGAGGCCACCGATAACGTCCGGATTACAACATCGCAATTTTCCAATTGGACAGCTTGGGCTTGTTCCAGAATGTTGCCAAAATGTTCGCGCAATGTTTTAATGTCGTTGCGTGTGAGTAACGATCCCGGGAGACCGCTTGCGGCGTACGGGATGTGTGGGCGGGGAGGCGCGGGTGGCGGCGCGGACGGTGACGGTGGCTTTCGTCGGCGTGGAGGCGCGCCGGGTGGATGTGCAGGTGCAGATCGCGGGCGGGCTCGCCGGCATCGTGATCGTGGGCCTTGCGGACAAGGCGGTGACCGAAAGCCGGGAGCGCGTGCGCGCGGCGTTCGCCAGCCTCGGCCTCGCGGTGCCGGGGGATCGCATCATCGTCAATCTCGCGCCGGCGGACCTGCCGAAGGATGGCGCACACTATGATCTGCCGATTGCGATGGCGTTGCTGGCGGAAATGGGCGTCGTGCCGAAGGACGCGGTGGAAAACGCCGTCGTGTTCGGCGAACTCGGGCTCGACGCGAGCCTCGCGGTGACGCCGGGCGTGCTGCCCGCCGCCATGGCCGCGCACGGCATGGGCCTGCCGATCATCTGCGCCGACGCCTGTGGACCCGAAGCCGCGTGGGCGGGTGGGGACGTGCTCCCGGCGGCGAACCTCATCGCGCTCATCAATCACTTTCGCGGCGGCGCGCATCTGGAACCGCCAGTCCCCGGAGAAATCGCCGCGCCGCCCGCGGTGGCGGACCTGCGGGACGTGAAGGGTCAGGAACAGGCCAAGCGCGCGCTCGAGATCGCCGCCGCCGGCGGGCATAATCTTCTGCTGGTCGGGCCGCCCGGTTCGGGCAAGTCGATGCTGGCGCAACGGCTTGCCGGCGTGCTGCCGCCGCTGACGCCGGAAGAACTGCTCGAGGTCTCGATGATCCAGAGCGTCGCCGGCCTGCTGCAGCGCGGAAAGCTGACGCGCGCGCGTCCGTTCCGCGCGCCGCACCACTCGGCGTCGATGGCCGCGCTTGTCGGCGGCGGCATCCGCGCCCGGCCCGGGGAAGTCTCGCTCGCGCACCGCGGGGTGCTGTTCCTGGATGAATTGCCGGAGTTCAACCCGCAGACGCTCGATGCGCTGCGCCAGCCACTGGAAACGGGCGAGGTCGTCGTCGCGCGCGCCAATCATCACGTCACCTATCCGGCGCGCGTGCAGTTGGTGGCGGCGATGAATCCATGTCGCTGCGGCGGTGGGGCGGGGATGTGCCGGCGCTGGCCGCGCTGCGCGGCGGAATATCAGGGCAGGCTCTCGGGCCCGCTGCTCGATCGCATCGATCTTCAGCTCGACGTGCCGCCCGTCACCGCCGCCGATCTCGCGCTGCCGCCGCCGATCGAAGGCACTGCGGATGTCGCGGCCCGGGTCGCCGCCGCGCGCGCCGCGCAGGCCGAACGCGCCGGCGCCGGCGAGGCTCTCAACGCCGCCGTGGACCAGAAGACGCTCGAAGCCATCGCCGCGCCGGATGAATCCGGGCAGGCGCTGCTATCGAAGGCTGCGGTGAGCCTTTCGCTGTCGGCGCGCGCCTATCACCGCACTTTGCGGGTGGCGCGCACCATCGCCGATCTCGACGGCGGCGGCGGCGTGCGCCGCGCGCATATCGCCGAAGCGCTCAGTTTCCGGCGCATCCGGCCGGGCCACGAAACTGATTCGGAGCGCGCGATTTCCGTGACAGGGCGGTGACGCGCTGCGAATTTCTCTCATGTCGCTCGACATTATCCGTTGTGGTTCAAGGGCTTCAGCGATGCCGCTGGACGCCTCGCCGGCGCGGCGGTACCAAACAGCGAGGGATGCTGGTGGAGGCAGGCGATGGCGAGCCAAAAGCACGGCGCGCGCGCTCAGGACGCGAACCAGACTGGACGCGGCGCTGAGGCGGCTGTGCAAACGGAATTGCGCGCCGCCATCGCGACTGCCTCGCTGATCGGCGTATTTTCTCTTGTCCTGCCTCAGTCGGACCATGCTCTCGCCGCGTCGCCGCCTGCCGATCCGGTCGCCGATGGCGCGGCGGCGGCGGACACAATCCTTCCGGCGTCCGCGCCGGCCTCGGAGGCTTCCGAGGCAGCGCCGCTGAGCGCCCCAGCGGTGGAGGTCGCGCCCAACGTGGCGGTCGCTGCGCCGGAAGCAGCACCCGCCCCGGCAGAAGAAGCTTTTTCGCGCCTGTCGCTGGACCTTCAACCGCCGCGATTTCTGGCCGGTCAGCTTGGCGCATCAAACGGTTTTGCGCTGCACGCCCCGACGCAACCGCGCACGCGGCTCAGCCGGTTGCGCTCCCGCGCCGCGACCATCGTTCCGGACTGGCAGGCGCCGGTCGTTCGCGACCTTTCGCTGTTCGTCGCCAATGACGACGAAGCGCTGTCTTGGTCGTTCTCCGAGTCGAGCCCGAACTACGGGCGCGTGTCCTACCAGGAAGACCGCGTCGAGATCGGCAAGCTGGCCGCCGGGGTATCCGTTGCTCTGGACGACATGCAGCTCGCGCTGGCCTACGTGTCGCGCGAGGAGCCGTCCCAGCTGGGGTATACCGCGCATGAAGACTATGCGGGCCTCATCTGGACCTTCCGTCGCTAAGGCGACCGTTTCTTAACCGGCTTTAGCGTTTCCTGCGCGACATGCCGTCCGCGCCCCAACCGCTCCTCCCCGCGCCCGAGTCCATCGACGCCTTCGAGCATGCGCCTGACCCGATGGCGGTGCTTGAGGCCGATGGCGCCCTGCGCGGCGCCAACGCCGCCTTCCGCGCCGCGTTTCGCCAGGGTATCGGTCCGAGCCGCGCGCCGTGGGGCCGCGTCACGCCGCCGCCGTTCGCCAACGGCGAGCGCGTGTTCGACGCACCGTCGCCCGACGGCCGTCTTTTCGAATGGCGCGAACGCCTCGCCCCGGACGGCGGGCGCATCATCGCCGCGCGCGACGTCAGCGAGCGCGCCAGGGCCGCCGCCGAAACCACACGCGCCAAGACCTTGCTGTTTGCAACCCTGACGCACGAACTGCGCACGCCGCTCAACGGCATCCTCGGCATGGCCGAGCTCCTGCGCCGCGCCGATGTCGACGCCGCCGGCCACGAATATCTCGCCGCCATCCGCACGTCCGGCGAACACCTGCTGCACCTGATCACCGAGATCCTCGATTTCTCGCGGCTGGAATCCGGCCGCGTGATGCTCGAGGAGGTCGCATTCGATCCTGAAGACACGGTGCAGGCGATCGTCGAACTGCTCAGCACGCGCGCGCGTGAGAAGGGCCTCGAACTCATCGCGCGCTTCGGTCCGCACTGCCCCGCGCGCCTCGTCGGCGATGAAGGCCGCCTGCGCCAGATCCTGTTCAACCTCGTCGGCAACGCCGTGAAATTCACCGAACAGGGCGGCGTCGTCATCGAGGTCATTCCGCTGCCGAAGGGCCTGCGCTTTACCGTCCGCGACACGGGGCCCGGCATTCCGGCCGCCAAGCAAAGCGAGATCTTTGAAGCCTTCGGGCAGGTCGACGCCTCGCATGCGCGCCTCTACGGCGGCGCGGGCCTCGGGCTCGCCATCGTGCGCAAGCTCGTGGAGGCGATGCGCGGCCGCATCGGCCTGGTGTCGCGCCCAGGCGAGGGCGCTTCGTTCTGGGTGGAACTGCCGTTCGCGGCGGCGGCGAACGCCGAACACGAGGAGCCGCCCCATCTCGACCGCATGCGCGTGACGGTGATGGCCGAGGCCGACCTGCTCGCGGATTCCGTCATGGCCATGATTCGCGGGCTCGGCGGCCAGGTGCGGCGCATCTTCCACACATCGGAACTCGCCGAGGCGGACGTTCTGCTGATCGATCACGATGTCGCGCGCGGCGACGCGGCGTCCTTCCTGAAACTCGGACCGCCCGTGGTGCTGATGGCCCCGCAGGAGGATCGCCACGCCATCGACGCCTATCGCGCCGCGGGCCTTGAACATCATCTGCTCAAGCCCCTGCGCCGCCGCTCCCTCGCGGCGCGCCTGCTCGCGGCCGGAAGGGGCGTGCAGCCGCGCGAAACACAGCGGGTCGAAGATGAGCGCGCCGCGCCCGCGCTGAAGCTCGGCCTGTCGGTGCTTCTGGCGGAGGACAATCCGGTCAATGCGCTGCTCGCGCGCACGCTGCTGCAGCGCGCCGGTTGCCGCGTCGACGTGGTGGCCGATGGCGAAGAGGCGGTCTCGGCCGCGCGGCTTGGCGGCTATGACCTGATACTGCTGGATCTTCGCATGCCGCGGCTCGACGGGATCGCCGCCGCGCGTCGGATCCGGGCGTTGCCGGGCCCTGCGTGCGAGGTGGCGATCATCGCGCTGACGGCGGACGCGGGCGAGGACGAACGGGCAGCCGCGCTCAAGGCCGGCATGGACGATTTCGTGACCAAACCCATAGACCCCGAACGGCTCGCCGCGGTCGCCGCCCGCTTTACGGGCGCGGCGAAGACGGCCACGTTCCGCGCGGATTGAACGGGTTCGCTCCTGAGTCCAACGGTTCCGTGCTCCCCCGCGAGGGGGAGCGGTCGCGCCGCGGGCGTGACTGAGGGGGAGGGTAAGCTCAATGCTTCTGGATCGAGCCGCCGCCCCATCCGTCTGCGTGCGCTGCACGCAGCCACCTTCCCCTCTCGGGGAAGGGCGCCACAGTGTCCGTCTCGGTTGCGCTGCGATCCGATGCGCCGAAGGAGATTCCCCATGACTGACGCCGCCGTTGCAGCCGCTGCGCCGACCGCGAGGCGCGCGATCTGGATCGCCACGGCGCTCGGTTTCGCATCGGGCCTCCCGTACTCGCTGCTGATCGGCTCGGTGGGCGTGTGGTTCACCAACGCGGGGCTCTCGTTCGGCGCCATCGGCATTCTCTCGTGGATCGGGCTATTCTACGCGTTCAAGTTCATCTGGGCGCCGGCGTTCGACTGGCTGGTGCCGCCGTTCGCCAGCACGGTCGGTCGCCGCAAGGCGTGGATGGCGCTGTGTCAGGTGATCATCGTCGCGTGCATCTTCGCGATGGCGACGGTCGATCCGCGCACCAACATCATGCTGTTTGCATTGTTCGCGGTGGTTGCGGGCTTCGCATCGGCGAGCCAGGACATCGTCATCGACGCGTGGCGCATCGAGACGGCGCAATCGCCCGAGCAGCTCGACAAGATTTCGGTGCAGTACCAGCTCGGCTACCGCATGGCGGCGATCGTCGCCGGCGCCGTGGCGCTGCTGCTCGCCGACATCTGGGCCACGACCGCCGATCCCGCCGCGGGCTGGCCGCCGATCTTCGGCGGGCTGGCGGCGGTGATGGGTCTCACGGTGTTCGCCACGCTGAGCGCGCCGGAAGCCGTGGTTGCGCCGCGTGCAGCGGCGACGGCGTCGGATCCCGAAGTCATCGCTTTGCGCCGTCGCGCAGTCATTCCCGTCGCCATCGGCTGGGCGCTCTCGGGCGCGGCGTTGCTGGGCTTCATGTTCTATTCGCTGGGCGATCCGGGGCCGAACGCGTCGGAAGTGCTGCTCCAGCGCAGCAAGATCCGCGACATCGGCACCATCGCGATCCTCCTTGTCACCATCGGCGCGCCGCTGGCGCTGTCGTTCTGGCTCGCGCGCAAACCCGGCGCGCTGGAGCAGCAGGCGGGCGCCGCCACTTTCGTCGACACGCTGTTCGAGCGCGTGCTCGCGCCGCTGGCGGATGTGGTGAAACGCTACGCGATATGGGCGCTGCCGATCCTCGCGCTGGCGATGACGTACCGCATCGCGGATTCGATCTGGGGCTCGTTCGCGCAGCCGTTCTACATCAAGATCCTCGGCAACACGAATTCGGACGTCGCTGTCGCGTCGAAGATGGTGGGCGTGTTCGCGACCATGGGCGGAATTGCGCTCGGCGGCCTCGGCATCGCGATGCTTGGACGCATGCCGGCGCTGGTGATCGGCGCGTTGCTCGCATCCATCACCAACCTGCTCTACGTCGATCTCGCGCACGGCGGCGCGTGGATGGACGGGTTCCTGCAGGTCACGGGCCTCGGGAGCTTCTTCAACTGGGCGCTGAGCGGCTTCGTGCACGCGACGCAAGGCGCAGGCGCCACGATCTTCGACAAGGTGACGCTGGGCGCGGGCCTCAACAGGCTCACGGCGGCGATCCTGATGGAAAACCTCGCCGGCGGCTTCGCCAGTGCGGTGCATATCGCCTGGCTCTCGTCGATCGTGAACAAGCGCTATGCCGCCGTGCAGTACGCGCTGCTGTCGTCGCTCGCGTTGCTGATCGGCGTCATTTTCCGTCCGCGCATCGGCGACTATGTCGACGCGGTGAAGGATGCAGGCATCCAGGCGCAGGCGGGCCAGTTCGCCAACGTGTTCATGTTTGCGGCGTGGGTGGGCATGCTGGCGGTGGCGCTGTGCCTGGTTGAATGGTGGCGGCAGGGCCGCGCCGCAGCTCAACCCTCGCCCCCGACAGGGGGAGAGGGTGGGCGCGCAGCGACCGGGTGAGGGGGTTGCGCTGAACGAAACTCGTCTTGCACCGCCCGACCCTCACCCGTCGCGCTCGCGCGCGCCACCCTCTCCCGCAAGCGGGCGAGGGTAGGTGACCATCGCCATCCGTCGCGCGACGGCGGTCGATCACGAGGTGATCAACGCCATCGTGCAGGGCTCCTCGGCGTACGAGGGCGTCTATCGTGCGATGCTCGACGGTTACGAGGTGCCGCTCGCGCAGGTCGTCGAAGAGGAAACATGGCTCGCCACGGATGGCGCGGACGCACTCGGGTTCTACAGCCTCGTCCTCGAACCGACGCCCGAGCTTGATCTCATGTTCGTCGCCGACGCCGCGCAGGGGCGGGGTGTCGGGCGGCTCCTGTTCGAGCACATGCGCGCGCGGGCGAAGGCGCAGGGCGTCACCGTGGTGAAGATCGTCTCGCACCCGCCGGCGCGCGACTTCTACCGGCGCATGGGCGCGATCGAGGTCGGCCTCGCCTATCCCGCGCGCAACGTCACGTGGATCAGGCCGATTCTCAGCCTGCCGGTTTAGGCGAGCCCTTGGCGCTGACGTCGAACGCCGCGAGCGTCGCATACGCGACGATGTCGCTCACCGCTGCGCCGAGCGGGGCGATCTGGACCGGCAGTTCGAGGCCGATGACCAGCGGTCCGATCACCGTCGCGCCGCCGAGCGAGCCCAGGAGTTTCGTCGAGATCGACGCCGAGTGCATCGCCGGCATGATCAGCACGTTGGCGGAATCCGTCAGGCGGTTGAACGGATAGAGCCGCCGTGCGTCGGGATTGAGCGCCACTTCCGGGCTCATCTCGCCATCGTATTCGAAGTCCACATTCTCGCGCTGATCGAGGATCGAAACCGCGTGGCGGACCTTCTCTGCGCGGTCGAGGCGCGGATTGCCGAACGTGGAGTGCGACAGGAACGCCACCCGCGGCGTGACGCCGAATCCGCGCGCCACGCGCGCTGTCTGGATGGCGAACTGCGCGAGATCTTCAGGCGTGGGGAATTCGGTGACGTTGGTGTCGGCGATGAACAGCGTGCGGCCCTTCGACAGCACGATGGACATGCCCATCACCTTTGCGCCGCGCTGCGGATCGACCACCCGGCGCACGTCGTCGAGCGCGGAGGCGAAATTGCGCGTGACGCCGGTGACCATGCCGTCGGCATGTCCGGCCGCGACCATCGCCGCGCCGAACACGTTGCGGTCCTGGTTGATGAGGCGTTGCGCATCGCGGTGCAGCAGGCCGAAGCGCTGCGCGCGCGCGTAGAGCGCTTCGGTGTAGGCCGGGCTCTGGTCGGAGAGGCGCGCGTTGACGACCTCAAGCGCGGCGTCCTCCGGCACGCCGACCAGCGCCTTGTTGCGCGCAACAAGTTCGTCGCGGCCGATAAGAACGGCCGTGCCCATGCCCAGTTCCTGGAACGCATAGGCGGCGCGGATCACGCTCGGCTCCTCGCCCTCGGCGAAGACGATGCGCTTCGGTTTCGCGCGCACGGCGTCCTGCACGCGCTGCATGAGTGCGGCCGTCGGATCGAGCCGCTGCGCAAGCGAGGCGCGATAGGCGTCCATGTCGGCGATCGGCTTGCGCGCTACGCCGGTGTCCATCGCCGCCTGCGCCACGTAGGGCGGCACGGTCGAGATGAGACGCGGATCGAACGGGGAGGGAATGATGTAGTCCGGGCCGAACTTGAGCTGCTTGCCCTGATAGGCGGCGGCCACCTCGTCCGGCACGTCCTCCTTCGCCAGCGCCGCAAGCGCGCGGGCGGCGGCGACCTTCATTTCCTCGTTGATCGTGCGCGCGCGCACGTCGAGCGCGCCGCGGAAGATGAAGGGAAAGCCGAGGACGTTGTTGACCTGGTTGGGATAGTCGCTGCGGCCGGTGGCGATGATCGCGTCCTTGCGCACAGCGAGGATGTCTTCCGGCGTGATTTCCGGATCCGGGTTGGCCATCGCGAAGATGATCGGCTTCTTGGCCATCGACTTGACCATCTTCTGGCTCACCGCGCCCGCGACGGAGAGGCCGAGGAAGCAGTCTGCGCCGACGAGCGCCTCTTCCAGCGTGCGCAGCGGCGTGTCGACGGCGAAGGCGGTCTTGAACTGGTCCATGCCGCTCGTACGGCCGCGATAGACGACGCCCTTGCTGTCGCACATGATGACGTTCTCGTGCGGCACGCCGAGCATCTTGATCAGCCCCGCGCACGACAGCCCCGCCGCGCCCGCGCCGTTGACGACGACTTTCAGGTCCTTCAGCGCGCGGCCCGTGACCTCGCATGCATTGAGCAGGCCCGCCGCGGCTATGATCGCGGTGCCGTGCTGGTCGTCGTGGAAGACCGGGATGTCGAGCTCGTCGCGCAGGCGGCTTTCGATGACGAAGCACTCCGGCGCCTTGATGTCCTCGAGGTTGATGCCGCCGAAGGTGCGCCCGATGTTGCGCACGGTGCGAATGAGGTCCTCGGGATCTTCGGTGAACACCTCGATGTCGATTGAGTCCACGTCGGCGAAGCGCTTGAAGAGGACGGCCTTGCCTTCCATCACGGGCTTGGACGCCAACGCGCCGAGATTGCCGAGGCCGAGGATGGCCGTGCCGTTGGAGATCACGGCCACGAGGTTGCCCTTGGCGGTGTAGTCGTACGCGGCGTCCGGGTCCTCCGCGATCGCCTTCACCGGCACCGCGACGCCCGGCGAATAGGCGAGCGAGAGGTCCCGCTGCGTCGCCATCGGCTTGGTCGGCGTGATGGAGATCTTGCCGGGCGGGTGCTGGCGGTGGAACGCCAGCGCCTCCTCGTCGGTGAAGGTGCGCTTCTCTTCAGTCATTCGGGGGCCTGCGGGGTGGGAAATCAGTCGGGCCGCACCGTAGCGGGCGAGGGCGGGGGGTCAATTCTCGTCGAGGAGCGCCGAATGATCGCGGGCGCCGTGAAGGACGCGCTCGATGCGCACCTTATTTCCCTCAATGGTGAAGTAGATCGCGTAGTGTCCGTGGCGGCCGCGGCGCATCCCCGGCGGGCCGAAGCCAACGAGCGGATACCCTTCAGCAAGCCGTCCGATGGCGAGCGCGCGTTTCCGGAGGCTCTTGATGAACGCTACAGCCCGGCGCGGGCTGTCCGCAGCGATATAGTCGCCGATCTCGGCGAGATCGTGCTCCGACTTCGGAGAGAACCACACCCGCATCGAACTCAACCCCGTTCGCGCGCCATCCTCTCATATTTCGCGATGAGCCGTTCGAAGACCTGTTCGCCATCGACGCTAGGGCCGCTATCGGCGCCCTCTTGCAGCAGCGTCGCCAGCCTTTCGCGCCCCACCCGTTCCTCGAAATCCCTGTACCAGATTTCATCGACGGCCTCCGCGATCGCAGCGTCCATTGAGGCGAAACGCCCTTCCGCCACGGCGGTCTCCAGGTCCGCCACGACCTCAGCCGGCAGGCTGATGGTAATCTTGGTCTCAAGGCCCATACCCAAGCCATAGCACGCTGGCGGCTTGGCCGGTAGGGTTCCCCATGGCTGATTCCGCCGCTTCCCCGCCGCCGCAGAATGCGACCCCGAAGCCCGAGCACGTGACGCCCTTCATGGCGCAGTTCTTCGCGGCCAAGGACGCGCACCCCGACGCGATCGTCTTTTTTCGCATGGGCGATTTCTACGAGCTCTTTTTCGAGGACGCCGAGAAGGCCTCCGCCGTGCTCGGCATCACGCTGACCAAGCGCGGCCATCACAAGGGCGAGGACATCCCGATGGCCGGCGTGCCGATCCACGCCGCAGACGGCTATCTCCAGAAGCTGATCCGCCACGGCTTCCGCGTCGCGGTCTGCGAGCAGATGGAAGATCCGGCCGAGGCGAAGAAGCGCGGTTCGAAGTCCATCGTGCGCCGCGAGGTCACGCGCGTCGTCACGCCCGGCACGATCACCGAAGACAGCCTGCTTGAATCGCGTGCGGCAAACATTCTCGCCGCGCTCGCTTTTGCGGGAGACCGCGCGGCGCTGGCGTGGGCGGATGTCTCCACCGGCGCCTTCGTCGTGCGCCCGATCCGTGCGGCGGCAGCGGGGGAAGAACTGGCGGCGCTGCAGCCGGCGGAACTCCTGCTCGCGGACTCCGAAAGCGCGCGCGGCGCGGGTCTCGTCGAGGCATGCGGCGCCGCGCTCACGCTTCGCCCCGGCCCGAAGGCCGATCCGCGCGCGGGCGAGCGGCGATTGAAAGCGGTGTTCGAGGTCGCGACCCTCGAAGCTTTCGGCGATTTCGCGGCGGAAGAACTCGCGGCGATGGGGCTCCTGCTCGACTATGTGGAGTTGACGCAGGCGGGCGCCGCGCCGCGCCTGTCGGCGCCGCGTCGCATCGAAGGCGCGGCCTTCATGGCGATCGATCCCGCAACGCGGGCCTCGCTGGAAATAGAACGCACGCAGCGCGGCCAGCGCGAAGGCTCGCTGACGCATGCGCTTGATCGCACGGTCACGTCCGCGGGCGGGCGGATGCTGGCGGAACGGCTGGCCCGGCCGCTGACGGACGTGGCGGCGGTCAACGCGCGGCTCGATGCGGTGCAGTGGTTTCTTGATCGCGAGCGGCGCGAGGGCGTGCGCGCAGCCCTGCGTGGCGGCGGCGATCTGGCCCGCGCGCTGCAGCGGCTCGCGCTCGGACGCGGCGGGCCGCGCGATCTCGGGGCCTTGCGGGATGGACTGCACGCCGGCGAAACGGCGGCGCGGGCGGCGTCGGGGGAGGGCGCGCCGACGGAAGTGCGCGCGGCGATCTCGGCGCTGACGCTCGCCAACCAGCCGGATCTCGATGCGCTGGCGCGCAATCTGACGGCCGCACTCGGGCCAGAGCTTTCGCTGCTCGCGCGCGACGGCGGCTTCATCGCGCCGGGATGTGATGAAGCGCTCGATGCGGCGCGCAGTTTGCGTGACGACAGTCGCCGCGTGGTGGCGGGGTTGCAGCAGACCTACGCCGATGAAACCGGCCTGCCGCTTAAGGTGCGCCACAATAACGTGCTCGGCTATCACATCGACGCCACGTCGAAGCAGGCCGAGACGCTGGCGCGCGAGCCGCATGTGGGCCGCTTCATCCATCGCCAGACCACGGCGACGAGCACGCGGTTCACCACCACCGAACTCGCCGATCTCGATGCGCGCATCGCCCGGGCGGGCGAGGAAGCGCTTGGCCGCGAGCTTGATCTCTTCCGCGCCTTCGCCGCACGGGCGTCGGCGCTCGCCGAACCGATCCGCGCGGCGGCGGATGCGGTCGCCGCGCTCGACGTGGCGTCGGCGTCCGCAGAATGGGCCATCGAATGGGACGCCGTGCGCCCCGAGATCGACGAGACCTGTGCGCTACTTGCCGAAGGCGCGCGCCATCCCGTCGTCGAGCAGGCGCTCAGGAAGCAGGGGCAGGGCTTCACGCCGAACGATTGCCGGCTCGACGGCGACGCCCAGGCGGGCGCGCGGCTGATGATCGTCACCGGCCCGAACATGGCCGGCAAGAGCACGTTCCTGCGCCAGACGGCGCTGCTGGCGATCCTCGCGCAGGCGGGTTTCTTCGTGCCGGCGCGGCGTTTGCGGCTAGGTGTCGCGGACCGCGTTTTCTCCCGCGTCGGCGCGTCGGACGACCTCGCGCGCGGGCGCTCGACGTTCATGACCGAGATGGTGGAGACCGCCGCGATCCTGCATCAGGCGGGGCCGCGCGCGCTGGTCATCCTCGACGAGATCGGCCGCGGCACCGCCACCTATGACGGCCTCGCCATCGCCTGGGCCTGCGCGGAGCACCTGCACGACGTGAACCGCTCCCGCGCCGTGTTCGCCACGCACTACCATGAACTGACCGCGCTGGCGGACCGTCTCAGCGGCGGCGCCAACGCGAACCTGCGCGCCAAGGAATGGAAGGGCGACCTTGTGTTCCTGCACGAGGTCGCGCCGGGACCGGCGGACCGCAGCTACGGCATCCAGGTGGCCAAGCTCGCGGGCCTGCCCAAGAGCGCGGTGGACCGCGCCCGCGCGGTGCTGGGGCGGCTGGAGGCCGGGAAGGGCGGCAAGCCCGTCGATTTCATGGAGGCCATGCCGCTGTTCGCCGGCGTCGCCGAGGAGCCCGAGCCGTCGGCGGTGGAGGAGGCGCTGGCGGAGATCTCGCCGGACGCGCTCACGCCCCGCGAGGCGCTCGACCTCGTCTACCGGCTCAAGGGGCTCATGGTTTCCGGGTAGGGCGTCCGGGCGGCTTACGGGTTGCCCGGTTGCGACGGCGCGGGCTGTGTCGGCGGGGCGTCCGTACGTTCCCGGCGCAGGTTGGCGATGATCTCGCCCTTGGAAATGGCGTCCTGGGCCATGTCGATGGTGGACATCGAGGCGTAATACATGCCGACACCGCCGAAGATGATCCCGGCCACAAGCCCAAGGATCCCCCATTTGGTCGCGGCGAACCAGTAGGCCGACGAGCGCTCGCGGCGGAGGTAGGCGCGGACCTGGCGGTCCTCGGTCATGTTGGCGTGCAGTTCAGCCTGACGACGCATGTAATCCTCGTCGACTGGAGTGATCTTGCCCTTGCGCCCGTTGCTTCCGACCATGGTCATGCCAGCCCTGAAATGTGGTTTCCGGAGGACGTCCCGCCGCCCCGCGCCGCGAATTCCCGCGGAAAGCGAACCCTAGGCTCCACAAATAGGGCGTCTTTGCGTCATGCCAATGACTCGCGACACTGACGACACGGGGTCCGACGCGTTGCATAGTCCTTGGGCGCCCCTCGACTGGACCGAAGCACCCAGATGTCTCAACGCCTCCCACCCGCCCGGATCGAAGACGTCGTCGACGGCGTGAAACTGCGCTCGCAGCTCACCGCCGCGGCGCTC
>CAZGYQ010000073.1:0-18324 GCA_964530695.1 uncultured Caulobacteraceae bacterium
GCCCGCGATCAATCTGGCACAGCCGCAAGACACAGGAACCCAGGGGACTGGGCTCCGTCGATAGTCAAAGCGTGTCGGCCCGAACGGACCACACAGCCCAGTCCCCTAGGTTCCGGCTCTCCGCTTCGCTTCGGCCGGAATGACTGCGCCGGGGTGCGAATTTACAGCGAGAACGGTAGCGCGCGCGAGGCGGCGAGGCGCGTCTGGATATCTGCGTGCGAAACGGTGCGTTCGGCCTGGTACTGGGCCATCGGGTTGGCGGAGAAGATTGTCCACGCCATCATCCAGATCAGCAGCATGCGAAATCCTCCCTTGAGGTTTGCGCAACACTGCCTGACGCGCGTTAACTATGCCTTACCCGCCGAAAACCGTCTCGCCGCCGACGAGCGTGCGCACGACGCGGCCCTGCATCAGGCGGCCGTCGAAGGGCGTGTTGCGGCACTTCGAGAGCATCTTTTCCGCTTCGAACTTGAACGGGGCGTCGAGATCGATCAGCGCCATGTCCGCAGGCGCGCCTTTCGCGAGGCGGCCCTGATCGAGCCCGAGCAGGTCGGCGGGGCGCGAGGTCATCGCCGCGATCACATCCATCAGCGGCGCATCGCCCGCGTGATAGAGCCCGAGCGCGGCGGGCAGCAGCGTTTCCAGCGCCGAGGCGCCGAACGCGGCTTCGTCGAACGGCAGGCGCTTTTCTTCGGGCGGCCGGGGATCGTGGCCGGAGACGATCACGTCGATGAGGCCGTCGCGAACGCCTGCGATGAGCGCCTGTCGGTCGTCCTCGCTCCGGAGCGGCGGCGAGAACTTCGCGAAGGTGCGGTAGTCGTTGAGCTCAAGTTCGTTGAGCGTGAGGTGGTGGATCGAGACGCTCGCGTGCACGCGCACGCCCGCCTCCTTGGCGCGGCGCAGCGGTCCCAGCGCCTGCGCGGAGGAGAGCATGTCGAGCAGCAGGCGCCCGCCGGTGATTTCCGCCAGCGCGCAGTCGCGTTCGGCGTAGATGCGTTCGGCCGCGGCGGGCACGCCTGCGAGCCCCATGCGTCCCGCGAGCGCGCTTTCGTGCGCGACGCCGCCCGTGGCGAGGAAGGGATCTTCCGGGCGATGCGCGATCAGCGCGCCGAACGCGGAGGAATACGCGAGCGCGCGCCGCAGCACGCGGCTGTCGACGATCGGGCGATCGCCGTTCGAAAACAGCACCGCGCCGGCTTCGGCGAGGAGGCCGATTTCGGTCATCAGTTCGCCGTCGAGATGTTTGGTGAGCGCCGCCGACGGCAGAACCCGAACACCCGCGCGCGCCTCGCCGCGCCGCTTGATGAAGTCGACGAGGCTCACATCGTCGATGACGGGATCGGTGTTGGGCATCACGACCATGGTCGTCACGCCGCCCGCCGCCGCCGCGCGGCCCGCGCTCTTCAGCGTTTCCTTGTGCTCGGCGCCCGGCTCGCCGATCACCACGCGCATGTCGACGAGGCCGGGGATCAGCGTCTTGCCGGCGCCGTCGATGACCGTCGCGCCCGCGGGCGCCTTTGCTTTCGCGCCGATGTCGACGATGACGCCTTTCTCGATCAGCACGCCGCCGATCGCGTCCGTGCGCGAGGCGGGATCGACGATGCGGGCGCCTGCGATGAAGGTCGCCGTCATTCTTCCGGCCCTTCGTTGGCGCCGTGCGCGGCGAGCGCTTCCAGCACCGCCATGCGCAATGCCACGCCCATGCGCACCTGGCGCTCGATGAGGCTGACGGCCTTGTCGTCTGCGATGGCGCTGTCGATCTCGACGCCACGGTTCATGGGGCCGGGGTGCATCACCAGCGTCTTCTTGCCGGTGAGCGCGAGCTTCTCGGCGTCGAGGCCGTAGAACCAGAAAAACTCCCGTTGCGACGGAATGAAGCCGCCCTGCATCCGCTCGAGCTGCACGCGCAGCATCATCACCACGTCGGCGCCCGGCAGGCCGTCCTTCATCGAGGTGAAAACGTCCGCGCCCCAGTCGCGCACGCCCGCAGACAGCAGCGTCGGCGGCGCGATGAGGCGTACGTTCGCGCCGAGCAGGCTCAGCAGCCGCACGTTCGAGCGCGCGACTCGCGAGTGCAGGACATCTCCGCAGATGGCGACAGTAAGGCCTTCAACGCCGCCCAGCGCGCGCTTCATCGTCAGCGCATCGAGCAGCGCCTGGGTGGGATGCTCGTGCGTGCCGTCGCCGGCGTTGATCACCGAGCAGTCGACCTTGCGCGACAGGAGCCGCGCCGCGCCCGATGCGCCGTGGCGCACGACGAGGAGGTCCGGCGCCATTGCGTTGAGCGTGGCGGCGGTGTCCATCAGCGTCTCGCCCTTGGCGACCGACGAGGATCTCACGCTCATGTTGACGACGTCGGCGCCCATGCGCTTGCCGGCGAGTTCGAACGAACTCTGCGTGCGCGTCGAGTTCTCGAAGAAGAGATTGATCAGCGTCCGCCCGCGCAGGGTGTCGGTCTTCTTCTTCTCGTGGCCCTCCACGAGCGGAATGAATTTCTCGGCGCGCGCGATCAGCGCCTCGGCCTCAAAGCGGGTCAGGTCATCGATGGCGAGAAGGTGGCGATGGCGCACGACGGCGGGGGCGAGCCCGACTTCGCCTTGGGTATCGCCATCTGTGATCGGCATGGCCGCTTGTTAACGCCTGCGGGCGGGCCGCCGCAAGTGGGGCGTGATTGCGGCGGAGTTTTATCCACAGCGCCATTTTTCGGCGCCCGAATCAGAACGATTTACGAACTCGCGTTTACCGCTTGTTAGTGTTAACAGGGGCGGCGCCAGGAGATTGGTGATGACAGGCACGTTCAAGCCGGTTGGGGCAGCTTTCGCGGCGGTGGTGGCGGGTATCGCCGCACCGGCGGGCGTGCTCGCGCAGGCGGACGCGGCCATGGCGGCCAGGGACGCCGAGGCTGACGCGCTGGTTGCCGGCGCGATGCAGGCGGGCGCCGCCGAGCCGCTGGGCGCGCCGTCCGCCGACGCTTCGTCGGCGCAGGGCAATCTCTTCGATCTGTAGTCCTACTTCGGCAGGGCCATGAGGATCGCGATCGGCATGGTCGCGAAGGACACAAGCGTCGTCACGGACACGATCGCCGCCATGAGCCGCGAATCGCCTCCCATCTCCCGGGCGAGCGTGTAGCTCGCGGCGGCGGTCGGCGTGGCCCCGATGGCGCAGGCGATGGCCGCGGACCGCGCGTCACCGCCGAAGAGGCGCACCGCCCCGTAGAAGATGAGCGGCGCGGCGGCGAGCTTGAGAACCATCGACAGCGCCACTTCCTGCCGCGCCGCGCGCGCCGCGCCCAGATCGAGCCCGGCGCCGACGCAGACCAGCGCGATCGGCATGGCCGCATCGCCGAGCAGGTCGAGCGTCGCACCGATGACGCCGAAATCGTGCCTGCCAGTGAGCCGCACGAGCAGTCCCGCAAGGCATGCGAGCACCAGCGGATTCCCGGCGATCTGCGAGAGGATGTAGCCGCGCGTCGGCTCGCGGTCGTTTGCACCCCAGCGCGCGAGCACCGCCACCGAGAACACGTTGTTGAGCAGAACCGACGGGCCGAAGATGATGCCGATCAGGCTGCGCGCGCCGGGCCCGAAAATGGCGTCGGCGGCGGCGAGGATGGCGAAGCCGTTCCAGCGCAGCGCGCCCTGGAAGACGCTGGTGAAGGCCGGGCCGTTCTTCGATAGCGGCAGCGTCGCGAAGGTCAGCGCCGCGACCGTCGCAAACGCCGCGAGCACGCCGAGAATGAAGGGCCCGGCGGTGGCGGCGTCGAGATCGGCCTGTGTCACCGTGAGAAACAGGAACGCCGGATAAAGCACGAAATAGCCGAACCGGTTCACGGCCCCGAACGCCTCGGCGCTCACCAGCCGCGAGGCCCGCACCGCCCAGCCGATGGCGATGAGCAGGAAGACGGGCGCGAGCGCCGAAAGGACCTTATCCACGACTGATCCGTTCCTGCAGCGCGTCGCACACGCCCTGCAGCGCATAGGCGGCGGCGAGCTTGTCGACCACTTCGCCGCGGCGTTTGCGCGAGGCGTCGGCGTCGATCAGCGTGCGCGTGACGGCGGCGGTGGAGAGGCGCTCGTCCCAGAGCAGGATCGGCACGTCGCGCAGGTTGAGCAGGTTGCGGGCGAAGGCGCGCGCCGATTGCGCCGACGGGCCCTCGCTGCCGTCCATGTTGCGCGGCAGGCCGATGACGAGGCCCACGCACTGGCGCCCGTCGTAGAGGGCGAAGATCTTCTCGGCGTCGGCGGCGAACTTCACCCGCGCGACGGTGTCCGCGGGCGAGGCGATGATCCGGCCCGCGTCGCACGCCGCCACGCCGATGCGTTTTGAGCCCGGGTCGAGCCCGAGCAGCGCGCCGGAGCGCGGCAGGGCCTCGGCGAAGGCGGGAAGGTCAAGGATGGGCACGGGTTCAGTCCTGAACGCGGTCCGCGATGATGGCGGAGAAGTCACGGCCCTTGTACAAAATGGCGTGAAACACAACCCGTCGGCGCGTGTCATCGACCTTGAAAACCAGCGTGATCGTCCGCTTCCAGCCGACCGTTCTGACACTGTCCGGCGTCAGTCCCTGGAGCGTGCCTCTATGCGGGCCGTCAGCGAAACCGGTCACGTAGTCGAGCAACTCGGAGGTGTACGCGCCTGCGGTTCTGGCAGACGCGGACGCTTCGACCCATTGGAAAATCTGCGCGAGATCTTCGTCCGCCTCGCGGGTCAATGTGACCAGATATCGGGCCATGGGCTAGCGGTCGGCGAAGCGGCGCGCGAGGCGCTCTCGTACCTGTTCGACCGTCAGGACGTCTTCAGGGTTCGCTTCATGTGCGGCCACGCGGCGGCGGATTTCAGCGGTCCATTCCGGAGACAGCTCGTCTGCCTCCTCCGCCAGCTGCAGCACGGCGTCGGCGACGGCGGCTTCGGCGGTGGGGTAGTCGCCCCGCGCTACGAGGCCTTCGACGGCCTCGGCGGCCGGCCCTGTGAGGGTGACGGTGATGGTCTCGGACATGGCGCAGCCATATCACGCCAGCCGGGTGATGTCCCGCCTTGCCCCCTTGCCTTGCCTCCTGCTTACCTTGCCGGGGGACCGCGCCGCTGCTAGCGCTCCCGCTTCGCATTTCAGGAGGGCCCCTTGGCCGTCGACGAGAACACCGTGCGCCGGGTGGCGCATCTGGCGCGGATCGCGCTGCCGGAGGAGCGCCTTGCGCCCATGGCCGCCGAGATCAACGGCATCCTGGCCTGGATCGAGCAGCTCAACGAGGTGGATGTCGAGGGCGTCGCGCCGATGACGAGCGTGGTCGCGGCGAAACTGCCGCTGCGCGAGGACGTGGTCACCGATGGCGGCGACGCGCGCAAGGTGCTGGCCAACGCGCCGAAGAGCGAGGACGGGTTCTTCGTGGTGCCGAAGGTTGTGGAGTGAGCATGGCGGCGGTCGCGGGATTGCGGTCATGAGCTTTTCCGTCACGGCGGAGACGGCGCTGCAGGACGATGTGCGTGCGCTCGTTGCGTCGCTCAATGAATGGGCGCTCACGCAGACGCCGCGCGAGTTCACGCATCACATGACCGTCGAGCAGATGGCGCAGCCCGACACGACCGTGTTCATCGCGCGCGACGCGGGCGGCGCCGCGATCGGCATGGGCGCGCTCAAGCGGCACGCCGACGGGATCGGCGAGGTCAAGCGCATGTTCACGACGCTGCAGGCGCGCGGGCGCGGCGTGGGCGGGGCTATCGTCGAGCGCATTGAGGCGATGGCGCGCGACGAAGGCCTTGCGCGTCTGGTGCTGGAGACGGGCGCGGTGGACGGCTTCGCCTCCGCCTGGCGCGTCTACGAGCGACAGGGGTTTAGCCCTTGCGGCGCCGTTCTCGATTACCCGGCCGACACCGGCCACAACATCTTCTACGAAAAATTGCTGCAATGACCGATCTCACCAAACTCACCCTAGCCGACGCTCTCGACGGCCTCGCGGCGAAGAAGGTCTCCTCCGTCGAACTGACGGACGCCTTCCTCGCCGCCATCGACAAGGCGAACCCGCATCTCAACGCCTACGTGGTCGTCACGCACGACAAGGCGAAGAAGATGGCCGCGGAATCCGACGCGCGGCGCGCGCAGGGCAAGGCCGGCCGCCTCGATGGCGCGCCGCTCGGGATCAAGGATCTCTTCTGCACCGAAGGCGTGCGTTCCACGGCGTGCTCGGCGATCCTCGGCGACTTCACGCCGACGTACGAATCCACCGTCACCGCGAACCTCTGGCGCGATGGCGCGGTCATGCTCGGCAAGCTCAACATGGACGAGTTCGCCATGGGCTCGTCGAACGAGACGAGCGCGTTCGGGCCGGTGACCAATCCGTGGCGCTCCAGCGGCTCGAACGCAAAGCTCACGCCGGGCGGCTCGTCGGGCGGTTCGGCGTCGGCGACAGCCGCCGATCTCTGCCTTGCCGCGACCGCCACCGACACCGGCGGCTCGATCCGTCAACCCGCGAGTTTCACCGGCACCGTCGGCATCAAGCCGACCTACGGGCGCTGCTCGCGCTGGGGCGTCGTGGCGTTTGCGTCCTCGCTCGATCAGGCCGGGCCGATCGCGAAGACCGTGAAGGACGCCGCGATCATGCTGACGAGCATGTGCGGACACGATCCGAAGGACTCAACTTCGCTCGACGTTAAGACGCCGGACTTCACGAAGGCCGTCGGCCGCAGCGTGAAGGGCCTCAGGATCGGCGTGCCGAAGGAATATCGCGTCGACGGCATGCCGGCGGAAATCAATGCGCTCTGGGAACAGGGCATCCAGCAACTGAAAGACGCCGGCTGCGAGATCGTGCCGGTGTCGCTGCCGCATACGAAGTACGCACTGCCCGCCTACTACATCATCGCGCCGGCGGAGGCGTCCTCGAACCTCGCGCGCTACGACGGCATGCGCTTCGGCGCGCGCAAGGCGGGCAAGGATCTGACCGAAACCTACGAAGCGACGCGCGCAGCGGGCTTCGGCAAGGAAGTGCAGCGCCGCATCCTCATCGGCACCTACGTGCTGAGCGCCGGCTATTACGATGCGTATTATCTGCGCGCCCAGAAGGTGCGCGCGCGCATCGCGGAAGACTTCACCAGCGTCTTCGACAAGGTCGACGCCATCCTCACGCCGACCGCGCCGTCGGCGGCTTTCGCGCTGGGGGAGAAAGCGGGCGACCCCGTGCAGATGTATCTGAATGACATCTTCACCGTGACGACCAATCTCGCGGGGCTCCCGGGCATCTCGGTGCCGGCGGGGCTCGACGCCAAGGGCCTGCCGCTCGGCCTTCAGGTCATCGGCAGGGCGCTCGACGAGGAGACGGTTTTTGCAGTAGCGAGCGCGCTTGAAAAAGCCGCCGGTTTCACGGCCAAGCCGGGCGCGTGGTGGTGAGCTGAAGAAGAACAAGGGAAGCGGGGAAACGCGATGACGGATGCAGCAGCGACGCCGGCGGCGCCGGCGGGCAAGGACATTCTCGGCCACCCGCGGGGGCTCGCCTATCTCGTCTTCGCCGAGGCGTGGGAACGGTTCTCCTACTACGGCATGCAGGCGCTGCTGGTGCTCTATCTCACCAACTACCTGTTGCTGCCCGAGCATGTCGGCGCCGTCGCGGGCTTCGGCCAGTTCCGCGCGTTTCTCGGCGGCATCTACGGCGCGCTGGACACGCCGGTCGCCACCGCCGCCGCGATCACAGGGCTCTATTCCGCAGGCGTCTATTTCACGCCGATGATCGGCGGTTTCATCGCCGACCGCTGGCTCGGCCGCACGATGACAGTCACCATCGGCGCGCTCTTCATGGTGGCGGGCCACTTCCTGATGGCCTTCGACGTCGCGTTCATCGCGGCGATCTCTTGCCTCTTCATCGGCGTGGGCCTGTTCAAGGGCAATATCGCCAGCCAGGTCGGCGAACTCTATGGACCCGAGGATCTGCGCCGCAGCTCGGCCTACCAGTATTTCCTTCTCGGCGTGCAGATTGCCGTGATCATCGCGCCGATCGTTACCGGATTTCTTGGTGAGAAGATCGCCTGGCACTACGGCTTCGGCGCCGCGGGCGTCGGCATGGCGATCGCGCTCGTCGTCTATCTGTCGGGCCGCAAGTACCTGCCGCCGGAGCGTCTCCGGGGCGCGGCGGCGCGTGCAACGCCGCAGGCGAAGCTCACGGGCCGCGACTGGGCGACCATGGCCGTGCTGGTCGCGTTGCTGCCGGTGCTCGCCGCGACCGCGATCGGCAACCAGGAGATCTTCAACGCCTATCTGCTGTGGGGCGAGAAGCACTACGATCTCGTGTTCTTCGGCCAGCAGATGCCGGTTTCGTGGCTCGTGTCGCTCGATGCGATCATCTCGACGGTGACCGTGGGCGGCGCGCTGGTGTTCTGGACCGTCTGGTCGAAGTACGCCAAGGAACCCGACGAGATCATCAAGCTCGCCATTGGCGCGTTGATCGCCGCGTGCGCGCCGCTCATCCTTGCCGCCGCCAGCGCCAACGAAGCGGCGACCGGCCAGAAGGCCTCGCTGATCTGGGGGCTGGGCTTCCACATCGTCAACGACATCGGCTTTGCGATGATCTTCCCGGTCGGCCTGGCGCTTTTCTCGCGCGCGGCGCCGCGGCAGGTCGGCGGCATGTTCATCGGCGTCTATTATCTGAACCTGTTCATCTGCAATCTCGCCACAGGCAAGATCGCGGGGCTCGTGGAGACGATGGACGGCGTGACCTTCTGGACGATGCACGCCGTGATCGTCGCGGGCGGCGCGGTGATGCTGCTCGTGTTTGCGTTCCTCTTCCGCAAACTGCTCGCGCCGACGGCGCAGACCCTGTCGGAAACTGCGGCGCCGGCGGCGGCCGCTTAGGCGTTGACCCGTCGTCGTCGGCGGCTGACAACTGCGCCCATCAATCCGGGGAGCATCGCCCATGTCCAATCGCCTTCTGGCCGCCTGCGCGCTCATTGCGCTGGCTGTCGCGCCCGTCGCCGCGCAACCGCGCACGCCGCCGCCCGCGCAGACGCAAGCCCCCGCCGTTGCGCGCGTCGAGCGCGGGCAGCTGGTGCTGGAGAATGTGCCCGACACGCCGCCCGCGATCCGCGAGCGCCTGCGCCAGTACGTGAACACGCGGGGCGCGAGCTTCCAGGATTTCACGCCGGACGGCGGCATTCTCATCTCCACGCGCTTTGCGGACTCGTCGCAGATCCACATGGTCGGCGCGCCCATGGGTGCGCGCCGGCAACTCACTTTCTACGCAGAACCCGTCGGCGGCGCGTCGGCGCGCCCGCGCGGGACCGGCTCTTTCGCCTTTACGAAGGACGTCGGCGGCGATGAATTCTTCCAGGGCTATCTCTTCGACCCCGCGAGCGGGCGTACAACGCAGTTCACCGAAGCGGGCTTCCGCAACCAGGGCGGCGCATGGAGCCGTGACGGTCGCCAGATCGCGTGGTCGCGCGCGTCGAAGGACAGCGGCGACTACGACGTGTTCGTCGCCGATCCCTCGGACCCCGCATCGCGCCGGCAGGTGCTGGACGGCAAGGGCGCGGTGACCCCGCTCGACTGGTCGCCGGACGGGACGCAGCTATTGCTCGACGAAGGCGTCTCGGTCACCAAGTCCAGGCGCTGGCTGCTTACCGTGGCCACGGGCGCGCTGCGCGAACTCACGCCGGACCTCAATGTCGCCTATGACGGCGGCGAGTTCACCGCGGACGGCCGCTCAGTGATCGTCGTTTCCGACGAGGGTTCCGACTTCGCGCGCCTCGTGCAGCTCGATCTCGCCACCGGCGCGCGCACGCCGCTGTCGCCGGCGACGCTGAACTGGGACGTCGAAGGCTTCGATCTTTCTCCCGATGGCCGGCGCATCGCCTACACGGCGAACGTGGACGGCGCTTCGGAGCTGCACATCATCGACATGCGCCTGCGCAGCGCCACGCGCGAACTGCCTGCGCCGCGTCTCCCGCCCGGTCTCATCGGCAGTCTCGGCTGGGACGAGGCGGGCGTGAAGCTCGGCCTCACGCTCAATTCGGCGACGTCGCCGTCGGATGTGCACGTCTACGACCTGCAGACGCGCCAGCTCACGCGCTGGACGCAGTCGGAAGTGGGCGGTCTCGATCCGCGCAGTTTCGTCGAGCCGAAGCTCGTGCGCTTCCCCACCTTCGACAGCGCAACCGGCGGGCCGAAGGAAATCACGGCGTGGGTCTATGAACCGAAGACGCCGGGGCCGCACGCCGCCATCATCAACATCCATGGCGGTCCGGAATCGCAGGCGCGGCCGAGTTTTTCATCGACCATCCAGTACTGGGTGAACGAACTGAACGTCGCCGTCGTCGTGCCGAACGTGCGCGGCTCCACCGGTTACGGCAAGAGGTTCGTCGATCTCGACAACGGCATGAAGCGCGAGGACAGCGTCAAGGACATCGGCGCGCTGCTCGACTGGATGGGCGGCCAGCGCCAGAGCTTCGACATGTCGAAGCTCGTCGCCTATGGCGGCTCCTATGGCGGCTACATGGTCTATGCGGTCATGCAGCACTATCCGGAGCGCTTCGCGGGTGCGGTCGACATCGTCGGCATCTCGAACTTCGTGACGTTCCTTGAAAACACCTCGGGCTATCGCCGCGATCTCCGTCGCGTCGAATACGGCGACGAGCGCATTCCGGAAATGCGCGCGCATCTGCTGCGGATTTCGCCGCTCACCAACGCGTCGAAGATCCGTCGCCCGATGTTCATCGTGCAGGGCTTCAACGATCCGCGCGTGCCCTACACCGAGGCCGAGCAGATGCTGGCCGCGCTCCGTCGCAACAACGTCGAGGCGTGGTTCATGATGGCGAAGGACGAAGGACACGGGTTCGCGAAGAAGCCGAACCAGGAAGCCCAGCGCGAGGCCGAGACGCTCTTCTTCCAGAAGATCCTCGGCACGCGCTGAGCGTGTGCTGGCCTCTCGCCCCTTCCGGGAGGTCCCCTTTGGGCAGGAGGTCAGCCGATCTTGTCGCAGGTCATCAGCGCCATGCGGCCGCGGGAGAACTGCACGCGCGGATTGGCGCCCTGGTCCTGGATGAAGGTGAGGCGGTTGTTGGAGTACATCCGCTGTGCGAAGGGATCGTCGCTCGGGTTGACGCGCGGCACCGCCAGCACGCCATCCTGCGTCGTCATCCACGCCATTGACGCATCGAACGCCACGCGCACCTCTTCGCCGCCGCAGCGATAGAGCGAGGGCGCAGGCGCCGCGAACGCGCCGGGGCCTCCCGCGAGTGGCGTCGAGGACGGCGTGGACGGCGCGGGCGCCGGCGTGGCGACCGGGGTCGCCGGCAGCGTCATGACCGCGCGGGGCGCGGCGTCCGGCGTCCCGGCCGGCGCAGGTCGCGCGCCCGGCGCTGCGCTCACGAGGCGGATGCTCATTGCCGATGTCGTCCCGGCGGCCGCCACCGGATTGTTCGTATCGGTGATGAAGAGAAGCCGTCCGGCGGAGAGGATCTGCGCGAACAGCGTCAGCCGCGCATTCGCCGGCACCACGTTGGACGGCGCGGAAATCGAGAATGGGTAGGGCCCGCCGGCGCCGGCCGCGAATTCCTGTTGCGCGAGCACGAGAGCCGGCGCGCCGGCGCGCGCGGCGTCGCGCAGCTGGATGCGCACCACGGCGCCCGGCGGCAACGCGATGCGTTCAAGGATATAGAGCTCGCCCGTCGCCGAGACCTGTGCCGAGACGTCCGGCGCGGCGTCCGGCGGCGCGGACGCATAAGGCGGCGCGTACGCAGGCGGCGTGTAGGCAGGTGGAGCTGCCGTCGGCGCCGTGGCGAGCGGCGTTGACGCGCCATAGGGATTGGAGGCCGCCGGCGCGGCCGGTTCCGGCGGTTTGCCGGCCTTGGTTGCGGGGGTCTGCAGCGGCGCGCCGCGGCGGCGCAGCTGGATGCGTCCGGTCGGCGTCTTCAGCACGGTGGCGCCGTCTTCGCTCGATTCAACCGAGGTCACATCCTGGAGGGCGGCGATCAGGCGCCGCTCCTGCGTCATCACCGCCGGCGCGCACATCATGCGCGTCGAGCCGAGCGGCGTGATCCTCAGCGTCGAGGCGGCGGAATCGTAGGCATACGCGCCGGTGAAGCGGTTGCATCCCGCCGACCCGGAGACGCGGCTCGTCTCGTCGAAGGTGACCACAACCGGGCCGCCGCTGACGCCCTGGCCGTCGATGTCTTCGACCTGCCACGCGCCGATCAGGGAATCGGACGGGGTGAACTCGCCCATCAGCGCGCATCCGGCGAGAAGGACGGCGAGCGCGGCGGCGGCGGCTCCGGAGCGGAACGATGTCATGGCGATTTCCCGTTTCCCTGATCGCAAGCGCCCTCTCCGGCAGGACAGGGTCCGCCCGGCGGGAGAAGGCGGACGACATTAACCCTTGCCCCGACCCCGGCAAGCAGCGACGCGGACGGCGCGAAATCCGCTCGCATGACCCCGTGGCCGCCTGGAGGGCATCCCGGCGGACAGGGGGCATCCTGCGCCGAGGCGACTCGCGCTATAGCCGCCCAGCACCCGGAGACAGCGCGAATGGCCCAGCGTTCGAAGATCAGCGTCGATTTCCAGTTCCTGTTCGGCGACACGCTGATCAAGACGGGCGCTGCACTCGTGTGGCTGGTGATCGCCATCGCGCTCTACACGCCGTTCACGCTGCGCGACGCGCTGCGCGAGAACATGAGCGGCTATCTCGGCATGATCGGCGGCATGCTCTTGCTGGCCCTCGGCCTCTGGCAGTGGGGCCGCAAGGTGCGCGAGCAGGCGACGATCGCCGACCGCTGACGGCCTCCGCCGCCGCGCGTCACTTCAATATGAACGTGACTTTCATGTTCACGCGCCACTCGTCGATCTTGCCGTCCTTGATGTTGAGCTTGATGTCCTGGATCCAGGCGCCTTCGACCTGATCGAGGCTGTCGGACGCGCGCGACACGCCCTGGATGATCGCGTCCTCAAGGCCCTTCTTCGAGCCGCCGGTGACTTCGATGACTTTCGCTACGGCCATTGGTGTTTCTCCTCACCCGGGCCCCCGCTGGCGCGAAGCCTAGACCCGTGCGCTCCGCGGGCAAGTGGAAAAACGCCAACCCCGCAGGCTTGTGACGGCGCCAGTTGCGTCAGCCGGTTTTGCTAACCGCGCGCGGCGGCGCGAGACACAGCAGCAGGCTCGCGAGCAGCGCCAGCGCGAGGCCCCAGTTGATCAGCACGGCCGCCGACAGGCCTTCCCTGTGCGGGGACGCGTAGAGACGCGCGATCGCCATGCGTCCGCCCTGTTCGATCGCGAGCGCGAAAATCATGAGCGGAACCATCGCGCGATAGCGCACGAGCGCGACAACACACAAAACCGCGAGGACAAAGAGGCCAAGCCCCCAGCACTGGAACAGGAAGCTTACCGCCGAGTCCGCCGCCGCCGGAAACGTGTCCACGGGAACGGCGTCGACGGTCTGCAGGATGTACCGGCTGCGCACCCACGGATTGAGGCCGGCGACATTCAGGCCCATCAGCAGTTTCAGCGCCACAACGGGCGCAAACAGCCAGAGCGCGAGCGGATGGCCACGAAAGACGTTGTCGATCACACGCGGCAGAATGCGTTCCAGCATGATCTCTGCTCCTTCACTGCGCTATCGCGTGGCCACGGTATTTCTTCGCGAGGCGCACGCGAAGCATCCAGAAGAGGAGGAACGGCAAGGGCGCAAGCGCGAGAACGTAAGGCGCCGGCGATTCGCGGAACCAGACCGGAAACACCTGCATCTGGCCGAGGAAGAGCGATCCCGAGGCTACGAACAACCCGAAACACATGCGCCACACATGCCGCGCGATCCGCTGCGCGCCGGCGATCCCGCCGCGCAAGACGAGTTTGAGATCGCCGAGCGCCGCGATCGTGCTTACAGACAGGAAGATGTAGAAGGCCTGTGGCGGCGAACCGTCGAGCGTGCCTTCGGGCGCGTGTGCGGCCATCCATGTCAACGTCGCCGTGCTCGCCACACCGGCGATCGCAACGGCGAGGCCGAGGCGCTCGAGGGTGCTGACGCCCTCGCGGCGGCGTGCGGTCAGCCAGCCGGTGAAGATGAGATAGAACGTCATGAACCCCGCCACCGTGGAGATGCGGTCGTGGAGAAACGGCGCGACCGCGCCGCCGATGCCGGACATGACAAGCATGGAGGCGAGAAAAACTGCGCCGGCGCGCCGGTGGAGCGTCGCGCCCTTTCGCGCGAGCAGCGCGACCGCGCCGCTGAGGAGACCCACCGCGCCGCCGCCGATGTGCAGATAAAGGAGCGCGTCCGCGCCGAGACGCGCCGCCAGAGGCGCGCTTGCGGCGACCTCGAGACGGTCGGCGAAGGCGGGCGTCGTGAAGGCTAGCGCCGCCGCAGCGAGGGACACGGCGAAGGCGGCGCACGTACGGTTCAAAGTCGAAGGCATGAAGGCTCCTCGACCATCGGCGCGGCGCGCTCGACGGCCCATATCGATGTACGATATGGTTCATACGGGCAGGCGATGGGCCGCGGACATGACGCGAGGCATCAAAAACATGATCCGACGCATCGCAAGCGAGGCCGAGGCGCGATGAGCTGCACCACGATCGCCGCCGGCTATCCGAGGGCGCTGCTCCAGTTCGCCGTAGCGAAGGGCGCCGATCGTGCGGCGCTGCTCGATGCTGCGGGGCTTGGCGAGGATGAACTTGGCGCCCAGGACAACCGGATCGGCTTCGAAAAATATCTCGCGCTCTTCGGGGCCGCCGCCGAACTCACCGGCGAACCCGCCATCGCGCTCCAGTTCGGCGAGGCGGTGCGGATGCAGGACATCTCCATCGTCGGCCTCATCTGCGAGGCCTGCGAGACGACGCTCGACGTGGGCCGCCAGCTTAACCGGTACGCAGCCCTCGTCGTCGACGATGCGCGCGCCGAACCGGCGACGCTCATGCGCGGCGTGTGGAAGGATGGCGAGCTCTGGATCGAGCTGCCGCACGAGATGTTTGCGGCCAATCCGGCGATGGCGGAGGCCGAGTTCGCGCGACTTGTGTGGAATGCGCGCGCGATGTTCGCGGGTTCGGAAGAGTTCCGCAAACTCGACTATCCGCGCACGATCCACTTCATGCACGCCGATCCGGGTTATGCGGCGGAGTATGCGCGCGTATTCCAGGCGCCCGTCGTGTTTGGCAGTCACTGGAACGCGATGCGGATCGATCCGGCGTTCATCGCGCTGCGTCAGCCGCCGGTGAACCGCTACGTGTTCGCCGTGCTGAGCGATCGCGCGGATGCGCTGCTGAAGAGCCTCAAGGATGCGCAGACGACGCGGGGCCGGATGGAGGCGCTGCTGGTGCCGATCCTGCACACTGGCGAGGTAAGCATGGACATGATCGCCGAAAAGCTCGCCGTCAGCCGTCAGACGCTTTACCGGAATCTGAAGGCTGAAGGCGTTACCTACGAAGCGGTGCTCGATGACCTCCGCCGGCGGATGGCGATCAACTATCTGGCGGACAGGAAGGTCTCGGTGAACGAAACTGCCTATCTCGTGGGCTTTTCCGAGCCCGCGGCGTTCTCGCGCGCGTTCAAGCGATGGACGGGCAAGAGCCCCAGCGTGGCGCGAAGGACGTAGGCGCCCGCCGCTACTTCACTTGCTCCCGCGTCGAACCCATCGCCTCGAGGCGGTTCATCAGCGTATCGGCGGCGCGCGTCAGCTCTTTTTCCCCAAACCGCTTCGCGAGCCGCCGGATCACCGGAACGAGCCCGCCGCCCGCTATGCCGATGGCGCCGTGCGCTTCTTCCAGAACGCCGAGAAGCGCATCGGCCTTGTCGGAGGCGGGGCCCTGGATGACCGCGAAGCGCGCGGCGAGCTTGGTCGCGAAATCGGCTTTCGCCGCGGGGCGTTTCTTCGGCGGCGCGGCTTGCGCGAGGAGGTCGGCGTCGCTCGACGCGCGCACCGCCTTGAAGAGGGACTTCATCTGGGCGGGCGTTCGCGTCCGGCGCAGGCTCTTCAGCGTCTTGCGGGTCGCCTCGTCCATGGCGTCACGCGCCTGCGCGCTTGATGATGTCGATGGCGGCGGAGGCGAGCGCTTCCTTCAGCATCCGCTGCGCGAACTGCTTCATCGCGGTGAGCGAGATCGGGTTCACCACGTAGCGGTCGATCGGCGTGGTGCGCAGGTGCGTGGTGTAGGGGATCGCCGGGCCAAGCAGCGCCGAGCCGAAGAAGGGCGCCGCGGCGATTTCCTCGCGCGTCGCCTGGTCGACGTCGTAGCCGCCGCGCGTGCGCGGACGGTCGGCGACGCCGTTCAGCAGCACCGAGAATTCGCTCGATTTCAGCGGCCGTCCGCGGATCTGGCGCGTCACCTGCTCCAGCATGTTGAGCCCGGTGAGCGAGTATTTTTCTGGGCGCACGGGCGCGACGATATGGTCGGACGCGGTGATCGCGCAGCGCGTGAGGAAGGTCGCGCAAGGGTTCACGTCGATGACAACGAGATCGTACCGCGCGCGCAGCTGCGCCATGAGATCATGGAAGCGCGACAGCGCGTCGGCGCGTTCGCGCTCCGTGCGGCCGTCCAGCGTGAACTCGAACAGGCGCTCGTCGCCGACAACGAGATCGAAGCGCTGCTTGCCCATGCCGCGCGTGCGGTTGAGCTGGATGGGCATGCGCGCGAAGGTCTCGCGCGGCGTCGACAGCGGGCCCTTGGCGATGAACGCCGAGTAGATCGTCATCGCGTCCGCGCGCACGCGGTTGCGCTCTTCCGGCGGCAGAAAGAACTGCGAGAGATTGTGTTGGGGATCGAGGTCCACGAAGCACACCGACTTGCCGAGTTCGAGGTGCGCGGCCGCGAAGACGTTTGCCGCCAGCACCGTCTTGCCGACGCCGCCCTTGATGTTGAGCATGGCGATCGCGCGTCCGGCCTCGGCGAACACGCGCACGCCGGCGACGATGGCCGACAAGACGGGGTTGGAGAGGCCTTCGCGTGCGTCCACGCGGTTCTGCAGGTCGAGGACGGGGCGTACGCCCTCCCCGGGCATGTCCTTCAACTGAACCGGCACGATGGGCTTGCCGTTGGCGATCGCGAAGGCGAGGTCGCCGGCGGAGGCGGCGTCGGCCTCGGCGGCGGGGGAAACCAGCGCCACGACGCAGCGCGCGTCGAGGATGGCCTGGGCGCGGTCGACTGCCGTCAGCGTCGCCGGCAGGCCGTGCGCCTCCAGCTCGCGCGCGATGTCGCACGCGGCCGCGGAATCCTCCGCGCCGTAGGAGAGATATGCGGCGATCGCCATTGCCTGCCCCCGTAGGCCCAAACCTTGCCGTTTCGTTCAGGTGTTTGCAATCGGACGCAACTGTGGGGACATCATGGCCGCCCCTTTCAGGCGAACCCAAGGGCGCCCCCAATGCCGGGGCACGATCTCCCTCAAGGCGCCCATTCGCTTCCATGGAGCGCATGGTTTCTGCTAAGGAGGGGCCATGCGTGAAAAATGGTCCCCTGGCTCGTGGCGCTCAGCGCCGGCGAAGCACATCCCGAACGACTATCCCGACATGGCCGCCGTGGCGCGGGTCGAGGAGACGTTGCGGAACTATCCCCCGCTCGTGTTCGCGGGCGAGGCGCGCAACCTGAAGGCCTCGCTGGGCCGGGTCGCGGCGGGCGAGGCGTTCCTGCTACAGGGCGGGGACTGCGCCGAGAGCTTCAAGGAGTTCCACCCGGACAATATCCGCGACACGTTCCGCGCGCTCATGCAAATGGCGGTGGTGCTGACGTTCGCCGGCGGCAAGCCCGTGGTGAAGCTCGGCCGCATCGCCGGGCAGTTCGCCAAGCCCCGCTCGGAGCCGACGGAGACCCAGGGCGGCGTGACGCTGCCGTCCTACCGCGGCGACAACATCAACGGCATGGACTTCACGGCGGAAGAGCGCGTCCCCGATCCCGAGCGCCTCATCCGCGCCTACTCGCAGTCCGCCGCCACGTTGAACCTCATCCGCGCCTTCGCCCAGGGCGGTTATGCGGACCTGCGCAGCGTGCACCGCTGGACGCTCGGTTTCGTCGCCGACAGCCCCGCGGGCGAACGCTACAAGAAAATGGCCGACAAGATCTCCGAGGCGCTCGAGTTCATGGCCGCGTGCGGCGTGACGCCCGAGACCACGCCGCAGATGAAGCAGGTGGACTTCTACACCTCTCACGAAGCGCTGCTGCTTGGGTACGAAGAGGCCATGACCCGCGTCGATTCCACGACCGGCGACTGGTACGACACGAGCGCGCATTTCCTCTGGATCGGCGATCGCACCCGCCAACTCGACGGCGCGCACGTGGAATTCATGCGCGGCGTGAAGAATCCCATCGGCATGAAATGCGGGCCGAGCCTCGAACCCGACGACCTCATCCGTCTCATCGATGCGCTCAACCCCGACAA
>CAZGYQ010000074.1:0-18018 GCA_964530695.1 uncultured Caulobacteraceae bacterium
CAGCTCGTTGCGATGGCCGCGCTAGAGACGCCAGAAGCCGCGCTCGAACTCCTCCAGCGCGCCCGCGACGAAACCGGAGCGCTCGCCGCTTTCGAGATCATGAACCGTACGAGCGTCGAACTGGCCTTGAACTTGCCGGGAGTGCGCGCGCCGTTCAATCCGCCGCCGCCGTGGCTTGCGTTGCTTGAGTTCGAGAGCGCCGTCGCAGAGGGCTTTCGCGACACTATCGAGGCCATGCTGTCGTGTGCAATTGAAGCCGGCGTCGCGCGGGATGCGACGATTGCCGAGTCCGAAAAGGCCGCAGCCGAGTTCTGGTCGCTGCGCGAGTTGATGGCCGCCGCGCACCGGACGGTGAACACGCCACAGGTGTCGCATGACACGTCAACGCCGGTCTCGGCGGTGCCCGCATTCCTGCGCGACGCGGGCGCTGCGGTGGAACGGCTGTCCCCCGGCGCGCGCATCGTTGCGTTCGGGCACGCCGGGGACGGCAACATCCACTACACGGCGATCGCCGCGAGCGCGGACGCCCCCTTCCCCAGTGAACAGATCAGCGCAGCCGTCCACGACGCGGCCTACGCGCTTGGAGGTTCGATCTCCGCGGAACATGGCATCGGCGTTTTCCGGCGCTCGGAGCTGGTGCGATTCAAGGATCCCGTCGCCCTCGCGACGATGCGCGCGGTGAAGCATGCGCTCGATCCGCACAACATCATGAACCCGCGCGTCCTGTTCGAGCCTGCCTGAGACTTCAGGAGACCGCCGCTTCGCGCCCCGGGCACGACTGGGCTGGACGGGTTCGCGTGGTGATGAAGACGCCATCGTTGCCGTCGACGCTCTCAAATCGGTAGTTCGTCGCGCTGATGCGCTTCACCAGCCAGCACGCCTCGCTGCGGAAGCCGCTCGAGGCATAGCTGAAACAGAGCGCGCCATCGCGGCGGATCACGAGGCGACCCTCATCGTACGCGCCATTGAACCAGTAGGCTGTCTTGCCATCGGGATCGATGCACTCGCGCCAGTCGTCGCCCGATGGCTGATGCTCGCCCTGCATGTCGATGCCGTAGAAAATCCGGCGCGCTTCAGGCGCGCTGAGATGGTTCGCGACTCGCCCGTTTTGCGCGAGCGCGGGTGATGCGGCTGCGGCGGCAACCGCAAGAATGTACACCAGACGATGCATGCGGTGGCTCCCGTGGCGCGAACATACTACATCCGCGCTCAAGGCGATTTCGAGACGCCCCGTTTTGAACCGCAATCAGGCGACATGAACAACACTCAAGCAGCGCCCGTGCCCGCGGTGGGCATTGTCTGCCTTAGGGGCGGCGAGGTCCTCCTGATCCGCAGGGGCAATCCGCCGCGACAGGGCGAATGGTCCCTGCCCGGCGGGCGCATCGAATGGGGCGAGACCGCAGCTGAAGCCGCATTGCGGGAGTTATTGGAGGAGACCGGCGTACAGGCGCGCCTCCTCGGGCTGATTGACGTTGTCGACGGCTTGTTTCGCTCGCGCGAGACCGGCGCCTTGTGGGCGCACTACCTGCTGATCGACTACGCTGCGCAGTGGACAGGCGGAGAGCCGGTTCCTGGCGACGACGCGACGGAGGCGGTATTTGCGCCTCTCGCAGATCTTGCGCGGTTCGACCTGTGGGCGGAAACCGAGCGCGTCATCCGCGCCGCAGCTGAGCGCTTTCCCGGATAACCGGCGATTGTGCGCCGCAAAAGGGCCATTTCCCCCTGCCATCGAGGCTTGTAAGGTCGCAGGGACTCGCTGGTCGGCGGCAGGGGTGCGCGATGAACTGGGAAACGATCAAGGACCTGGCCGAATCGCGCCCGAGACTGGCTGCGGCGGTAGGCCTCGTGAGCCTGCTCGGCGCAGGCATCGGCGCCGTGTCGAACAGCGTCAACTTCATCGATATCGTCGGCGGCAACGCGCAGCAGGAGAAGGTCGCGAAGGCTGCGGCCGAAGTGCGCGAAGCCAAGGCGATCGAGGCGGTCGCGTCGCAAGCCAAGGCCAGCGCCACTGCACAGGCGGAAGCCCAGGCGTGGACCGCGGCGCTGCAGACAAACACAGCAGCCGCATACGACTTCTACCTCCGGGCCTTCCCCGACGGGCATTTCAAGGCTCAGGCTGAAGCGGCGCGGACGCGGCTTGCGAGTGCGACACGCCAATCCGGCGCGCCTCCCTTCGATCTCGCCCGGCTGCATCCCACTGTAGGTTCAGCGGTGAGCGCGGCGCGGGACGCCGCCAAGGAAGCAGCGGCGAAACAAACCCAGGCGGAACGCGCCTCCAACATGGCGCTCGCGGCGGCGACCCAGGCGCGCGCGCGCGCGCGCGGCTATGACGTCATCCGGTTCCGTGATCGCGACATCTTCGAAGGCGAAGTCTCCGGCGGCAAACCGAACGGCCTCGGCGTCTATCTGCAGGGAGACGCCCACCTCGCCGGCGACAGGTTCCAGGGACAGCTTGTGGCGGGCGCGTGGAGCGGCGTCGGAATATTCGAAAGCGCCAGCGGCGCGCCGGGCCGGCCCACGCGGTATGGCGGCGAGTTCACGGGCGGCCAGCTCGCCGGCATGGGAGTCATCATGCGCGCGGACGGAATCCGTCAGGCGGGCGCGGTCGTGAACGGCGCGCTTACCGGCCACGGCGTCGAAACGCGTCCCGACGGCCAGCGGTTCGAAGGCGAATTCAGGAACGGAATTCCGGATGGATTTGGCGCTCTGTGGGCCTCTGATGGCGAGGTGCTTGAATCTGGTCGCTACGAGCAAGGGCGTCTGGTCCAGGCTCTGTCACTCTAGCGCGGCCCTCACGCTTCTTGCGCTTCTGACGCCACTCGCGGCGCATGCCCAACAACTCCGGCTGCCGATCGACTGCCGCCTTGGCGAGACGTGCTTCGTCCAGAACTGGATCGACCTCGCTCCCGGGCCAGCGCGCGCTGATCGCGATTGCGGCCCCTTGACCTACGACGGGCATGACGGCCTCGACATACGCATACCTATGCGCGCAATGCGCGCGGGGTTCGCAGTGGTGGCGCCAGCAGACGGCGTCGTGCGCGCCGTTCGCGACGGCGAGCCGAACGGCGTATTCCGTGCTTCGGCTATCGCACCCGCACATGATCGCGATTGCGGGAACGGCGTCGTGATCGATCATGGCGCCGGCCTTGAGACCCAACTTTGCCACATGCGGCGGGGCTCGATCGCGGTGCGTCCGGCGCAGCGGATTTCAAGGGGGGACGCTGTCGGACTTGTCGGACTTTCCGGGGCCACGGAGTTTCCGCATGTGCACATGTCAGTGCGCCGGCGCGGTCAGGTCATCGACCCGTTCGTCAACGCGCCGATCGCCCAGAGCGCTTGCGGCGCCTCGCGTGCGCGCGCGGCGGGCAGCCTTTGGGCGCACCCGCCCACATACCTCGCCACCGCCGTCGTCGACATGGGCTTTTCGGATGCGCCCCCGTCGCAGGCGACGCATGCCGATAACGCGCCCGACTCGACGGGATCGCGACACGCCCCCGCAATGGTGGCCTGGGTCATCATCATGGGCGTCAGGCAGGGCGACGACACGACCCTGCGGCTCATGACGGCTGACGCCGCGATCCTCGCCGAAAGCCGCACGCAGCACACGCGCGACCAGGCGCAGTACGCCATATTCGTCGGCAAGCGTCGCCCAGGCGCGGTCTGGCCTGCAGGAACATACCGCGCCGAGGTGGTCATTCGCAGACACGGAGCCATCGTCGCCAGCCGCACCGGCGCGCTTACGGTGCGCCAGCCTTTACAGGGGAGCGCGCGGCGTTGATGGTCCCCGCATTTCCTGGGGAGACCGAACAATGTTTCGCACACTGGCGGCCGCGGCCGGCCTTGCCCTCCTGCTGAGCGCGCCCGCCGAGGCGCGGACGTTTCGCATCCGACCGGGCCCGCAATCCCAGACGCAGCTGCAGACCGCGCTGATCGAGGCGCGGCCCGGCGACAGCGTTCGCCTCGCCCGAGGCCGCTTCGAGCTTGCCGCCGGGCTCTCCCTCGACATTGACCGCGTCTCCATCCGCGGCGAAGGCGCCGACAAGTCGATCCTGTCGTTCACCAGTCAGACGAGCGGCGCGGAAGGTCTTCTGGTCACCGCCGACGACGTGGTGCTGCGCGACTTCGCAGTCGAGAACGCGCGCGGCGATGGGATCAAATCGAAGGACGCCGACCGGATCACGTTCCGGGACCTGCGCGTCGAGTGGACCCGCGGCCCAAACCCCGCCAACGGCGCCTACGGCGTCTATCCCGTCGGCTCGCGCGACGTGCTCATCGACCGCGTCACCGTGCGCGGCGCCTCGGACGCCGGCATTTATGTCGGCCAATCGCAGAACATCATCGTGAAGCGCTCACTCGCCGAATTCAACGTCGCCGGCATCGAGATCGAGAACAGCATCAACGCGGACGTCTTCGACAACATCGCACGGCGCAACACCGGCGGCATCCTCGTGTTTGACCTGCCAGGCGTGCCCCAGACGGGCGGCAACTCCACCCGCGTGTTTCGCAATCAGATCACCCAGAACGACACGCCCAACTTCGCCCCCGCGGGCAACATCGTCGCCGGCGTGCCTACCGGAACCGGCGTCATCGTCATGGCCAACCGCAACGTCCACATCTTCGAGAATGACATTTCCGAGAACGGCACGGCGAACGTGATCATCACGGCTTATCGCCAGGAGATCACTGACCCGAACTACAACGCCCTGCCGCGCGACATCGTCATCCGCGACAACGTGTTCGGCCGCGGCGGCTTTGCGCCGGCCGGCGAGTTTGCAGCGCTGCGCAGCGCCGGCGTTCCATTCGGCGATATCGTGTGGGACGGCGCGACGATCTTCGTGGCGGGTGGGCGCCCGCGCGACGAGCCCGTCCGCATCAGCGTCTACGACAATCGCTCGACGACGAACCAGCCCGTCAATTTTCTCTCCCTCGGCCTTTCGGTGGCGTCCAGTTCGATCACCGATGCCCAGCCCGACGCGACAATGCCCTCAAAGCTCGTGATCCCCGAACCCGCGCCCGTGCGCCTGCCGCAGGACTGACGCGCGTGCGGCCGTTCCTGCTCGGGGCGTTCGCGCTCTTGCTGGCGGCCGGCGCGGCGTTTGCCGCGCCGCGCCACTCCGGCCCCGACCTCGCCGCCATTCTCGCCGATCGCCCCGCCGCGACGCTCGGCGCTTACGGTCTCTTCCGGGATCTGTCCGCGCGGGAACCGAGCGCGGGCGTGGTCGCGTATGATCTGCCCGTGCCGCTTTTCTCCGACTACGCAGCAAAGCGTCGATACGTATTTCTGCCCCCGGGCGCGCACGCGCAGTATCGGGCTGATGACACGTTCGCATTTCCCGTCGGGACGGTGTTGATCAAGACCTTCGAGTATCCTGCGGACATGCGGGCGCCGCTTGAGAACATCCGGCGGGTCGAGACACGCCTTCTCATCCGCACCCGCGCGGGCTGGACGGCCAACGCCTACATCTGGAACGCCGATGGCGCGGACGCCCGCCTGCAGGTCGCCGGGGCACAGTTCCCGGTGCGCTGGATCGCGCGCGACGGCGCCGTGCGCGAGATCACGTACTCGGTCCCGAACCGCAACCAGTGCAAGGGATGCCACTCGGTCGATGGCGCATTCGCGCCAATCGGCCCTTCGGCGGTTCACCTGCAACATACGTTGGAAAACGGTGCGGAGACGGAGCTGGCGCGCTGGACAAGGCTGGGATTGCTCGAAGGCGCGCCGGTCGCCCTGCCCGCTCCCTCATCCGGTCCGGCGTCGAGTGCACGCGCCTATCTCGATATCAACTGCGCCCACTGTCACAATCCCCGCGGTCCGGCCAACACGTCGGGTCTCGATCTTCGCGCAACGCAAACTGACCCGGCGAGATGGGGCTTGCGCAAGCGCCCGATCGCGGCGGGTCGCGCGTCCGCCGATCTGAGCTACGCGATCGATCCCGGTCACCCCGAACGTTCCATTCTCCTGCACCGCATGCAGAGCAGTGACCCAGGCGTGATGATGCCCGAGCTCGGGCGCTCGATTGTCCATACGGAAGGCGTCGAAATCGTGCGCGCATGGATTGCGCAGATGGACGCAGACGGGCGTCCGCGTCAGAACTGACAGGAGACCAAGGAGCCCCCATGTCCCTGCGCACACCCATCTGCGACATGCTCGAGATCGAGCACCCCATCCTGCTCGCCGGTATGGGCGGCGTTTCCTATGCGGAACTCGCCGCCGCCGTTTCCAACGCCGGCGGCTACGGCGTGCTCGGGATGGCCGGAACATCCGCCAGGTTCATCAAGGAGCAGATGCAGAAGACGCGCTCGCTCACGTCGCGTCCGTTCGGCGTCGATCTGCTCGCCGCTTCGCCGGAGTCGCTGACGGAATCGGTGGACGTGATCATCGGCGAAGGCGCCTCGAGTTTCATCGCCGGCCTTGGCGTGCCGATGCCGATCATGGAGAAGCTGAAGAAGGCCGGACTCAAGGTCATGGTCGTGTGCGGCGCGGTGAAACATGCAGTCAAGGCCGAGCAGGCCGGTTGCGATGCGGTGATCTGCCAGGGCGGCGAAGGCGGCGGGCACACAGGACTTGTGGGCACGGCCCCGCTCGTTGCGCAGGCTGTGGAAGCCGTGAAAATTCCCGTCATCGCCGCAGGCGGCCTCTACGATGGTCGCGGTCTCGCGGCGGCGCTTTCACTGGGCGCGCAAGGCGTCTGGATGGGCACACGCTTTATCGCTTCGACAGAGGCGCATGCTGCGCAGATGTACCGCGACGCGATCGTCGAGGCGACAGACGAAGATACGATCCGCACGCGCTGTTACTCCGGCAAGCCCATGCGCGTGAAGAAAAACGGATACGTCGATGACTGGGAGCGGCGACCGCAGGACATCCAGCCTTTCCCGATGCAAGCCGCGCTCAGCGTGCAGACTGGCGTCATCGGCGGCATCGGCGGCCAGATGGAAGGCCTCGACCTCGACCGGTCCTGTTTCGCCATGGGCCAGTCCGCGGGCGGCGTGCGCAACGTGAAATCCGCCGGCGCCATCATCGAGGACATCATGCGCGAGGCGCACGCCGCGATCTCGCGAGTATCTGCGCTGCAAGCGACATCGCCAGCGATGGTGGGGTAGCCATCATGCGCGCAATTCTCAAGGCGGCTATCGTCGCGACGTTGGTGACGCTCGCGGCGTGCGAAACCACGGGCGGCCCGCTGGGCGGCGTACCGACACGCCCGGTCGGCTACCCTGCCGCGGCCTGGGAAGTGCGCCCTGAAGGGCGCGCCTGGACCGCCATCGCGCACCAGTCCGTCGATGCGCTGGCGCCGCAACTCGTGTCCATCATCCCGACGGACATCGACGCCTTCTGCCCCGGTTACCGCGCCACGAACGCCACCGGCCGGCGCGCCTTCTATGTCTCGCTGCTTGCTGAACTCGCGCGCTTCGAAAGCAACTTCGATCCCTCGGTCCGCTACACGGAGTCCTTCTCCGACAACGCTGGCCGTCGCGTCGTCAGCCGCGGTCTGCTGCAGCTCTCGCAGGAAAGCGCCAACGGCTACGGCTGCGCCATCACGAACGCCGAACAGCTGCACGATCCCCAGACCAACATCGCCTGCAGCGTGCGCATTCTCGCGCGATGGGTTGAACGCGACGGCGTGATCGCCGGCTACAGCACAGGCGCATGGCGCGGCGCGTCACGGTACTGGAGCCCCTTCCGCGACCGCAACAAGCTTGTGGACCTGCAGGCGGCGCTCAATGCGCAACCGTTCTGCGCGCGCCCGCGCACGAGTTGAAAGGCAAACCAATGCTCCGATACTCGCTGTTCGCCGTAGCCTTTGCACTCTGCGCCGCGGCGCAGGCGACGGCGCAGACGCCGCCCGTGGAGGCACGCTACGGCGGCGGAGACCGCGTTTCCGGCGCGCCCTGGGCGACGCGCTCGCCTGTGATTGCGCCGCACGGCGCCGCTGCGACCGCGCATCCGCTGGCGACACGGATCGCGGTTGATGTCTTGAAAGAAGGCGGCAGCGCCGTCGATGCGGCGATCGCCGCCAACGCGATGCTGGGCCTCGTGGAACCCACCGGCAACGGCATGGGCGGCGACGTGTTCGCCATCGTCTGGGACCCGCGCACGAAGAAGCTTTACGGTTACAACGGCTCGGGGCGTTCGCCGCGCGGGCTGGACATTGAAACGCTGCGCCGCGTCGCGCGCGAAAAGGGCGGCGGCTACATTCCGCCGTTCGGCGCCGCGGCGGTCACCGTGCCGGGAACGGTCGACGGCTGGTTCGCGCTGCATGAACGATTTGGCCGTCTGCCGATGCGACGCCTCCTGCAACCCGCCATTGACTACGCGGAAGACGGCGCACCGATTCCGCAGACCATCGCGTTCTACTGGGCCAACAACCAGCGCCGGCTAGAGCGCGCCTTCGCGGAAGGACAGCTGGAGGAAATCGCCAACGCGCGGCGCACCTACTGGCCAGACGGCGTCACGCCCGCGGCCGGCTCGCTCTTCCGCAACCCTGATCTCGCGCGAACGCTGCGCGCGCTGCAGCGCGGCGGACGGCGCGCGTTCTACGAAGGCCCGGTTGCGCGCACGACCGACGCCTACATGCGCCGGATCGGCGGCTGGCTGCGCTACGAGGACTTCGCCGCCCACCACGGCGAGTGGGTCGATCCGCTGTGCGTGGATTATCGCGCGGGCGTTTCTCTTTGCGAATTGCCGCCGAACACGCAGGGCGTTTCCGCGCTGCAGATGCTGCAGATCCTGCGCGGCTACGACATGCGCGCGCTCGGTTTCCAGACGGCCGATAGTCTGCACGTGCAGATCGAGGCCAAACGGCTCGCCTTCGCGGATCGCGCCAGGTACTTCGCCGATCCCGCGTTCGCGCCCGCCGATCTCAACCGCCTCATCGCGCCCGGCTACGCCGATCAGCGCCGCGCCATGATCCGCATGGATCGCGCGATGGACACGCCTGACGCCGGTCCCGACGTGCTGCGGCGCGGCGACACGACCTACTTCACCACCGCCGATGCGAGCGGCATGATGGTGTCGATCATCCAGTCGAACTACCGCGGCATGGGCTCTGGGCTTGTGCCCGACGGTCTCGGCTTCATGCTGCAGGATCGCGGCGAGCTTTTCGCGCTCACTGACGCTCACGCCAACGTCTACGCGCCCGGCAAGCGCCCCTTCCACACGATCATCCCCGCCTTCGCGTTGCGCAATGGCGAGCCATGGCTCGCCTTCGGGCTGATGGGTGGCGATGTCCAACCTCAGGGGCACGTGCAGATCATCCTCAACATAGTCGACTACGGCCTCGACGTGCAGGCAGCGGGAGACGCCGCGCGCTGGCGCCATGGCGACGACGCCGAACCGACTGGCCAGCCGACTCTGGGCAAGGGCAAGGTGTTTCTTGAAACCGGCTTCACGCCCGCAATCCGGGAAGCGCTGCGGGCGCGCGGCCACGACGTGCGCCCCGGCGACGGCAGTTTCGGCGGCTATCAGGCGATCATGCGCGACGGCGAACGCGGCGTGTACGTGGCGGCCACGGAAATGCGCAAGGACGGCGCCGCCGATGGCTACTGACGCGCGCAATCTCGCCAAGGTTATCGGTATTCTGGGCCGATGAGACGGACGATCCTCACCACCCTTGCGAGTGTCGCGATCGCAATTGCGGGTGCGGCGATCGCGCAGCCTTCGCAAAGGTCCGGATTGCCCGAAACGCCGGAGGGGCGACGCCAGCAATACCTCATGGAAACCCGCCAGCTGGCGCAGGTTCTCGGCAACGCGCACTATCTTCGCCTGCTGTGCGCGGGCCGCGGCGACCAGTCGTGGCGCGAATATATGCGCCTGCTGCTGGACCGGGAGGGCGGCCCTCGCCGCACCGATCTTGTCGACGCTTTCAACGCCGGCTATCGCGCAGGCGAGGAGCGCTTCCCGTCCTGCTCGCCCGGCGCGCAGGCGCAGGAACTTGAACTGAAGGCGCAGGGCCTGCGTCTGGCAGACACGCTCTCCGCTCGCCACAAGGACTGACCGCAATGCCGTCTCCGTCGACGCCGACGCTTTCCGAGGATGCGCAGAAATCTCTCGCGCTTGACCTCCTCCTGAACGCCTGGGACGCAGCACTCGCCAAGGGCGTTGCGCCGGAGCTGCTCGCATCCACCGCGGTTTTCGCCGCGCTGACGGACATGGTGGACATGCACGGCGCCGAAGCGGTCGCGGCCTTTTGCGAGGGGCTACCTTCCCGCGTGCGCGCCGGCGAATTCACCTTGCTGGGCGACTGATGCGCCCTCGTGGCGCAATGGTTCGCCGTGCTAATGCTTGTGGCGTCGACTGCGGAAACACCAGATGAACACCAACGGCGCACTTGCGGGCATTCGCGTGCTCGATCTCTCCCGCATCCTGGCCGGGCCGTGGGCGACGCAGATTCTCGCCGACATGGGCGCCGAGGTGATCAAGATCGAGAAGCCCGGCGCCGGCGACGACACCCGCGGGTGGGGCCCGCCGTTCCTTGAGGGACCGCACGGTCGCGGCGATGCCGCGTACTATCTCGCCGCCAATCGCAACAAGCGCTCCGTCACGCTCGACTTCACCAAGCCGCAAGGCGCCGAAATTCTCCGCGCGATGCTGCCCGGTTGTCAGGTGATGGTGGAGAACTTCAAGACCGGCGGGCTCGCGAAGTACGGGCTCGACTACGCGAGCGTCTCGAAGATCAATCCGGCGATCGTCTACTGCTCGATCACGGGTTTTGGTCAGGACGGCCCCTACGCGCAGCGTGCGGGCTATGATTATCTGGTGCAGGCGATGGGCGGCCTGATGAGCATCACCGGCCAGCCCGATGGCGCGCCGGGCGCCGAACCGCTCAAGGTCGGCGTGGCCGTCGCCGATCTGTTCTCGGGCATGTACGCCGCGACCGGCATCCTCGCCGCGCTGCGTCACGCTGAACGAACCGGCGAAGGTCAGCAGGTCGATATCGCGCTGCTCGACTGTCAGGCCGCGATGCTGGCCAACCAGGCGATGAACTACTTCGTGTCCGGCGTTGCGCCCACGCGCCTCGGCAATGCGCATCCCAACATCACGCCCTACCAGGTGTTTCCCACCGCCGATGGACATATCGTCCTCGCCGTCGGCAATGACGGACAGTTCCGCGCGTTCTGCATCGAAGCTGGTCTGGAATCCCTCCCCGATGACCCACGCTTCAGCTCCAATCCCGCGCGCATCGCCCACCGCGAAGAACTCGTGACGATTGTTGCAGCGGCCATGCAGACGCGCGCAACCGGCGCGTGGATTGCCGCGCTCGAGACTGCAGGCGTGCCGTGCGGGCCGATCAACACGATCGATCAGGTGTTCGCCGATCCGCAAGTGCGCGCCCGCGGCATGGCGCAATCGATGACGCGCGCCGACGGATGTGAGGTGACGCTTGTCGCAAGTCCGCTCAAGCTATCGCGCACGCCGCCGCGCGTGGAGCATGCGCCGCCTCCGCTGGGCGCCGACACTGAGAGCGTCCTGCGCGACATCGTCGGTCTTGACGCGGCCGCCATCGAAGCGCTGCGCGCAAGCAAGGTGCTATAGGAGCAGACGATGATCGAACTTGTCTCCGCACCGACAGTCTACGGCCAGAAGGTGCATATCGTGCTCGAAGAAACAGGGCTGCCGTATGTCGCGCGCAGGCCCGACGACGCGGCGGCCTTGCCTCGCGACGGTGCGGACAACCCGTTGGGCAGGACGCCGTCGCTCTACGATCCGCACGGTCCCGACGGTCTGCCGATCACGCTGGGCGAGAGCGCGGCGATCGCGCTTTACCTTGCCCGCAAGGCCAAAAAGCTCGGCCCCGAGAGCGCGCGCGAGATGGCGGAGTTCGACTACTGGGCGTTCACGATCGCGGCGAGCCTGAGCCCGCAGTTCGCAGCCGCCTCATACCTGCGCGATCATGCGCCGGAGCGCGCGGACTGGGCGGTCGCGACCTTCGTCGAGAATGCGCGCCGCACCTTGCGGGTGTTCGAGGCGCGCATGGCGAAGCGTCACTTCCTCGTCGGCGAACGCTTCACTGTGCTCGACGCCCTGCTCTATCCGCATCTGGCCGTCTCGGCGCCGCAACTTCTGGGCGGGTTGGCCGGTTTTCCAAACCTCGAACGCTACTGCGAACGCGTGAGCCAGCGTGAAGGCGTCAAGCGCGGCATGGTGGTGCTGACGGCTTAGCGCCCCGCGCGGAGCGCCGTGATCGTGCGGCCCGGCGAGATGTCCTCGACGTCGGTCTTGATATGGATGAGCGCGGGGCGTCCCGCCTGCCGGGCTTCCGCGAAGATCGGCGCGAATTCAGACGTCTTCTCGACAGTCCCCGCCCACGCGCCGAATGACCGGGCGAACGCCGCGAAGTCGGGATTGCGCAGATCCGTCGCGCTGACACGGCCCGGGAAGTGGCGCTCCTGGTGCATGCGGATCGTGCCGTAGCTGCCGTTGTCGACGACGACGATCACGATATTGGCTTCGTACTGCACCGCCGTCGCCAGTTCCTGACCCGTCATGAGAAAGCAGCCGTCGCCGGCGAAGGCGATGACCTCCCGCGAGGGATGGGCGAACTTGGCGGCGATCGCGGCGGGGACGCCATATCCCATCGCCCCGCTGGTCGGTGCGAGTTGCGTATGGGACGCGCGGTGGCGCACGAAGCGGTGCAGCCATGCCGCGTAGTTGCCGGCGCCGTTGGTGAAGATCGTATCTTTCGGCGTGACCTCCACGATGTGTGCGACGACCTCGGACAGGTTCACCGCACCCGTGACGGCGATCGGCTTCGTCCACGCCTCGTAGTCAGTGCGGGCCGCGGTGCGCCATGCGGCCCAATCACCCGAAACCCTGAGCGTCCCCAGCGCAGCCGCGGTCGCACGGACATCCGCCGTCGCAGCGAGCCGCGCCGGCCACACGCGGCCCAGCTCCTCCGCCCCCGCGTGGATATGGACGAGCTTCTCCGCCGTCTCGGCGCGGCTCAATAGCGTGTACCCTTGCGTCGGATTTTCTCCGAGCCGCGCGCCGACCGTGACCAGCAGGTCGGCTTCTTTGATGCGCGCCAGCAGTTTCGGATTTGGGCCAAGGCCAAGGTCGCCGACGAAATTGGGATGATCGTTGTCGAAGAGATCCTTGCGGCGGAACGAAGCCACGACAGGCAGGTCGGCGCTTTCGGCGAAGGCGCGGATATTCCCAAGCGCGGCCTCGTCCCAGCCGCTGCCGCCCAGGATCAGCACGGGTTTCCTTGAACGGCCGAGCAGCGTCGCAATCTCCGCGAGCGCCATCGGATCAAGCCCGCCGCGCGCCGGCGCCCGCACGGGCGCGACATCGATCTCGACCTCCGCAGCGAGCATGTCCTCCGGCAGCGCGATCGCCACCGGCCCCATGCGGCCCTGCAACGCCGTGGCGAATGCACGATCGACGATTTCGTGCGTGCGCGATGCGTCGTCGAGTTCGACCGCCCACTTCGCCAGCGGCCCGAAGAAGGCGGAATAGTCCACCTCCTGGAACGCATCGCGTCCCTTGTCGCCGGTCGCCACCTGCCCGATGAAGAGCAGCATCGGCGTGGAGTCCTGGCGCGCCGTATGCACGCCGACGCTTGCGTGGGTGGCGCCGGGGCCGCGTGTGACCATGCAGACGCCGGGCCTGCCCGTCAGCTTGCCGTGCGCCTCCGCCATGTTCGCGGCGCCCGCCTCCATGCGACACGCGATGAGCTGGATCTTGTCGGACACGTCGTGGAGCGCGTCGAGCACCGGAAGATAGCTCTCCCCCGGCACGCAGAAGACGCGGTCGACGCCGTGCGCAACGAGCGCATCGACGATATGGCGGGCGCCGGTGCGACGCATGACAAACTCCTGACGATGATCGGACTGGCGCTCGTCCCTGCCCGAATCATCCCTCAAAGCCAAGCCTTCCCCTTTCCGGAAGGCGGCGCGGCTCGGCCGCGCTTGTCGACTGCAATGGCGACAAGACCCGACGGCGGAGTCATCGGCGACCGATGACAAGATGGAGGTTCCCAAGGCGTCCTGTCGTCTCATGCCGCGGACGCTTGAGGCGAATGGTCGGAGCGGCGGGATTCGAACCCACGACCCCCAGTCCCCCAGACTGGTGCGCTAACCGGGCTGCGCCACGCTCCGACCGGCCCCGGGCCGCGACCCGAGGGAGGAGGCTTGTAGCGTCCCCCAGTCTGCTTCGCAATCAGATCGGCCGCGCGATCGGCTGTTTCAGGAGCTGCGGCGACGCAAGGGTCGCTCCACCCGCTGGCGCATGAGCTGGGACGGCCGGAAAGTCACAACCCTGCGCGGCGTGATGCGTGCGGCTTCACCGGTTTTCGGATTGCGCCCGACCCGCTCGTTTTTCTCCCGGACCACGAAGTTGCCGAAGCGCGCGAGTTTCACGGTGTCGCCCGCGACGAGAGCGGCTTCCATCGCGCCCAAGAGGCTTTCAAGAAAGCGGCTTCCAAGCGTGCGCGAGACGTCGCAACGCTTGTGCAGCGCCTCGACGAAGTCCGCTCGTGTAATGGTTTTCTCTGACACCCTCAGCCCCGGGGAATCGTTCGCAAAACGGTACGAGCCGTCAACGGGAGCGTCAAACCCAATCTCACGCTGCGCCTTTAAAGGCGGACAAGCGCCGCGCCCCACGTCAGACCGCCGCCAAGTGCTTCCATCAGCACAAGGTCGCCGGGCTTCACGCGTCCGTCCGTCACGCCTGCGTTGAGCGCAAGCGGCACCGACGCGGCGGACGTGTTGCCGTGCTGCGCGACCGTCGTGATGATCTTGTCCGTCGAGATCTGCAGGCGCCGCGCCACGCCGTCGAGGATGCGCTGGTTGGCCTGGTGCGGCACGAACCAGTCGATGTCGTCGAGGCTTGCGTTGCCCAGCCGGCAGGCCTCGATCATCGCGCCGGAGATGTGCTCGACCGCCTGGCGGAAGACCGCGTTGCCGATCATGCGCAGATGCCCGACGGTTTGCGTCTGTGAGGGCCCGCCGTCGACATAGAGCAGATCGTGATGGCGGCCGTCCGTGCGCAGGAACGTCGCAATGACGCCGCGCCCGTCGCTCACCTCCTCCGCACGGAGCACGACCGCGCCGGCGCCGTCTCCGAACAGCACGCAGGTGCCGCGATCGGTCCAGTCGAGGATGCGCGAGAATGTCTCGGCGCCGATGACGAGCGCGTTCTTCGCCTGTCCGCGCACGAGCGCGTTGTCAGCCGTCGCCAGCGCGAAAATGAAGCCGGAGCACACCGCCTGGATATCGAACGCCGCCCCCTGTGTGATGCCGAGTGCGGCCTGCACGCGGGCGGCGGTGGCGGGAAACGTCAGATCGGGCGTCGCCGTGGCCAGCACGATCAGGTCGATTTCGGAGGCGTCCATGCGCGCGTTCGCGAGCGCCGCGCGGGCTGCATGAATGGCGAGATCGGATGTCTTCTGGCTGTCGTCAGCGATGTGGCGCTGGCGAATGCCGGTGCGCTCTGTGATCCATTCGTCGCTGGTCTCGACGCGCCCGGCGAGTTCCGTGTTGGTCAGGATGCGGTCGGGCAGGTAGCCCCCGACGCCGGCAAGAACGGAGCGCCGCATGGATCAGGACATCCCCGGGGCTGCGGCGGCCGCGGACGTCACCGCCGCAGCCGCGTTCAGACGTGCGAGATTGGCGGCCACCTCGTCGCGATAATGGCTCTTGGCCATGCGTATCGCCACATCGACGGCAGCCGCGTAGCCGAGACCGTCTGTGCCGCCGTGACTTTTCACGACGATGCCGTTGAGGCCGAGGAACACGGCGCCGTTCACAGTTCGCGGATCCATGCGGTCCTTGAGCTTTTTCAGGGCCGGCAGCGCGAGCAGCGCGCCGATGCGCGCGAGCGGTCCGCCAGTCAAAGCCTCGCGCAGGAACCCGGCCACCAGACGCGCAGTGCCTTCAGCGGTCTTCAACGCGATGTTGCCGGTGAACCCGTCCGTGACGACGACATCGACCGTGCCTCGTGAAATATCATCGCCCTCGACAAAGCCATGGAAATCCAGATCGACGCCGGCCTCGCGGATCAGGCGCGCGGCCGCGCGGATTTCCTCGTGCCCCTTCTGGTCCTCCGAGCCGACGTTCAACAAGCCGACCTTCGGACGCGAACTGCCGCGCACAGCGCGATGGAAGGCTTCTCCCATGATCGCGAACTCGACGAGCTGGGAGCCGTCAGCTTCGACGTTGGCGCCGACATCGAGAACGGCTGCAAATCCTGATGCTGTCGGCCACGTCGCAACAAGCGCGGGACGGTGGACACCTTCCATCTTGCGCAGGCGCATCATCGCCATCGCCATCAGCGCGCCGGTGTTGCCCGCAGATACGCACGCCTGCGCGTCGCCCGTTTCCACGGAGACGAGCGCGTTCCACATGCTCGTGCCCTTGCCCTGGCGAAGGGCCTGCGACGGCTTCACGTCCATGGCGACGTGCTTTTCGGCATCGCACACGCTGCTCGCCGCTTTTGCCGCGGGGCGATGTTCCAGCATCTGCGTCAGCCGAGCGGCGGGCCCATGGATCAGGAAGCGGGCGCCTGGAGACTTGCGTGCGGCGATTTCGATACCGTCGAGGACGGCCTCCGGCGCATGGTCGCCGCCCATGCCGTCCACCGAGATTACGAGGCCATCGGCCATCTTTGTTTCCGCTGAAATCGCCGAGATTCCGGCGCGGGCGGACCTTACCGCCCGCCTTCGGGAATGCCAAAGGGGGAAATCAGGCCCCCGCGCGCCACGCCTCGGGCGCTTCCAGCGCCTGCGGAGGCTCTCCGGCCTGACGGGCATGCAGGGCGCGCAGGCGGCCGGCAAGTTCGGGAGCAAATGACGCGCGTTCGTCGTTCCAGACATTGCGGCCCAGCGCGTCCGACAGGCGCGTCGCATCCTCCAGCGCCGCCTCATACGCCGCCAGTCGCCCGTAGAAAGCGCCCGCGAGCGCCTTCATGCGCCGCGCGACGGAAAGGTCGCCGACGCCCGACTCGCGCAGTCCCGCGTCGAACAGCCGGAAAAGCTTGTCGGTGAACGCCTGCGCCACGCGATCGGCGTCGGGGGCGGCCTTGAGGCGCAGCAGCGCCAGCGCTGCAAATGCGGCGGCCAGTTCGAAACGTCCGTCCATCGTATCGGGCGCGCGGTCGTCGCCATACAGGTCCGGCGCCCGGGCCGCATGCATGGCGGCCGCGAGAATGCGGTCGGCCGCCTCATTTGCGGCGGAATTTCCGAAGATTCGAAGGAATGACATTGGTCAGGCGATCTCCTGCGCCGCCCGTTCCCACCGTCCGGCGCCCGGCCTGCGGGCGCCCTCTTGCAGGGGGCCACGGCGCGGCCTAGGCGTGACGTCTAACATATCGCCACTACGGCGTTCGAGGTGAAGCATGGATCGTACGAAGCTCCCGCTGCGACAACTGGGTGTGGCCGTCGCCGTCGCCGCCGCCGGCATGGCTCTGACCGCCTGCAACCCGATCCGCGACACCCATGGCTTCACCGCCCAGGGACAGGACCAGATCAAGGTTGAACCCGGCATCGACACGAAATCGACGGTGCTCGCGCGCCTCGGCTCGCCGTCGACGCAGAGCTCGTTCGACCAACCGGCGTGGTACTACATCACCACGATCCAGGAGCGGTATGCGTTTTACAATCCGCAGACCGTCAATCGCGAGATTCTCGTCGTGAAGTTCGATGCCGAAGACAAGGTCGCCTCAGTGGACCGCTACGGCATGGAGCGCGGACGCGTCGTCTCGTACAACGACGACAAGACGCCCACGCGCGGTCGCGAACTCGGCCTGCTTGAGCAGATCTTCGGCAACGTCGGCGGCACGCCGCCTATCCGCACGGAAGAGGACCCGCGCGATCGCCGTCGCTGATCCATTCGGGCGAAACACCCCCCCATGCACGAACGCCCCGGTCGCGAGACCGGGGCGTTCTGCATTTCAGTCTACAGTGAACCGGCGCTTCACGCGCCGATGTGCGCCAGCGCCGCAAGCAGCAACAGAGCCACGATGTTCGTGATCTTGATCATCGGGTTCACGGCCGGACCGGAGGTGTCCTTGTAGGGGTC
>CAZGYQ010000074.1:18028-18318 GCA_964530695.1 uncultured Caulobacteraceae bacterium
CCAAGCGCCGCCGCCGGAAGTCATCGAGACCGCCACGAACAGACCCGTGATGATCACGCCGACGAGCATGGCGCCGAGCGAGGCGAGCGCGTCGGCCTTTCCCGCGATCGCCCAGATCGTGAAGAACAGCACGATCGGCGACAGCACCGGCAGCAGCGACGGCACGACCATTTCCTTGATCGCGGCCTTGGTCAGGATGTCCACCGCGCGTCCGTAGTCAGGCTTCGCCGTGCGACCCATGATGCCCGGGATTTCGCGGAACTGGCGGCGCACCTCTTCCACGACCGCCG
>CAZGYQ010000075.1:0-18303 GCA_964530695.1 uncultured Caulobacteraceae bacterium
GGCGGTCCTGCTCGCGGACGCCGGTGCGCAGGGGCGGATCAAACAAGCGGAGACGGGAGATGAACCAAACACCGCATGCGCACCGGGAGGTGCGCGGTCCTGGTCTCGGACGCCGGTGCGCATGCCTGATCGGCGCCCAACGGCCCTACACCGGCACGACCTCCAGGCGGAGTTCGGCCCGCGCGAGCTGGTCCTGCAGGCGGTGGCGAAGACCGTCGTCGGCGGCCACCTCCGCCATCACGTCATGACGCTGGAGCAGGGCCTTGGCCCGCTTCATCACGATGAGATAGGCGACCCCCTCGGGCAACAGGTCGGAAGCGGCGAGTTCGAGAAGGCGGCTCGCGACCAGCGAGGGCGCGGGCTCGGGGGTCATGACGTCGCCGAGGAGACCTTCGCTCCAGAGGATGCGCAACGACAGGCGGGCAAGTTCGGCTTCCACCGTGTCACGCTCGCGCTGGGGCAGGGGCGCCACGGCGACGGTACGGGAGAGTTCGGCGAGGTGCTCGAGACGCGTGCGCGTACTCCACTGGGGACCGAGGAAAAGCCGCTGGAACTCCTCGCCCATTACCGTCAGGACGGCTTCTCGGGGGCCGGCGGCGGCGTCCAGGCCGGCGAGCAGGTCGAGCAACCGGCTGTAGGGGAGCGTCTGGGCGAGGCGGAGCATGGCGCCATCGTGCGCCCAGGCGACTAAAGAGCCGCTAATGCCGGACCTATTGTCCCGGCCGGCAGGTTTCCCTGCGGTGGCCGAACCTCTATATGCGAAGGTCAAGATTCGGAATTTTTGGGGCGCGAAACACCGATGGCCGCCATCGCACTGGTCGACGACGACGAAAACATCCTGGCTTCGCTGAAGATATTCTTCGAGGCGGAAGGGCATACGGTGCGCGCCTATCACGACGGCGCGACGGCGCTTGCGGCGCTGGCGGAGACGCCGCCGGACATCGCCATCCTGGACATCAAGATGCCCCGCATGGACGGCCTCGAGGTCCTGAAGCGGCTGCGCCAGACGTCGAACCTGCCGGTGATCTTCCTCACGTCGAAGGACGACGAGATGGATGAAGTCGTCGGCTTCAATGTCGGCGCCGACGATTACATCAAGAAGCCGTTCTCCCAGCGCTTGCTGAACGAACGGGTCAAGGCGCTCCTGCGGCGCACCAAGGGCGCGGTTCCCGGCGCCGAGAACGGCGATAAAAAGCCCCTCGTGCGCGGCAAGCTCACGCTCGATCCCAACCGCCACGCCTGCACCTGGAACGGCGATCCGGTGCGCCTGACGGTAACGGAGTTCCTGATCCTGCAGGCGCTCGCGACCCGCCCCGGTTATGTCAAAAGCCGCGATCACCTTATGGACGCCGCCTACGACGATCAGGTCTATGTCGACGACCGCACCATCGACAGTCACATCAAGCGGCTGAGAAAGAAGTTCCGGGAGATCGATGACAATTTCGACGCCATCGAAACGCTCTACGGCGTCGGATACCGTTACAACGAGGCGTGAGGCCTCGCGGCGCGGGCTGCTCAGCTCGCGCATCACGCGGCTCCTGTTCTTCTGGAATCTGGTGGGCTTCGCCATTCTCGCCGGCGGCGCGTTGCTGCTGGCGGAAATGCGCGCCCAGCTGATCCGCGCGAAGGCCGAAAGCCTTTCGACGCAGGGCGAACTGATCGCCAGCGCGCTCGCGGATACGGCCACGAAGGGCGAGCCGGAACCGGCCCTCGTCGAACGCAATGCGCGCGAAGTCCTGCGCCGGCTGATGGTCCCTGAAGCCACCCGCGTCAGGCTATTCCTGCCGTCGGGCGAACTCGTCGCCGATACGGATCTACTGTCGGACCGCGTCATCCAGGCGCCGTTGCCGCCATTGCGGCCGAACGCAAAACCGCGTGAACCGGATGAGAAGTCGCTGCTGGACCGCCTCGGCGCATTCACGGTGTTGCCGTGGAAACCGGACTACACGCTGAAGCAGGAAGTCGAACGCGCGGCCGGCGGCGAGACGCTCTCCGGCCAGCGCCGCGGCGATCAGGATCAGCGCGTCGTCTCGGTCTCGATCCCGATCCAGCACGTGCAGGCGGTCGTCGCGGTGCTCACGCTCGAAAGCGGCGACGTGGAGAACATCCTGCAGGCGGAACGCCGCGCGATGATCCCGTTCATCGCCGGGGCGGCGATCGTCTCGCTGCTGTCGTCCGCGCTGCTCGCGCTGCTGATCGCGCGGCCGCTGCGGACGCTTTCGGAGGCCGCCGACCGTCTCCGTCTCGGTCACGCCACGAAGCTCGAGGCGCCCGAGCATGTGCTGCGACGCAAGGACGAAATCGGCGATCTGGCGCTCGCCATCGAACAGATGACCGGCGCGCTGCTGGAACGGATCGACGCCAACGAACGCTTCGCCGCCGACGTCAGCCACGAGATCAAGAATCCGCTGACCTCGATCCGCAGCGCCGTCGAAACGGTCCAGCGGGTGCAGGATCCCGAAGCGCGCGCAAAGCTGCTTGCGATCATCGCCAGCGACGTCGGCCGGGTCGATCGCCTGATCACCGACATTTCGCGCGCCTCCCGCATCGAAGCGGAGACCGCCCGCGGCGCGTCCGCGCCGGTCGATGTGGGGCGGATGCTGTCCGAGATCGTCGAAACCTATCGCGCGACTCGCCGGGAGGGGGAAGTGGACGTCGTGTTCCGCGGCCCGGCGCCGGCCCAGTCCATCGTGATCGGGCAGGAGGGGCCGCTGGGACAGGTCTTCCGCAATCTGATCGACAACGCCAAGTCGTTCAGCCCGGAGGAGGGCGACGTCACGGTCTATGTCATCGAGGAAAACCGGCGTGACGGACGCTGGCTGAAGGCGCACGTCGACGATGCCGGGCCTGGCGTGCCGAGCGAGAACCTGGAGACGATATTCGCACGTTTCTACACGCAACGGCCAAAAGGCGCCGCTTTTGGAGGCAATTCGGGGCTTGGCCTTTCCATCGTCCGGCAGATCATCGAGCAGCACAAGGGGCGGGTCTGGGCTGAGAACATTCCTGGGGCCGCGCCCGGGACGGTCGCGGGCGCACGGTTCGTGGTCGAGCTGCCGGCCCTCGGCGCCAATCCTTGAGGCGGCAGGACAGCGCCCAAGAAGCGACAGGCGACTGCGGCGCGCGATAGACCCGGAAGCCGGAATCGGGCCGATTTGCAGCGCGCTGATTTCGCGCAGGGTAGCGCCGCCCCATGTTGATGGTAAGAGAGCCGGCTTGGTTCAAAGGGTAAGTGATCGATGATCGGTCTGGTGGTGGTCTCGCACGGCCATCTGGCGAATGAGTTTGTCGCCGCCGCCGAACACGTGGCCGGCCCGCAGCGCCAGATGCGCGCGGTGGCGATCGGCCCGGATGACGACATGGAGGAGCGCCGCCGGGACATCCTGGAGGCGGTCCGCGCCGTGGACGATGGCTCCGGCGTGATCATCCTGACCGACATGTTCGGCGGAACGCCCTCCAACCTCTCCATCTCGGTGATCAATGAGGGCATGGTGGAGGTCATCGCCGGCGTGAACTTGCCGATGCTCGTGAAGCTCGCGGTGGAGCGTTCGCGGCAGCCGCTGGAGGTCTGCGCCGCCATGGCGCAGGAGGCCGGCCGTCACTACATCCGCGTCGCGTCTGCTGAACTCGCCGGCGGGGCTTGACCCGCTGGGGGTTTTTCTGCGGATCATGAGACCAAGGACGCGAACGATGTCCGCAGGGGCCGGATCCTGATGCCTGTGAATTTCAGCGTGCGAAGCCGATGACGGCGCTCCGCCGAACGATGCTGATCGTCAACCAGCGTGGGCTGCATGCACGGGCCTCGCGCAAACTCGCCGAACTCGCCCTTGCCTATGAGGCGACGATCCGCGTCCGTCGCGAAGACGACGAAGCGGACGCGACATCGCTGATGGACCTGATGATGCTGGGCGCGGGTCTCGGATCCGAAATCGAGGTGATCATCGATGGGCCGCAGGCGGCTGAGGCGATGGAGGCGATTACGCGCCTGGTTGCCGAAAAGTTCGGCGAAGGCGACTAGGGCATTTTCCGACGAAGTGGATCCCGGTTCGTCGGAAGAAAATGCGACCAATCAACAACCTAGAGCCCCGATCCGATTTCATCGGATCGGCAACGACCCTACGCGCGCTGCCTGTCACCGTGACGAAGCAGCCGTCAGAAAACCTCGTTCTGGATCGCGTCAAACGTGGGCAGGCTGTCAAGTGAGATAAGACTCAGCGTTGCAGCGCCGACGATATCCGGCGCCAGCACGAGCGGCGATGACGTCACGACCGTTGATGCGCTCCCAGCACCAAGCCGCTCAGCGTCGTCAGCGCGCACGAGCGGCTCCGGCGCATCGGCGGATTCCGCGGCGGCGACCGGCAGCGCTCCAGCGGAATCCATCGAAGCGGTCACGATCACGCGCTGGGGCTGTATGAAGCGCGCGTTGGGCGCTGCAGAGGCCACGGTGACGTGCGCCGTTTCCGGCGCGTCGAACGCCGTCTGGAATGAACGCAGCGCAAGGACCGCCGGTGCGTCCTTTTCAGTTTCAATCGCCTGGGTGATCTCGTCGCTGCGCCAGGCGCCGGCGGCCACGAACATGCCCGCGTAGATCGCCAGACCAACGCCGACTCCCGGGCCGACGCCCGCGATACGCATGCCGCTGCGCATGGGCGTTGGGGCCGCCGCCGTGCGCGTGCGAAGACGCGCCACCTTCAGCATGGCGAGCAGGTCATTGTCGCGACCGAGCACCGCGACCTGCGCGGCGCCGGTGAGCGCCGGGAGCGGCGTTCCGTCGGCACGCACGACGATGCAGCGATCCCCAAGGGTTCGTGCAACATCGGTCAGCTGCCGCCCGAGCCCGGCGGCTTCCGCGCCCGCGGACCACACCGCCAGGACCATCAGCTGTTCGCCGAAAGAGAGCGCGCTTCCCGCCGCCAGTTTGGCGTTGATTGACGTCGTCGGTGCAATTCGGAGGGCCAGATCCTGCGCGTGTCCCTCGTCCCCGTCGGCGTGCAGTATGAAGGCGTCCATCAGGTCGCGTCTCCGGCATTTACAATTAATACGGGCGTATACCGGAATTCCGTCGCTGGCGCCAGCGAACGTTGGTTCAGGAAGCGGCGCCGCCATCCGTGCCGGCCTTGCGGGCGATGGCTGTCGTGGACTGCCCGGGGGTCAACGCCGCCAACAGGATTCGCCCGCCGTGCGCCTTCACCTCATCCGCGCCGACGACCTGTTCCTCGCTGTAGTCCGCGCCTTTGACGAGGACGTCGGGCCGCAGGGCGCGAATCAGCATGAGCGGCGTGTCCTCCTCGAACGCCACGACCAGGTCGACGCCGCGGATCGCGCCGATCACCCGCGCGCGCGCTTCGAGCGGCTGGATCGGCCGGGTCGGGCCTTTGAGCCGGCGCACGCTGGCGTCGCTGTTCAGCGCCACGATGAGCCGGTCGCAGACGTCGGCGGCCTGGGCGAGCAATGAGACGTGGCCGGGGTGGAGGAGGTCGAAGCAGCCGTTGGTGAAGCCGACGCTCAGGCCCTGCGCCGCCCAGCCGGCGCGAACCGCCGCCGCCTCTTCGAGCGTCATCGCCGGTGCGAACGCCTGCGCGTGGGCGAGCGAGGCGCGTCGCTCCGGTCCCGCGAGCGCCGCGGCGATTTCTTCCGCAGTCGTTGTCGCGGTGCCGACCTTGCCGACCACGATCCCGGCGGCGGCGTTGGCGATGCGCATCGTGCGCTCGATCGGCAACCCCGCGCCGAGGCCCGCGGCGATCACCGCGACCACAGTGTCGCCGGCTCCGGACACATCGAACACTTCGCGCGCCTGCGCGGGCAGGTGGATCGGCTGAGCGTCCTTGCGGAAGAGCGACATGCCCTTTTCCGAACGCGTGAGCAGGATGTCGGCGCCGCTCTGCGCGATGGCTTCGTTCGCCGAGGTTTCGGCTTCGGCGTCATTCTCGCAGGGCAGTCGCACCGCTTCGGAAAGTTCGCGCCGGTTCGGCGTGATCAACTGCGCGCCGCGATAGTCGGCGAAGTTCATCCGCTTGGGATCGATGATCGTCGGCACGCCGCGCGCGCGCGCCAGCGCGAAGGCGCGCTCCAGCACACGGTCCGTCAGCACGCCCTTGCCGTAGTCTGAAAGCACGAGCGCGCCGCAGTCGGCGAGGGCCTCCTCGAGGTTCTCGAGAAGCTCTTCCTCGATGGCTGTCGTGCACGGCGCAACGATCTCACGGTCGACGCGCACGATCTGCTGCTGGCCGCCGAGATAGCGTGTCTTGGTGATGGTCGGGCGGTCCCGGTCGACGGCGAGGCGCGGCGTGATCCGCGGGTGATCGCCGTCGAGCAGCCGCATCACCTGCGCGCCGGCGGCGTCCGCTCCGATGAGGCCGATGAGGCGCGCGGAGGCGCCGAGCGCGGACGCATTCGCCGCCACGTTCGCCGCGCCGCCGAGCGTGAAGCGTTCGGACTGCACGTGCAGCACCGGCACGGGCGCTTCTTCGGAAACGCGCCGCACCCGACCGTGCACATGGTGGTCCAGCATCACGTCGCCGAGCACCGCGATGCGGGCGCCCTTGAGTTTTTCGATCCAATCGGTGTCGCTCATCGCTGACCTGTTACAGGAGGACCTAGCGGCGGGCGAGGGCGGCGGCGCCCGCGGCGGTGAAGGCCGCAGCGATCCACCATTCCTGCCACGCGCCGTAGCTCACGTTCCAGATCGCGGCGACCGCGACCATCGCGCCGACCGCCGCCGCCGCCGCGCCGCGATGGGCGCCCAGCGTCCGGGACGCGATGATCCCCGCCGCGAGAATTGCCGCCGCCGCGAGGCTCGCGCCGACCAGGCCGGTCTCGAGCCAGACGTGCATGCTGAAACTGTGGGGATGGAGCGGGATGGCCTGGACCTGCATCTCGCCGACCTTGAGCGTGTTCTCGCCGAACTTGCGCGCGCCATCGAGGCCCCAGCCGGTGATGAGGCGTTCGTCGATGCGCGCGGCGGCGTAGCGCCAGATCTCGCCGCGCATCCGCCACGACATCGGCAGACGATCCTGCAGGCCGGGCAGTGAGAGAATGAACACGCTCGCCCACGGCGCCGCCAGCGTCCAGCCGGCGACGCCCGCGGCGACAATGATCGGCGCGGCGCGTGGCGCCATCCAGCCAAAGGTGAATCCGGCGAGCCCGAGCGCAAACCCCGCCGCATTCGTGGCCATGTGGAATTGCAGGGACAACAGCGCGACGCAGACGAGCAGCGCGCGCCACAGGAGGCGCTGCCATGTGCGTGCGCCGCCGATCAGTGCGCCGATCGCACCCCAGATGATGACGACGAGGATCGAGACGCCCTTGCCGGGATTGCGTTCGATGATGCCCGGATCGGTGGTCGAGGCGCCCATGCGGTTGATCATCAGGTCGCCGCCGGCTTCGACGACGGACAGGCAGATCAGGATGATCACGGCCGACAGGAGTGATGCGCGCCCGAGCGCCCGGTTCTTGCCGCCGCCCGCCGCAAGCCCAGCGACGAAGAGAACGCCGCAGACGTATCCGCCGATCACCTTTCCCGCCTGCTCGGGGCGCGGCGCCGGCGACCACTGATACGAAATCGCGGCCCAACCCGCGAAGGCGATGAAGGGCGCGGCGGCGAGCAGGAACAGGCCGATCCGGCGCATGTCGCGGCTGAACGGCGTCACGATCAGTCCGACAAGGGCCTGCAGCGGCGCGAGCGCCATGCCGCCGGCGACGGCGGCGGGCGCGAGAAGGGAGAAATAGGCGGCCGCGGCGAATCCGGAGCGTCCGAGACGTCCGGCGGGGTCGGCTTTCAGATCGAATGTCGGTGCGGTCACGGCGGTCCCCTCACGGTGGCGGGCGTTCTTATGGCCGGGCGGGCCGGTCGCGCCAAGCGCGGCGGATGACGGGAGCGCGGGTGAAAAGCAGCAACGGGTTCCAGGCGAGGCTCGCGGCGATCTCGCTGACGCCAGCCTTGCGGCTCGCACGCAGTACCTGCCGCTCGCGCCAGAACGGACCAAGGCCGCTGAGCGCCGCCGCGACGCCGCGCCAGCCGTGCGGTCGACCTTTCAGCGCGTTGATCGCGAGATTGACGAGCGTGATGAGGATGTGCGCAGGCAATAGCGGCCAGAAGAGGCGCGCCGGCATGTTCTTTACATGCGCCCACACCCTGTTGCGGGCGCCGTGGAAATCCGCGAACGCCGAGCCGCGCGCGCTCACGCCGCCGCCGACGTGACGCACGACGGCGGTTGGAATCTGCATTGTTGCGCGGGCCTGAAGGCGCAGGCGAAAGCAGAGATCGATATCTTCGACGTAGCAGAAGAAGCGTTCATCGAAGCCGCCGACGGCGCGGAAGTCCGCCGTGCGCACGAGCATCGCGGCGCCGCAGGCCGCAAACGTCTCGCCTTCCGGCGGCAGTGTTGACGCCGACGCGCCGAGACCGCCGCGCCACGGAATGCCGATCGCGTGCAGTGCATCGCCGGCGCCATCGAGTTTCGATGGATCGGCGTCGAGCAGTTGCGCCGAACCGAACGCAGCCGCGTGCGGCCAGCGCGAAGCCGCCGCGACGAGTTCTTCCAGCCAGCGCGGCTCGGGGAACGCGTCGGGATTCAGCAGTGCGAGAAATTCCGCATCGCCCGCCGCTTCCGCCGCGCGATTGTTGCCGCCCGCGAAGCCGAGATTGGCCTCCGACTGCACGATGGCGAGCCATTCCGGCGCCTGCGCCGCTTCGGGTCGCTCCTCCGGACGCGAGGCGTTGTCGATGAGCACCGCGCGAAAATCACGATAGGTCTGCGCTTCCAGCGCCGCGATCTGGCGCGCGAGATGCGCCTTGCTGCTGAAGGCGACGATCAGCACCGCGACCGTCATGGCGCGCGCAACGCCCCCGCCGCCGCCCCGCCGCCGAGCAGCGCGCGCGCCTTTTCTGCGCCGCGTTTCGCCATCGTCGCGCGCATGTCCGGATCGGCGCGGAGGCGCCGCAACGTTGCGACGGCGGCGTCATGGTCCGGCTCCGCCCACCTTGCTCCGGCGACCGTGTAGACACGTTGCGGATCGCGCACCGGTACGAGTTTCGCGGGGATCAATGCAGAGCAGTCCGCATCCATGAAATCGAGATTGCCCGACCAGCCCGTCGCGATCACGGCGCGTTCCGCGAGCATCGCTTCGGCGAGATTGAGCCCGAACCCTTCGCTGCGATGGAGCGAAAGATAAACGTCGCAAACCGCGTAGAGCGACATGAGTTCATCGAAGCCCGCCGCCTCGATGAGCGTCGCCGCCGCACCCGCTTCGCGCACCGCCGCGCGCAACCGCTCCCGCGCCTGCGGGTAACGATCGCCCTGACTCAAGCGGATAATGAGTCGCGCCTTCGGGTCGGCGTCGAACGCATCACGGAACGCGCGGATCGCGGCGAGGGGGTTCTTCCGCTCGAGACTGGACGCGAGAGAGAAGCTCTGAAACGCGACGAAGTCGTCCGCACCAGCGCCGATGCGCGCGCGTCCCGCCGCTCGCATCTCCGACGTCAGCGTCGCCGGAGGTCGCAACGCCGCCGGATGGGGAATGACGGTCACTGGAACATCGAAAGCGGCGCGCGCGGCGATGGCGGAGAATGTGCTCGGCGTCCAGATTTCGTGGACGAGGCCGCGTCCGACGCGCCAGTGCGGCGGCGGCGCTTCCAGCTCCCAGACCCAGTAGCCGATCACGCGCTTCCCGCGCACAAGGTCGGCGGTGCCGCGCGAAAGGGCGTGCACCGCGGTGTCCGGGTTCATCATCAGCACCGCCGCGCCGCCGTTCGACCCGGCGCTGGCGGCGGTCGTTTCGACAGGCGCGCCGACCGAGGCGCTGACATCGATCTCGGCGACTTCCACGCCCGCCGCGCGGAGCTCCAGCGCACACAGATGCGCCGCCGTGCCGTGCCCGAGCGGGGCGCCGAAGAGCCCGATCAGGGTCGCGGCGTCCGCCGGCCGGCGCAATCCAGGCTCCGCTTTCGGTAATCGCGCCGCCAGCGCCGGCTCCAGCGCCGCCCGCATCGCGCGCCCCGCCAGCAGGCGCAGGCTCATCGGCAGGCGCCGGTAGAGCGCGCGTGCGCCGTCGAGGGCATGGGCGAGGGGAGAAGCCATGGGCGCGGCTAACACCGCCGCATGCAACCGCGCAACCTCCGGAGGCGTCACGCCGCGCCGCGCGGTCACATTGTGCTTCAGTTTTGCGGTTGTTGTCGGTCGAAGTCGTTGCGCGCCATGGGTTTTTTCCTCGACATTGTTACGCGGCCCCGTCCGCGTCAGTGCAGGCGATTGACCGCCGTCAACCGCGCCCGCATGGGACCGGCCACATTCAGGCCCGCCTGCCACATACGGACATCGCAGATCATGAACGCTTCCGCCGTCGCCCGCCCGCTCGCCTTCATCGACCTTCTCGCCCAGCGCCATCGCCTCGGCGCTCGGATCGACGAGGCGGTGATGAACGTCATCAATTCGGGCGCGTTCGTGATGGGCCCGCAGGTGCGTGCGTTCGAGCAGCAGATGGCGGCGTTCGGCGAGGCGGCGCATTGTGTTTCCTGCGCCAACGGCACTGACGCGCTCGCCCTGCCGCTGATGGCTTGGGGCGTGGGCGCGGGGGACGCGGTGTTCTGCCCCTCCTTCACCTTCGCCGCGACCGCGGAAGTGCCGCCGTGGACTGGCGCCTCGCCTGTTTTTGTCGACGTGAAGCCCGACACCTACTGCATGGACGCCGATCATCTCGACGCCGCGATCCGCGAGGTGAAGGCCGCCGGCAAGCTCACGCCGAAAGTGGTCATCGCCGTCGACCTCTTCGGCCAGCCTGCGGACTATCCGGCGATCGCCAAGGTCGCACGCGCCCACGGCCTCAAGCTCATCGCCGACAGCGCGCAGGGGTTCGGCTGCACGCTTGACGGAAAGCACCCGTTGCACTGGGCCGATTGCGTCACCACGAGCTTCTTTCCGGCCAAGCCTCTCGGCTGCTACGGCGACGGCGGTGCGGTGCTGACCAATGACGCCTCGCTCGCCGAGCTGATGGATTCGCTTCGCGTGCACGGAAAAGCCACGCTCGCCGATATCGCGGCGACCAAGTTCGCGCACGATCCGAAATACATGGCCATGCGCATCGGCATGAACAGCCGCCTCGACACCGTGCAGGCCGCGATCCTCATCGAAAAGCTCAACGTGTTCGCCGACGAGATCGTGTGGCGCAACCGCATCGCGAAGCGCTACAGCGACGCCCTGCGCGATGTCGTCGACGCCGTGCCGACGGTGATCGAGGGCGGCGTGTCGGTCTGGGCGCAGTACACGATCGAGGTGTCCAAAGAGTCCGGGGGTCGCGACGAACTCGCCGCGCACCTGAAGGGCGAAGGCGTGCCGACGGCTTGCTACTACCCGATCCCGCTGCACCGCCAAATTCCGTACCGGGACTATCCCGTCGGCGGGAACGGCCTGCCGGTGACGGACGCGAAGGCCGACGTGGTGATCAGCCTGCCCATGCACGCCGATCTTTCCGAAGCAGACCAAGACCGGGTCATCGACGCGATCCGCGCCTGGCGACGCTGATCCGTCTTGGCGTCAGCGCCCGAGCGTCCTAAGCCCGTCTGAAAAGATGCGGGAGGACTTCCATGAACAGACGGCAATTCGCGCAGTCGCTGACGACGGGCGCGGCGGCTCTGGCGCTCGGCGCGCCGAGCGCGTTCGCACAGTCGCCTGCTTCGATCCGCGCGGCGTTCCTCTACGGCTTTGCGCCCTATGTGATGGCGCGAACAGCGGCGCGGTCGGCGGCCGACGCGGGCTTCAACTGTTTCGGCCATCGCGGAACGCTCGCTGACCATACGGCCCGCAATGTCACCACGCCGAACAACGACACGCTCTATTCTTCCGCATGGGTCGATCTCACGGGCGGGCCGGTGGAGTTCGTGGCGCCGTCGGTGCTCGGGCGGTACTTCAGCGTCGCGTTCATGTCGGCGTTCACAGACAATTTCCGCATCATCGGCACCCGCGCCACGGGCGGACGCGGCGGGCGCTTCTGGATCGTGGGACCGGGCTATCGCGGCGCGGCGCCTGCGGGGGTGGAGCTGATCTCCGCGCCGACGACCGACGTCTGGGTGCTGGCGCGCATTCTCGTGGACGGCCCGGCCGATCTTGAGGCGGCCAAGGCCGTGCAGCAGCGCTTCACGATGACGCCCGTGACGCCCGATGCGATTGCGCCGCGCCGCATCGTTCCCACGAACGCGGGTGACGCGCGCAATTTCCTCGGCGTCGTGAACGAAACGCTGTGGCGTTCGCGCCATGGCAGGGGTCCGGCATCCCGCGCTTCCATGTTTCGCGCAACGGGCCTTGGGCCGGTGGAGACCGATACATGGGAAGCGATGCCGGAAGTGCAACGGGCGCTCTGGCAGGGAACCGTCACGCAGACGCTGGCGGAGCTGAAGTCCGGGTTCGCGCGCAAGGGCCGCGAGGTCGGCGGCTGGCTCTATCCGGCGGCGAATACGGGTAATTTCGGCGACGACGACGCCTATCGCGCGCAGGTCGCGCTGTCGGGGCTCGGCGCATTGCCGCCGGAGGAGGCGGTCTATCTTTCGACGCTGACCGATGCGACGGGCGCAAAACTCGACGGCGCATCGCGCTACGTGTTTTCGCTGCCCGCGGGCGGGGCGCCGGTCGATGCGTTCTGGTCGCTGTCGATGTATGAGCCGGATGCGGACGGACGATTGTTCTTCATCGACAATCCGATCCATCGCTTCGCCATCGGCAACCGCAGCGAGGGGCTGAAGGTGAACGCCGACGGGTCGCTGGCGATCACGCTTTCGGCCGATCAGCCGGCAGACACATCGAACTGGCTGCCGGCGCCGCGCGGTCCCTTCCAGGTAACATTCCGCGCCTACCTGCCGCGCGCGAATTTGCGCACCGGGCGCTGGAGGTTGCCGCCGCTGACCAAGATCTAGCGGCGCAGCAGCGCTGATCGTTCGCCGGGGGAAAGCGGGCGCCACTTTCCCTCGGGCAGATCGCCGAGTTCGACAGGGCCGATGCGCACGCGCAGCAGATCGACGACGTCGAGGCCGACGGTTTCGCACATGCGCCGGATCTGGCGGTTGCGGCCTTCGGTGAGAACGAAGCGCAGGCGTTGCGGGCCGATCTCGTCGACGATGGCGGGACGCAACGCGCGGCCGTCGAGCGAGAGACCGTGGCGCAGCTTGCGCAGTTTTCCGTCGGTGATCTGGCCGGCGACGCGCACGAGGTATTCCTTGTCGAGCGTGGACTCCGGGCCGATCACGGCTTTCGCGAGCACGCCGTCCTGCGAAAGCAGAAGAAGGCCGCGCGAGTCGCGGTCGAGGCGCCCGAGCGGGGGAAGCGAGACGTCCTTCGCGGGACTGTCGCCGCCGCCGCTCCAGAGATTTTCCGCCGTCAGCAAGCGCGCCGCTTCGATCTGCCCCGGTTCGGGATGCGCGGAGACGACGCCGACGGGTTTGTGGATCACCACCGTCACCTGCGCGCCGAGCTGTTCGGCGCCTTCGTCCTCCAGCGTCAGCGTCTGGCCGCGCGCGATCTTGCGCCCCGGATCGGCGACGGTCTCGCCGTCGATGGACACGAGCCCCGCCGCGATCAGCGCCTCGGCCTCGCGCCGCGAGCACACGCCCGACTGCGCGAGCCACTTGTTCACGCGCTGCGGCTCGTCGCCATCGTAGGTTCTGGTCCAGGCCATGGGCGTCACAATCGCTTTGGGGTGAGGCGGTGTCCATATGCGCCGCATTTCGCGAGCGGGACCGCCGGCGTCCCGCCGGCATGGGCGGGCGTCGCCAGACTCCGTGGAATCTCGCGTGACTTGAACACTGAATGCCGGCGGGACGCCGGCGGTCCTGCTCTCCAACGTCATGAGGTGTCGGCGCCTTCTGGCGCGAGGCGCATGCACGCCGCAATGCACACGTCAGCGCTCGGCGCGACGGGGACGAGGCAGGTGTGGATGCTCTTTTTCTTCAACTGGCGCAGGGCCCGGGCGATGGCGGGTTCCATGTCGTCGAGGAGATCACGGAGTTCCGCGAGATCGCGGAGTTTCACCACGCGGGTGAAGGCGCGCAGTTTGCTGCGTTTGAAAGCGTAGCGGAATCCCGGCGGCGCGCCGCGCCAGTGCTTGCGCGCGAACCCGCGGCCGCGCTGGTCGCAGCGATGGATGGCGTGGAGAAACACGCAGAGCTTCGCCGCGTAGATCTCTTCGGCGATGTCGGGCCGGAATTTCACGCCCGCAATGCCCGCCATCCAGGCGATGATCTCCAGCACCCACAGTCGCAGCGACCGGGCGATGGCGTTCACTCTGGCGATGTCGGGTTTCTTGCGGGGTGTGTGTCTCATGGCTCCTTCGCCCGTTGTGAAGGCGCCATGATCCCACGGGCCGGAGTCCGGTCGGATAGATTCACGATTTTTGTATGCGCTCTCATGGCCGCCAAAGGCTGAGCGTGCGCGGGCATGTGGAAAGAGGGGGTGTCGTTCCCCCTATTTTTCCCTTCGCTCCGTCATTCCGGGGCGCGCGAAGCGCGAACCCGGAACCCAGGGGACCGGACGCGCTTGAACCCCTGGGTTCCGGATCGCGCCTCCGGCGCGTCCGGAATGACGGAGCGCGTGGCGGTTGGCGAAACGACAGATCACGCGATCTCGTAATCCGCCAGCGCCACCTCCTTCGTGCGTTTCGCGTACTCGCGCGTGTGCCAGCCCCAGTTCTGGGTGATGCGGCCGTCGGCGGTCTTGTACCAGGAGTGGCAGTGCGGATCGGCCCAGACGGTGCGGGCGAGCTTTTCCTGAAGCTCGGCGTTGAAGCGGCTCTGTGCGTCCGGCTTCACCTCGATGGCCCTGGCGCCCTGCGCGCGCAATTTCTTCAGCGCGTCGACCGTGTATCCAACCTGCTGCTCGATCATGAAGGTGATCGTGTTGTGGCCGAGATTGGTGTTCGGCCCGTAGAGCATGAACATGTTCGGAAAGCCCGCCGTCGTGATGCCGAGATAGGCTTCGGGTGTTTCCTTCCACATCTCCTGCAGGTGCACGCCGTTCCTGCCGATGACGTCCATGGACCAGTGCCAGCCAGTGGTTTCAAAGCCGGTCGCCCAGACGATCACGTCGCACGGATGCTCGACGCCGTCCTTCGTCACCACGCCCGTCGGCGTGATGCGGTCGATGCCTTCCGTCACGAGCGAGACGTTGTCGCGCTGCAGGGCGGGGTAGAAGTCATCGACGATCAGCACGCGCTTGCAGCCGATGGGATAATCCGGCGTCAGCTTCTTGCGCAGTTCAGGATCTGCCACCTGCGCGTGCATGTGATTGAGCGCCTGCTTCGTCAGCGCCGCGCGGCCCGCGTCGGTCCATTCGAACGCCTGCCAGAAGAAGCGGTCCGCGCGCTCGTAGATCAGTTCGCGGTTCATCGCGCCGAGGCGCATGGCGGCTTCGAGATCGGTGAAGAAGAGCGCCTTGTCCTCGTCGGTGATCTCCATGTCGTTGCGCGGGATGCACCAGTTGGGCGTGCGCTGGAAGACGTCGAGATGACCCGCGACCTTCGCCACTTCGGGAATAAGCTGCACCGCGCTCGCCGCCGAACCGATGCACGCGACGCGCTTGCCCTTGAGATCGACGGACTTGTCCCAGCGCGCGGAATGGAACGACGGGCCCTTGAAGCTGTCCTTGCCGGGAATGTCGGGAATGGAAGGGCGATTGAGCTGGCCGAGCGCGGGCACGATGGCTTCGGCTTCGTAGCGCGTTCCCTGTTTCGTGGTGATGGCCCAGGCGCCCCTGGCGTCATCCCAGACCGCGCGCGTCGGCTCCTCGCCGAGCCTGAGGTGCGGGCGCAGCTGGAACTGGTCGCAGAGGTCTTCGGTGTAGGCCTGCACTTCGGGCGCGCGCGGGAAGAGGTGGCTCCACTTCGGGTTGGGCGCGAAGGAGAATTCGTAAAGCGCCACCGGCGTGTCGCAGCAGCAGCCGGGATATTCGTTGTCGCGCCAGGTGCCGCCGACCTTTTCGGCCTTTTCCAGGATCGTCACCTCGTCGAAGCCAGCTTCCTTCAGCTTGATGGCGGCGCACAGGCCCCCGAGACCTGCCCCGATGACGGCGACGCGCGGCTTGGACATTGGCGTTTCTCCCGGCTGTTCTTGTGTGGTTGGGGCGGAGCGTAGCACCGCCCAACGCCCGCGCCAGCGGTGACGCAGCGGCGCCTTCATGGACGGCGCCGCCGCCCCATCAGTCAGCGCTGGCGCGCTGACAGCTTCCCCTCGCGGGGAAGCATGGCAGCGGGCGCCGACCTTGCGTCCTTCCCCGCGAGGGGAAGGTGGCTTGCGGCGTGAGCCGCAAGACGGATGGGGCGGCGACTCTGCGCCGGGTGATCACGCGTTCGTGGGCAGCACCGAAGTCAGCGTCGGCCCGATTTCGTCGTGCGCCACGAGATCCGCCATGTGATCCAGCGGCGTCTCCTCGCGGTTGACGATGACGAGCTTTGCGCCGCTGCGCTTGGCGATGACGGGGAAGTTCGCCGCCGGCGTCACCACGAGCGAGGAGCCGAGCACGAGGAAGAGGTCGCACGCGCGGCTCGCGAGATCGGCGTGCGCCATCGGGATGTCCGGCATCGGCTGGCCGAAGGAGATGGTGGCGGTCTTCACGAGGCCCCCGCACGCGCGGCACGTGGGGATTTCGCCGCGGTCGACGAAGACGGGGCGCAGGTCGTCCAGTTCGTGGCGCTCGCCGCAGTCGAGGCATTTGGCATAGCTCGCGTTGCCGTGCAGCTCGATGATCCGCTCCTCCGGCACGCCGCTGTCCTGGTGCAGGTTGTCGACGTTCTGGGTGATCACCGCGAACGCCTTGTCGCGTTCGATGAGGCGCGCGACCGCATAATGCCCCGCGTTCGGCTTCTTGCCGACCCAGCCGGCCGCGCCGCTGAACACGCGCCGCCAGGCCTCGCGACGCATGGCCTCGTCGGCGACGAAGTCCTGGAAGTAGATCGGGCTCATCTTGGTCCAGACGCCGCCGGGGCTGCGGAAGTCCGGGATGCCGGATTCGGTGGAGATGCCCGCGCCGGTGAAGACGGCGATGTTCCCGGCGGCGTGCAGGAGGTCGCGGAGGCGGTCGGTCTGTGACATGGGGCTAAGATAGCACGACCCCCGCGCCCGTTTGGGTCACCCCAGCCGCCCGCAGTCGGCCGGGTGATCCGTTCCCCGTTCGTGCTATCTATGGTCATGAGAGCCGCCGAATCGATGGAACCGAACCTCCCCATCTCCCAGCGCGCCAGCGCTAGCGCCCCCTACCTCGCCAAGCTCAACCCCGAGCAGCGCGCGGCGGTGGAGGCGCTCGACGGCCCCGTGCTGGTGCTTGCGGGCGCGGGCACGGGCAAGACGCGGGTGCTGACCACGCGGCTCGCGCATCTCCTCGCCACCGGCCGCGCGAAGTCCTGGGAAGTGCTCGCCGTCACCTTCACCAACAAGGCCTCGCGGGAAATGCGCGAGCGGGTGGAGCATCTGCTCGGCCCCGGCGCGGGCGGCATCCGCTGGCTCGGCACGTTCCATTCGGTGAGCGCGCTGATGCTGCGCAAACACGCCGAACTCGCGGGGCTGAAGTCGAGCTTCACCATCCTCGACACCGACGACCAGATCCGCCTGCTGAAACAGATCATCGACGCCGAAGGCATCGACGAGAAGCGCTGGACCGCGCGCGCGCTCGCCGGCCAGATCGATGCGTGGAAGAACCGCGCGCTCATCCCGCGCGACGTGCCGAAGGGTGAGGCGCACAGCTGGGGCGACGGCAAGGCCATCGCGATCTACGCGGCCTATCAGGAACGCCTGAAAATCCTCAATGCGTGTGATTTCGGCGACCTGTTGCTGCACGTCATCGACATCTTCAAGACCCGCCCCGACGTGCTCGCGGAATATCATCGCCGCCTGCCCTACATCATGGTCGACGAATACCAGGACACCAACGTCGCGCAGTATCTGTGGCTACGCCTGCTCGCGCAGGGCTCGAACAATCTCTGCGTGGTGGGCGATGACGACCAGTCCATCTACGGCTGGCGCGGCGCGGAAGTGGACAACATCCTGCGCTTCGAGCGCGATTTTCCCGGCGCGAAGGTCGTGCGGCTGGAACGCAATTACCGCTCCACCGGCAACATCCTCGCCGCTGCGTCGAAGCTGATCGACCACAACACCGGTCGCCTCGGAAAAACCCTGTGGACCGAGGACGAGCCTGGCGACCGCGTGAAGGTGCGCGGCGTCTGGGATGGCGAAGCGGAAGCGCGCCTCATCGGCGACGACATCGAGATGTGGGTTTCCTCCTCCGTGAAGCGGAGCGAAACGGGGGAGGTGGCTGCGCGCAGCGCAGACGGAGG
>CAZGYQ010000076.1:0-18172 GCA_964530695.1 uncultured Caulobacteraceae bacterium
GGAAATTCAGTTTCGCGGTGAGAGGATTGGCGGTCACCGGGCAGGGCCGTCATACACCGACCTTCCTCTCGGCAACAGTTTCCGGGCCGCCGTGAATTCAAATCAGTTTCGAGTGCGTCCGGGCTCATAGGACCGTCCGAGTTCGCGAAGGGGTGGGAATAATCTCGATGCGCTGGCAACGGCGTCAAGTCTGTCGGACGCAGCCGATCTCCGAGGTCGGTGATCGATAGCAGGCAATCGAGGCAAAAACTTCGCGGCGCGTACACTGTCGATAGCGTGAAAATCTGAGGGGCCTTCCTCCGCAACAATGGTGGCGAACGAACCGACGTTCAAAGCCCTGCGCTGAGGAAGATTCGGGAAAGGGACGGCAGTCTTCGGACGGTCCGGTTCGTGGTCTGTTGCATCGGACCACGACTTAACCTCTCAGATTTTCACGGTGTCGATAGCCTCGATGCCATTGCCCGTCTTGGGCGCTTCCTCGCAACTCGGCGGCTTTGTCTGCGTGCCGCCAATTTTCTTGATGAACCGAACGCGGACACTATGAACGAGCGGCCGAGCGCGAATAGACCGCGATCGTCGACCGGTTCTCGCCGAGCGGCACGATCAGCACGTCCACATCATCCTTGAACCGCATGAGCGGCGTGGTGGCGACGTACTTCGCATGCACGCCCTGCGCATCGTCGACGATGCGCGCGCCCCGCACGGGGCCCGCCAGCGCATCGCGCACCTTCGCCGCGCTCGCCTGGTAGACCGGCGACGGCGCGTCGGCATGCGTCGCGCGACAGATTTCGGGTGTGCAGACGAGATAGGCGTTGGGCGTCACCGCGCGTTCGAAGGTTGCGAAATCGAGCATCTCTTTCTCCGTTCCGGGCCGGTGTTCTGCGCTCATCGCCGATCCTCCATCGATCCGAGTTCGCCCAGGTCCACGCGCACCGGCGCGTCCTCGATGTCGACGTCGAAGGTCTCCAGAAAACGGCTGACCATCATGTAGTAGCCGATGGTGATCGTGAGTTCCTGCATCTCCTGATGCGAGAGCCTCTCGGACAGCGGCATGTACGCGGCGTCGCCAGCCCGCACGTTGCGCACGACATCGTCGGTGAAGCGCATCACCATCTTCTCGAGATCGCTGAACGCCGCAGCTTCAGGCCCCTCGTGGATTGCGCGGATCTTCGCGTCGTCCATGCCGACCTGGCGGCTGATGCGCTCGTGCTGGAACACTTCGTAGGACGCGTTCGAGAGCACGCCGACGCGCACGATGGCGATCTCGCGCAACACGGGATCGAGCTTCGAGAACGCAAGGATCTGGTTGCCCAGCCGCACGAAGCCATCGAGCATTTCGCCGGAGTGGCCCAGCATGCGGAAGAGGTTCAGCGGCGGCAGCTTGCCGTACCAGTCCTTCGCGCGGCCCTTCGCCTGCGCCGGATCGAAATAGGGTATCCGCGCCATCGGTCCGTCTCTCCCTCGTTTCGCGGGAGTGTGGCGCCTCGGCGCGCGCCGCGCGAGTCACGCGGCGAGCGCGGCGGCGATGTGATCGGCGAGAAGCCGGCCGGCGGCGGTGAGCCTCAGGCGTCCTGCCTCCTCGCGCAACAGGCCCTCGCGGCGAAACGCCTCTATCGCAGCGGCATCGAGTGGACGCGCGCGCAAAGCCTCGACCGCCGCGCGATCGAGCCCGTCATCGAGGCGCAATCCCATCAGGATCGCCTCGTCGGCGACGATCTCCGGCGCCAGCGCTTCAGACGAGACCCAGCCGACGCCGGCGGCGGCAACGGCCGCCATGTAGTCGTCCGGCCGGTCATGGGCCTTCGTGGCGCAGCGTGCGCCGTTCTGCGGAATGCGCCCGTGCGCGCCGGGGCCCACGCCGATCCAGTCGCCGCCGGTCCAGTAGAGTTCATTGTGCCGCGAGCGCGCCGCATGGCCGTGCGCGTGGTTTGAAATTTCGTACGCTGGAAAGCCGGCGGCGTCGCAGACCGATTGCGTGGTTTCATAGAGCGTCGCGGCGCGTTCGGCGTCGGGCGGCGTGAGCTTCTTGCGCGAGACCGCGCGCGCGAACGCCGTGCCGGCCTCGATGGTGAGCTGATAGAGCGAGACGTGTTCGACGGGCAGCGCGAGCGCCGTGCGCAGTTCGTCCGCCCAGTCGGCCTGAGTCTGCCCTTCCCGCGCGTAGATGAGATCGAGCGAAACGCGCGCGCCGGTCGCCGCCGCCACACGCGTCGCTTCGGCGGCCGACGCCGCGTCATGCGTGCGACCGAGCGCCTTGAGCGCCGCGTCGTCGAACGCCTGCACGCCGAGCGAAATCCGGTTCACGCCGGCCGCGACCTGCGATGCGAAGAGCGCGCGGTCTTCCGGATTGGATTCCATCGTGATCTCGGGCGCGTCCGAAAAACCGATCGTGCGATCCACCGTCTCGATCAGCGTCGCGATGTGGCGTGCATCGAGCAGCGACGGCGTGCCGCCGCCGAGAAACAGCGTGTCCGCGCGTCGCTTGCCGAGGCGCGCGGCGTGGCCTTCGATGTCGGCGACGATGGCGTCGACCAGCAGCTGCGGATCGCGGTCGCGCGCGCGGTAGACGTTGAAGTCGCAGTAGGGGCAGATGCGCGTGCAGTACGGCCAGTGCAGGTAGACGCCGAACCGCGCCGCCGCCGCGGTCAACTCAGTCTCGCGGCGAGCTTTGCGAACGCGCGCGCGCGGTGCGTCAGCGGCTGCTTCTCGTCGGGATGCATCTCGGCGAACGTCCGCGTGTGGCCGCTCGGGACAAAGATCGGGTCATAACCGAAGCCGTGTTCGCCGCGCGGCGGCCACACCAGCGCGCCGTCCACCGTTCCCTCGAACGTCTCGACGCTTCCATCGGGCCGCGCCAGCGCCAGCACGCAGATGAACCGCGCCGACAGATCGAGCGCACTGCGCTGGGAGAGTTCGTCCCACACCCGCTGCATCGCGAGCCGGAAGTCCTTCTGCTCCCCCGCCCAGCGCGCCGAGAAAATGCCGGGCGCACCGCCGAGGGCCGTGACCTCGAGGCCGGAATCGTCGGCGAGCGCTTCGAGATCGGCGGCGGTGGCGGCCGCGCGCGCCTTCAGGATGGCGTTGCCGACGAAGGTGGGTTCGGTCTCCTCGGGCTCCGGCAGGCCCAGCGCACCTGCCGACACGGCGTCGAGCCCGAACGGCGCCAGCAGGACGCCGATCTCGCGGACCTTGCCCGGATTGTGCGTGGCCACCACCAGGCGGCGCTTTTCCGTTGTCATCGTCGCAGGCCCCGTTTGACGCTGGTGTTTCCGGTGTATATCGATTATCAATAAGTTTCGTGGCAGTCATGCTACGTCATATCGACCCACGGCCCAATGCCGTCAGAGGGAGCCGCCCGGACCCGCCATGAAAGCCTTAGGCAAAGGATCCATCGCATCCTACCTTGAGATCGCGCTGAACGTGGTCTCGGTGGTCCTGTGGGTCGCGTTCGGGGCGGTGATCCTCGCGGCGCTGGCTTATGTGGTGCTTGCGGGGCTGGTGTCGTCGGGCGTCCTGCCGGCGACGATATTCGAAGGCGGCCATGGCCGCGTTGACAACGGCATCGTGCGCGCCTCATTCGATCTCGACGCTGGGCTCGCCTGGCAGCTGGTCGTGCCCACCCTGCTTGCCGCACTGGTGGCGGTTGCCGGCGGCCTGATCATCGTGCGCCGACTCAAGCGGCTGTTCGAGAGCTTCCGGTCCGCCGAGCCCTTCCGGAAGGAAAACGCCACGCACCTGCGGGTTATCTGGGTGACGATGATCGTCATCGAGCTGTCCCGGTACGGCCTGATGGCGCTGACCGGCGCCCTGATCGCGGCCTTCGGCGAGCCGCCCGGCACGGACTGGAAGTTCTCGGTTAACGTGAACCTGATGACTTGGGCGGCGATTCTCGTGCTGATCGTGCTCGCGGAAGTGTTCCGCGAAGGCGCGCGTCTGCGCGAGGAGCAGGAGCTGACCATCTGATGGCCATCCGGGTCACCCTCGACCGCATGCTGCTGGAGCGACGCATGTCGCTCACCGAGCTGTGCGACCGCGTGGGGATCACGCTGGCCAACCTGTCGATCTTGAAGACCGGCAAGGCCAAGGCGGTCCGCTTTTCCACGCTCAACGCGCTGTGCCGCGAACTGAACTGCCAGCCAGGCGACATCCTGACCTGGGAGCCGGGCGCCGACGACGACGCCGAAGAGAAAGCGGAAATGGCGGCCGAGTAGGCGGCAGCCGCTTTTACGCCAGCCTTCGGATCGCGCCCTTGATCATCGCCGCCGTCGCCGCCACGTGCCGCGCATCCACGCAGCGCGCATCGTCGCCGACGGCGTGGTGGAAGCGGTGTGCGCCGAAAATGCCGAATGCGCGCCCGTAACCCGCGTGCAGCACGCTGGCGAGTTCGCCGGCGGCGCCTTCGTTCGTGGGGTAAGGCGACTCAAGTCCCGGCGCGCCGCGGAAACTCTCGCGCAGCATGGGCAACAGGTCCGGCGCACCCATCAGGATGCGCTGGGGATCGATGCTCGGCAACGGCGCCAGGCGGCCTGCACCGAATTCGTGCCAGTCGCGTGCGGCGACATTCGCGCCAAGGTGCGCCCACAGATGCGTCTCGCCTGGCTTCGGTGCGAGCGCGCTCCCCAGGAAGTGTTCGCCGCCGAGATATTCGTACTCATGCGCGCTGGTGCAGACGAACGTGAGATCATTGTTGCGCAACGCACGCGGCGCCCACTTCGCGAGCGCAAGCCACGCCGCAACGCCGCCGCCGCGCTCGCCGGCGCAGATCGTCCAGCCGGAGCGCGGCGTCGAGACCACCACGCGCCTGCCCTTGCCGCGCTCGAGCGTCGCGATGAGATTCCACGCGGGCCGCACGCCCGCATCGCCCCGCAGCGTGAGTGAAGCGCTTGCGCCGCGCACCGCAGCGGCGAGGACCGGCCCTGCGTCATTCGGCGCAAGAACGGCGACCGGCAGCGGCCATTTCCTGTGCGCATCGACATTGAGCGCGACCGCCTCCCCTGTCGGCCCGTTGGTGACGAGCAACAGCGCCGCCGCTCCTTCGCGCGCGGCGCGCTCGACCACAGCGGCGATCTCCGGCGCAAGCGTCGTCGACCAGCGACGGATTGAAAGCGGCGCGATGACGATGGCGCCGCGCAGGGGGCTCGCCGCGCCCTGCGCGCTGATGACGAGCGGCGCTGTGAGCCCGGCCGTCGTGACAGCCGGCGCCTGTGCGATCAGGGGCGTGCGCACATCGCCGACGACCAGCGCACATTCATCGGGCATGAAATACGGCGCGTCGAACGCCTGCCGCGTGACGGCGAAGCCTGCATCGCGCACCGCCGCTTCGAGCCACGCGCCGCACGCCTCGTCGCCCGGCCCGCCGGCCTGTTTCACGCCGAAGCCAATATAGCGCGCGAGCGACGCCCCGATCTCGTCAGTCGAAAACGCGTCCGCACGCGCGACATCCGTGGCCATGAGCGCCGCTCCTCCCGCAGCCAGCACGCCGCGCCGGGTGACGACCGCGTCTACCACTCGACGCAGATCTTGCCGAAGTGGGTGTTCGATTCCTGATGCCGGAACGCATCGGCGAGGCGTTCGAGCGGAAAGCTGGAATCGATCACCGGCCTGATGCCGTTGGCGTCGATGGCGCGGATCATGTCCTGCTGGCTCTGGCGGCTGCCCACCGTGAGCCCCTGCACACGCAGTTGCATGCCCATGATCGTCACGGTGCTGACGTCGCCCTGGAACCCCGCGAGGACGCCGATCAGCGCGATGTGGCCGCCGATCTTCGAAGCGCGGATCGATTGCGCCATCGTGCCGGCGCCGCCGATCTCCACCACGTGATCCACGCCGCGCCCGCCGGTGAACTTCTTGGCGGCGTCGCCCCAGTTCGGTTCGCTGCGGTAGTTGATCGTGTGATCGGCGCCGAGCGCCTTGAGGCGCTCGATCTTGGCGTCTGACGAGGAGGTCGCGATGACGGTCGCGCCCGCGGCCTTGGCGAACTGCAGCGCGAAGATCGAGACGCCGCCCGTGCCCTGCACGAGCACCGTGTCGCCGGATTTCATGTTTCCGTTCACAACGAGCGCGCGCCACGCGGTGAGGCCCGCACAGGTGAGCGTTGCAGCCTCGGCGTGGGTGTAGCCCTTCGGCGCCTTCGTGAACCATGTCGCCGGCGCCGTCACGGCTTCGCGCGCGTAGCCGTCGGAACGATCGCCCGGGACAAGGCGCATGAACTCAGCCACGGCTTCGCCGGCGAGCCACTCCGGAAAGAACGTGCTCGCCACGTGATCGCCGACAGCGAATTCAGTTACGCCGGCGCCGATCGCGGTGACGATGCCGCCGCCATCCGACATGGGGATGCGACCCTCTTCCGCCGGGATCATGCCCTTCACGACCATCAGGTCGTGGAAGTTGAGCGATGTCGCGTGCAGCTCCACGCGGATCTCGCCCGGCCCCGGCGCGCCGGCTTCGGCCTTGTCGAGATAGAGATTGTCGAGACCGCCCGGCTTCTTGAGGCGCATTGCTTTCATCGGACGGTCTCCCGGTTATTTCGTTGTCGCGGCTGCGAGCTGCGCTGCGAAGAGTTCACCTGCCCCCTTTCGCGCAAGGGAAATCAAGGTGTCGAATTCTTCGCCCGAAAACGGCCGCTTCTCGCCGGTGGCCTGCACCTCGATGAGATTGCCGTCGCCGGAGAGCACGAAGTTCGCGTCGACTTCGGCGTTAGAATCCTCCGCGTAGTCGAGATCGAGCACGGGCGCGCCCTCGAACACCCCGCACGACACCGCCGCCACCTGGCCCACGATCGGATTGCGCTTCAGCACGCCTTCTTCCTGCAGGTACGCGCACGCGCGCGAGAGCGCGACCCACGCGCCGGTGATCGCCGCCGTACGCGTGCCGCCGTCGGCCTGGATGACATCGCAGTCGAGCGTGATGGTGCGGTCGCCGAGGGCGCTCATGTCGGTCACCGAACGCAGCGCGCGACCGATGAGCCGCTGGATCTCCTGCGTACGGCCGGACTGTTTGCCCTGCGCGGCCTCCCGCCTGCCGCGCGTGTGCGTGGCGCGCGGCAGCATGCCGTACTCCGCCGTGATCCAGCCCTTGCCCTGCCCTTTCAGCCAGCCGGGCACGCCCTGCTCCACGGACGCCGTGCACAGGACGTGGGTGTGGCCAAACTTCGCCAGGCACGAGCCTTCCGCGTAGCGCGAGACGCCGAGATCGAGGGAAACGGCGCGCATGGCGTCAGCGGCGCGGGTCGAGGGACGCATCGGAAATCTCCTGTTGTGAGCGGGCTATCTGGACCGGACGACCGCGTGCGTCCATGCCGGAGCAGAGGCCACCGCTTGCGCCGCCGCGCCACCACGCTACCTATGCCCCGCCCATGACCGAACCGCGCGAAGCCCTTTCCAGCCTCGACCGCCGGTCGCGAGACATTTTCCGCGACATCGTCGAGGCATACCTTGAGACCGGCGAGCCGGTCGGATCGCGCACGCTCGCGCGGCGCGGCGCGGTGACGCTGTCGCCCGCCTCGATCCGGAACACGATGGCCGACCTCGCCAGCCTCGGCCTGCTCGACAGCCCGCACGCCATGGCCGGGCGACGTCCGACGCAGGCGGGCCTGCGCTTTTTCGTCGACAGCCTGCTCGAGCTCGGCGACCTGGCGGAGAACGAGCGGCATTCGATCGAGGGCCGCATCGCGCAATCGGGGCGCTCCAAGGAGGATGTGCTGGCAGGCGCTTCGGAACTGTTGTCCGGCCTCGCCGGCGGCGCGGGGCTTGTTCTCACCCCGTCGCACGAAGCGCCGGTGAAGCACGCCGAGATCGTCGCCGTCGGCCCCGGTCAGGCGCTGATGATCCTCGTGTTCGAGGACGGTTCCGTGGAGAACCGCCTCCTCGCGACGCCTGCGGGCATGACGCCCTCCGCGATGACGGAGGCGACGAACTACATGAACGCCCGCTTCAAGGGCAAAACGCTAGCCGAGGCCCGCGTGGAGGCGGCGGACGTCATCAACCAGGACAAGGCCGCGCTCGACGCCGCCGCCGCCAGCCTCGTACAGGGCGGGCTTGCGGAGTGGTCCGGCGAAGACCCCCTCGCCGGCCGGTCGCTGATCGTGCGGGGGCGCGCGAACCTTCTCGCAGATCCGCAGGCCACCGCCGACCTCGAACGGGTCCGCCAGCTGTTCGACGACCTCGAGCGCACCAAGGAGCTGGTCCAGCTTCTCGACGTCGCAGGGCACGGCGACAGCGTGCGCATCTATATCGGCTCGGAGAACCCGCTTTTCTCACTCTCGGGGTCGTCGCTCATCGTCGCGCCGTATATGAACGCCGAGCGCAAGGTGGTGGGGGCGCTGGGCGTGATCGGGCCGACGCGGCTGAACTACGCCCGGGTCATCCCCGTCGTGGACTACACGGCGCAGGTCATCGGGCGAATGCTCGACGGCCGCCCGCCGGACAAGAGATAACGCAGGACAAGAGAGCACAGCCATGAGCGACACGCCCGAACAGAACGCCGAAGCCACCGAAGCCGCCGATGCGGCGGCTCCGGCGGAACGCACCGTCGCGGACGTGGAAGCGGAACTTGCGCAGATGAAGGACCAGATGCTGCGCGCGCTGGCCGAGACCGAGAACGCACGCCGCCGCGCCGAGCGCGAGGCCGCCGAGGGACGCGTCTACGCCATCGACCGCTTCGCCCGCGATCTCCTCTCCGTCGCCGACAATCTCAACCGGGCGCTGCTGGCGATGTCGCCGGAACAGCGCGCCGCCGCTGACGACAGCCTGCGCACGGTGATCGATGGCGTGGAAATGACCGAAAAAGCCCTGCTTGAGGTGTTCGGCCGCCACGGTCTCAAGCGCATCGGCGCGCGCGGCGAGAAGTTCGATCCGAACATGCACCAGGCGGTCGCGCAGATACCGTCCGATGCGCCGGCCGGCGCCATCGCGGACGTGTTCCAGCCCGGCTACGTCCTTGGCGAACGCACGCTGCGCGCGGCGATGGTGGCCGTCAGCCTCGGCGCGCCGGCCAACGAAAGCCCCCCGCCCGCCGAGAGCGGCGGCTCCGTGGACATCAAGGTCTAGGGGAATGCGCGTGCTCTAGGCGCCGTTGCGTCAGGACCGCTACGCACGCGCCATGACTGAGACTTCTTCTTCGCCGGCTCTTCCGCCGGGATTCCTCGCCGTGCCGATCGAGATCGGTTTCATCGGCGTGAACGGCCCGCTGTTCGTCAGCATCGACGATCCGAAGACGCTGAAGCTCGGCTTCCGGGTCGAGATGCGCCACTGCAACCCGATGAAGATCGCGCACGGCGGCATGATGGCCACCTTCATAGACATGCTGATGCCGTTCGGGATCATGTACGAGACGAAGATGGCCGGCCGCTTCCTGCCGACGATCCATCTCGCGCAGGAGTTCCTCGCACCGGCGCCGCTCGGCTGCTGGGTCGAGGGAACGGCGCAGACGCTGCGGACAACGAAGAACATGGTGTTTGCGCAATGCCTGGTGACCGCTGACGGCGCGCCGTGCGGCCGCGCGAGCGGCATCTTCAAGCTCGGTCCAGAGGTCGCGGGCATCGGCCTGTCGGCGATGCTGCAGGACCTCAAACGCCCCTGAGGCGTCGAAAACGTATTGCATCCACAGGTTTTCCACGCCCTCCTCGCCACGAAGAGGAGCGTCATGTCGAACCTGGATCAGGCCCGCGCCACACAGATCGCCAACATCGAGAAGAAGACGGGAAAGAGCCTCGCCGCCCTGCGAAAAGCGCTTGAAGGCTCAGGCAGGTCGAAGCACGGCGAGCTTCGCAGCTGGGCCATGGAGGCGTTCGGCCTCGGCCATGGCGACGCCAACACACTCGTCCACATTGCGCTGAAAACCGATGGCCAGAGCGCCGCAGAGGCCGCCGGCGCCTCGGGCGCGGACGTCCTGGACACCATATATTCCGGCAAGAAAGCGCACATGCGGCCCATCCACGACGCCTTGATGGCGGCGATCGACGGGATGGGTGACTACGAGATCGCGCCGAAGAAGGGCTACGTTTCGCTGCGCCGCAAGAAGCAGTTCGCCATGCTCGGCCCGAAGACCAGCGACCGCTTCGAGCTCGGTCTCAACATCAAGGACGCGGCGGCCAACGAGCGCGCAAAGCCTGTTCCACCGGGCGGAATGTGCCAGTACATCGTGGCGCTAAGTGATTCGTCGGAGGTCGACGCCGACGTGATCGCCCTCGTAAAACAGGCCTATGATGGGGCTTTTTGAGCTATCGCATGCAAAAAGTGCTGATTTTGTCGCAGTTTTTGCGTCCGGAAAGCCGTATAGGCGGTTCCGGTCAACCCAATGGCAAGCATTTCAGTCGATTTGCAGAGGCATGAGACTGTTGGAACGAAGCGCTCGTGCATCGTTGTGAAGTCATCGCTCGATAAACTGGAGGTCCTAATAATGGCTAAGAAAGTTGCGAAGAAGACCGTCGCGAAAAAGAAGGTCGCCAAGGCTGCGCCGAAGAAGCTGCCGGCGAAGAAGTCCACCGTGAAGAAGGCCGCAGCCCCGCGCGCGCCGGCCGCGACCCGCAAGACGGTCACGCGCAAGTCCGCGAAGGCTGCAAAGCCCGTCGCGCCGTCCAAGCCGATCAAGGTCACCGCGATCGCCGGCAAGACGATCACCGCCAGCGCCCTGCTGCAGGCCGTGGCGGACCACACCGAAATGAGCCGCTCGGAAGCCAAGCGCTTCATCGAGAGCTACCTCGACGTCGTGAAAGCGCACGTCCTGAAGGGCGTGAAGGTGAAGATCGGCGATATCGGCATGATCATGATCCGCGCCCGCAAGGCCCGCATGGGCCGCAACCCGGCCACGGGCGAGCCTGTGAAGATCAAGGCGTCGAAGAAGCTGGCGTTCCGCCAGTCGGCGACGATGCGCGAAGCGGTCCGCTAAGCGCCAACGAATTGCGGCCCGGAGACATCTCTCCGGGCCGCAGATCCCGCGCTCTCCCGCGGGCGAATATCCGGAACTGAAGCCTAGTCTTCGCGTTCCCCTTGTTCAGTGTGGCCCGTTTCGCCTTCCTCGGCGGAGCGGGCCATCACTTTGAAGGGCACGGTGACCTCACCGCCCTTCTCGAAGCGCAGCGTGACGGGAACCGTATCGCCCGTCGACGCAAGACCGAACATCATCAGATGCAACCCGCCGGGCTCGAACAGGGTCGGCTCGCCGGCGCCGATGTCCACGGCGTCGATCTTCTCCATCCGCATCATGCCGTCCACATGACGGTGCGTGTGGAGTTCGATGGAGCTGGTGGCCGGGGAAGACGCCGCGATCAGACGGTCGGCGTCGCCTGTATTGCGAATGGAGAAAAACCCCGCCCCCGTGGTTTGCCCTTCCACCGGCGGCCGCACGACGGCGCTATCGATGGCGAGCGCGCCGAGGGTGACGATGGGCGCCGGCGCCGCCACTGGCGCGGACGGCGCTTCCGGCGCCTTGTCCGCGGCGGGACCGCAGGCGGCCAGAGAAAGGACGGCGGCGGCGAGTGCGCGTTTCATGTGGGACCCTCATTTTCCGGTGGCGGGAGCGTTGGCCGAACGGCCCCCTCGTCGCTCCTGAACCCCGCGCGCGAAATGCGTCCCAACGTCGCGAATTCTTCGTTCCCCGCCCGACTCCCGCCGTATCTCCGTGGCCGTATCAAGAACGTGGCCCTGCTGTGTTTCTTGCAGAAACGAAACAAGGGGAGACCTCGCACTGCGTCCGGGCCCGTGCTAGAAATCCACAGTCAAGGGGAGTATCGGCGATGTCCGACATATCGCTCGTTTGCATGCGCGAGGACGCCTACCGGGCGGATCAGCTCGCGGGCGCGCTTGAGCGGTATGGTTTCTCGGTCTGCAGATCAGCTTCCGTCTTCGAGGATTTTCAGGGCTACGCGGCCGTCATCGTGCTGCTTTCTCCGGGCGCGGCGCGTTCGGAGCTCGTCATGGGCACCGCCGAGCGGGCCATGGACTACGGCAAGCTGATCCCGGTCTTCGTCAATCTCTGCCGCCTCCCAGATCGCCTCTCCGGCGTGCCGCTGCACGATCTTTCGGCCTGGGACGGCGAGGAAGATGACAGCGTCGTGCAGGCGATCGCCTATCACGCGCATCGCCTCTCCGGCCTGCCCGGGCGTCCCGATCTGGGACCGCCGACCCAGCGCAGGGCGCTGCTTGGGGATTCCAGCAGCCAGCGCCAGCCGCGCCTCTCCTACGAGCCGAGCCCGTCCTGGGGGCCGCAGTATGGGGAGCCGCAATACGGCTACAACGGACAGACCCACGAGCCGCATTTCGTCGCGACGGCCTACAACGAGATCGACCGCCACGGCGGGTATGACGCCGGGTCGGGCGGCTCCATCCTGCGCCCGATCGACGAACACGTGATCGTCTCGCCGAACGACCAGGCCCAGCGTCCGTACCGGGACTACGACCGCGGCCACTTCCAGGCCGCGCAGACGATCGACTATGCGTACGAGGAGCCTGAAGCCCCGCGTTCACGTCGCCGTCCGTTGCCAAGCATCCTGACGATGGTCGTGTGCGCGATGGCGCTGATGGGCACGGCGTGGTTCGAAGAAGCGCGCACGCGGGAAGTGGCGCAACTGGCGCCGACGCCCGCCGCGGCGACCGCCGATCTCTCCTCCCCCTCCGTCGCCGATCCGGGCGACACGCCGCGCAAACGGGTCGAGACGCGCCGGTAGTTGCTACATCCGCCGCGCGCGACGGATTTCCAGCGCCATGAGATGCGACAGCGCCGGATAGAGCGCCGAATAAAGCGCGAGCGCCACGCCATAGAAGCCTTCCCTGCGCCCCTGCCGCGAGACGTAGGACTTCCAGAACCGCGAGAAGAAGCGCCGGATCGTTTTCGTCGGCCGCGGAATCGTGTTGCGGTCCACCATGTCTTCCGCCGCCAGATGGCAGTAGCGCAGCAGGCGCGCGTACATGTGCGGCAGATCCCGGTAGACGTGATGGATCATCGCCGCGCGCAGCTTCATCACTTCCGGCAGCTGTTTCACCGGCGGGTGCAGGCGCTCGTCGCCCCATGACTTGGTGTGGCTCGGGAACAGGCAGCGCTTGCCGCCGACGCCATTGTACGCCCCCCATCCATAGGTGATCGCCTTGCCGCCGATGCGGTTGTCGAACGGAATGAACACCCCGCCCGCGGGCTTCTGGTCGAGCGCCGACCGGATCTCCGCCGCAAGCGCGGGCGTCGCGCGTTCGTCGGCGTCGATCTCGAGCGTGTAGTCCGACGTGCAGGCCGCGAGCCCCGCGTTGCGGCGCGGCCCTTCGATCGGCCAGGCGCCTTCGAGGATCTTCGCGCCGAAGCGTTCGGCGATCGCCTTCGAGCCGTCAGTGCAGCGATCGAGCACCACGACGAGCTCGTCGGCGAAGCGCACGCTTTCGAGGCAATCGGGCAGATCGGCTTCGCCGTTGTGGACGACGCAGAGGGCGGTGAGTGTTGGAGGCATGGCGTTTGGTGCGCGGGCGGCGGCGCCCGGTCAAGCGTTGACCCGGCGCAGGCCGCATGTTCGTTACCGTCGCGAGGGATCAAGGGAGAGCGGCATGCGGGGATGGATTGCAGCGGCGGCGGCCATGGCGATGTGCGGCGCCGGAGAAGCGGCGGCGGAACAGTTCTGCGGCGCCAGCGTGCACGCGCGCTTCGGCGAGATCCGCGCCTACTTCCGCGACGTGCTCGGCGCATGCCGGCCGGACGGCTACTGTTCGGCGGTGGTGGCGCTCACGGATGACGGCGGCGCACAGTATCGCCAGCAGCTCCGCGTGGCCCGCCCCGCGCCCGGCGCGCCCTATCAGGTGGAGTTCGTCGCGGTGTCGCCGTCTCCGGCCGGCGACGGCGGCCCGATGTCGCTGACCATCGGGCGTCGCCACACGCCGCTCACCGGCGCAATCGCGACGACGCAGAGCGTCAACGAATATCGCGTGACGGATCAGGCCCTCGCCGACGATATCGTCAGCCGGCTGAAAGCCGCGCGCGCAGCGAACTGGACCTACCAGTCCGTGGCCGGGCCCTCGACAGCGCCGTTCCCGCTGCGCGGCATGACCGCGGCGCTGAACTGGATCGACTGCATGGGCGCGCAGCCGAAGTAGCGGTCACCCGCCCTTCCCGTTCTTCACCCAGCCGACCGCCGGATCGTTGAAATCGACGATGTCGGCGAGCTCGTAGATGTTGGGATAGCCGTAGCCGTAGAGGTTGATGAAGGTCGGGATGTTGAGCGCGAGGCGCACGCTCTTCACGACCACCGGCTGCACGTCGTTCGAGAAGTTGTTGTTGCAGTAGATGAGGATGCGCCGGTTCCGGTCCGGCCCGATGGCGGCGGCGAGGCTTTCGTCGGTGAATTCAGTGAACGGCAGGTTGACCGCGTCGGCGATGTGGCCCTCCGCATAGGCGCGCGCCGAGCGGGCGTCGAGGATCAGCGTGTTCGCCTCCCCAGCCATGGTCTTGAATTGCGCGAGCGGGACGCGACGGCCCTCGCGGTAGGCGCCGAGATCGGCGGTGAGCGCGGCGAAGCCGTTGTAGTCGATCTGCTGGTTCTGCGCCGGCGGCGTGCGCGCAACCTCCTTGCTCACCGCCGCCGTCCCGGCGAGCGCGGCGAAGGCGATTGCAGCCAGCAGGATGCGTTTCATGGTCAAGGCTCCAGTTGCGCACGCCGACTGCGCCACGCGAGCATGGCGGCAATACGGCTGCGCAACGGAGATTCGAAGGTCAGGCGATGCCGGTCGTGCGCTCCCCGCCCTGCCGTTCGAGCATCCAGCCGGGATATTCGCGCGGCAGTTCGGAGACCTTGTCGAGCGTGGCCATCTCCTCGGCGGAGAGCTTCACATCTACGGCGGCGAGGTTCTGCTTCAGCTGCTCGGGATTTTTCGCGCCGATGATCACGCTGGTCACCCAAGGCTTGTGCAGCAGCCAACCGAGCGCGATCCCGGCCACGGACGCATCGCGCGCGGCGGCCATCGGGTTCATGGCGTCGATGCAGTCAAAGCCGCGATCCTTGTCTACCGGCGGGAAATCGAAACTCACGCGGCGCGAGTCATTCGGGCCTGCAGCGTTGCGCTGGTATTTGCCCGAAAGGAATCCGCCCGCGAGCGGGCTCCACGGCAGGATGGCGAGGCCTTCGTCCTGCGCCAGCGGCACGACTTCGCGTTCGAGATCGCGGCCCGCGATCGTGTAGTACATCTGCGCCGATTCAAACCGCGCAAGCTGCTTGCGCGCGGAGATGCCGAGCGACTTGGCGATCTGCCAGGCGGCCATGTTGCACAGGCCGATGTAACGCACGCGGCCGGACTTCACGATGTCGTCGAGCGCGCCGAGCGTTTCCTCCAGCGGCGTGACCGGATCGAACGCGTGGACCTGGTAGAGATCGATGTGATCCATCGCGAGGCGCTTGAGGCTCGCGTCCACGGCGTCGAACAGGTGCTTGCGCGAGAGGCCCCACGTGTTGTGCGATTTCTGCCGGCGCGCAAAGACCTCCTGTGCATCCGCCGCGCCGCCTGACGCGGGCGCGTAGAAACGGCCGAACGCCTTGGTGGCGATCACCACCTCGTCGCGACCCACGCCCAGCGCCTTGATGGACTGGCCCAGGATCGTCTCCGAAAGGCCGCTGGAATAGACGTCCGCGGTATCGAAGAAGTTCACGCCCGCGGCGAAGGCGTCCCTTACCAGCTCGTTCGCGGCGTCCTGCTGCAGCGCGCCGATGACGCGCCAGAAATCATCGCCGCCGAACGTCATCGTGCCGAGGCAGATCTCGGACACGACAAGGCCGGTGCGGCCGAGCTTGCGGTAACGCATGGTAGTCTCCTGACAAAGGCCCTCCCCCATCAGCGGGAGACTGGCGAATGGCGATGCAAAAGGATCGGAGTTGGATCGCGGCGGATCCGAAGGATAGTTCATCCTACCGCGAAAAATCGCTTCGCGCCACGCGTTGAAAAAAGCGCACGTCGTCCCCATTTATGCGCTCTGCCGCTGTCAACTACGGCGCCGTCACCCGGCGCAGAGTGAGATTGACCCGCCCGCCGCCGGGTACGAGGCGCGATGTTCCGGACATGATGCGATCAACGCCGTGAAAGCAGCGCCGCGTCGCGCCGCCGAGCACCACCACGTCCCCGGAGGAAAGGCGGAAAGACCGCGTCGGATCTCCCCGCCTCAGGCCGCCAATGCGGAAGAGCGCCGTATCGCCAAGCGACACCGACACCACCGGCGCGTCCCGCGCGGCCTCGTCGGCGTCCACATGCAGGCCCATCCGCGCGCCGTCGCGATAGAGATTGACCAGGCAGGCTTCGGGCGGCGCCGGATAACCGGCGACCTCGCGCCAGAGTTCCAGCAAGGCGCGCGGGATCGGCGGCCACGGCGCCCCGGTCCCCGGATGGCGGGCTTCATATCGATAGCCCTTCGCCTGATCGGTCACCCAGCCCAGCGGGCCGAGATTGGTCTGCGTCACGCTCATCGCGGCGCCCGTCCGCGGCAGGCGGGGCGTGTAGAACGGCGCCGCCACGGTCGCCGCCAGCACCTCCGACACGAGCGCCTCCTGCGCCGCGCGATCCAGCCGTCCCGGCAGGAACAAGAGGCCGTCCTCCGCATTCATCCATCGACCTTCCGCGCCGCGCCGGCCAAGGGCAAGAGCGTCACTGTTCGCCCAATGTTCGCATCCACGGCGCCGCGGGGAGCGACACACTGTCCAAGCCCCGCGAATTAGCGCATCCATCGTGGGTGAATTCGTCTTGTGGGCTCAGGCACGCATCCCATATGAGCCGTAACCAAGCCGCCGGGTCTCCCGGGGGCAAGACAACCACTGGGGCGCGGCGCCCGCTTCGGGGCGCATCGGTGCTGATATTCAGGCCGGTCCGCGAAGGCCGCGTCGCCGCAGACGAGAAAGAGGGCTTGAAGAGATGAGCAAGGTCATCGGTATCGACCTGGGCACGACCAATTCGTGCGTCGCCATCATGGAAGGTGGATCGCCCAAGGTGATCGTCAACGCCGAAGGCGCGCTGACCACCCCGTCGGTCGTCGCCTTCACGGAATCGGGCGAGCGCCTCATCGGCATGCCGGCCCGTCGTCAGGCGATCACCAACCCCGAATTCACGTTCTCCGCGATCAAGCGCCTGATCGGGCGCACTTTCGACGATCCCGTGACCAAGAAGGACATGGGCCTCGTCCCGTACAAGATCGTGAAGGCCGCGAACGGCGACGCCTACGTGCAGGGCCGCGACAAGGCCTACGCGCCCGCGGAAATCTCCGCCTTCGTCCTGCAGAAGATGAAGGAAACGGCGGAAGCCTATCTCGGCGAGAAAGTCGACAAGGCCGTCATCACCGTCCCCGCGTATTTCAACGACGCCCAGCGTCAGGCGACCAAGGACGCCGGCCGCATCGCCGGCCTTGAAGTCCTGCGCATCATCAACGAACCGACGGCGGCAGCCCTCGCCTACGGCCTCGACAAGACCGAGAAGAACAAGACCATCGCTGTTTACGACCTCGGCGGCGGCACGTTCGACGTGTCCGTGCTCGAGATCGGCGACGGCGTGTTCGAAGTGCGCTCCACGAACGGCGACACGTTCCTCGGCGGCGAGGACTTCGACAGCCGCATCGTCACCTACATCGCTGACGAGTTCAAAAAGCAGCACGGCATCGACCTGCGCCTCGATCCGCTGGCGCTGCAACGCCTGCGCTCGAAGGCCGAAGAGGCCAAGAAGGAACTCTCCACGACCGCGGAATACACGGTCAACGAGCCCTTCATCACCATGGACGTGAACACGCGCCAGCCGCTTCACCTGAACATGAAGCTGACGCGCGCGAAGTACGAAGCGCTCGTGGAAGATCTCGTCCAGCGCACGCTGGAGCCCTGCAAGGCGGCCCTGAAGGACGCCGGCATGTCCGCCGGCCAGATCCAGGAAGTCGTGCTCGTCGGCGGCATGACCCGCATGCCGCGCGTGCAGCAGGTCGTGAAGGAGTTCTTCGGCCGCGAACCGCACAAGGGCGTGAACCCCGATGAAGTCGTCGCCATCGGCGCCGGCATCCAGGCGGGCGTGCTGCAGGGCGACGTGAAGAACGTCGTGCTGCTCGACGTGACGCCGCTTTCGCTGGGCATCGAGACGCTTGGCGGCGTGTTCACGCGCCTGATCGACCGCAACACCACGATCCCCATGTGTTTGTCTTTTGGTTTTCAGTTTCTTGGTTGCTTTCGTGCTCTTCGCGTTCT
>CAZGYQ010000077.1:0-17935 GCA_964530695.1 uncultured Caulobacteraceae bacterium
GGCGGGCGCCCCGCGCGCCCGCCGGCGCGGCCGCCGGCGGTCCTACTCTCCCAGTTCCGCGAAGTATTTCCGCGCCAGCTCGAGATCCGGCGGGCTGTCCACGCCCTTCGGGAATTCCTCCACGACGCCGGCGCGGATCGTCATGCCCATCTCGAGCGCGCGCAGCTGTTCAAGTTTCTCGCGCAGTTCGAGCGGCGAAGGCGGCGCGGCGACGAACGCTTCCAGCGCATCGCGCGTGTACACATAGATGCCCACGTGCCGCAGGATCGGCCCGTCGCCATGCGGCGCGGGCGCGCGGGTGAAGTAGAGCGCGCGGCCATCCGCGGCGACGATCGCCTTCACCACATTCGGGTTGTTGCGATCGTCGGGATCGTCCGAGGGCGAGACGAGCGTGGCGATGTCGGCGCCGTCCTTCAGCACCATCGTCGCTTTCACGATCAGCGAGGGCGCGATGGTCGGCATGTCGCCCTGCAGGTTGACGATCACGTCGTGGTCGCCGCCGACGGCTTTCAGCGCCGCGAACACCCGGTCGGTGCCCGACGGCAGCGCGGGGTCGGTCAGCACGGCGCGGCCGCCCGCCGCCTCCACCGCCGTCACGATCTCGGGATCGCCCGCCGCCACGACCACGGGGCCGAGCCCGGTCCGGTCGGCGAGCTCCACCATCCGCACGATCATGGGCTTGCCGGCGATGTCGGCCAGCGGCTTGCCGGGCAGGCGGGTGGCGGCCATCCGGGCCGGAATGACGATAAGAGGCTTCATGATCTGCGGCGCTTCGACGCGAAAAAGGGGGGCGGGCGGCTCGTCCGCCTTGGCGGGCCGTCGATACCGCGCCATAACGCCGCCGAACAGGGGCGCGCGCTGAGTCGTGGCCCCGATAGATTCTCGGCGGATGGATTCGGGTTCCCCATGAGCGGCAGTCTTCGCAACAACATGATCGCCGGCGCGACGCTGGCGTCCGTTCTTGGCATCCTTGGCCTCGGCGTCGTGGGCGACGGGCTGTTCGCCTCGCACTATCCGGAAAAGCCGGGCTACGCGCCGGAAGTGGCCGAAGCACCCGCGGGCGGCGGCGGCCAGGCGGCCGCGCCCAAGCCGACTGACTGGGGCCTGCTCCTGGGCGACGCGGCGGCCCTGCCGGGCCTCGTGGCGCAGGGCGAGAAGGTCACCGCGCAGTGCAAGTCCTGCCACACCTTCGAAAGCGGCGGCGCCAACGGCACCGGCCCGAACCTCTATGGCGTCGTCGGCCGCGGCGCGGGCACGCACGCCGGCTTCGCCTACTCAGAACCGATGGTCGCGCACGCCGCACCCTGGAGCTACGACGAGCTCTCCAATTTCCTCAAGGCGCCCAACAGCTATGTGCGCGGCACCAAGATGGCGTTCGCGGGCGTGAAGAAGGAAAGCGATCGCGTCGCGCTGATCGCCTATCTGCGCAGCCTGTCGGGGAGCCCCGCGGCGATCCCGGCGCCGCTGCCGGCCGAAGCGCCTGTCGAGGCGCCCGCCGCCGAGCCGCAGAAGTCCTGACCGGCTACATCGTCCGCCGGATCGATGTGACGGGCCCCGCCGCGTCCTCGATCCGCATGACGGCGTCGCGCACCGGCTCGATGGCCGCCATCATGTGATGGGCGTTGGCGTGCAGCAGCCTTGAAGCGTCCAGCATGACGCCCACATGGCCCTTCCAGAACACCAGGTCCCCGCGCTTCAGCGCGCCGAGATCAATGGTCACCGGCCTGCCGACGGAAGCCTCCTGCATGTCGGTATCGCGCGGCGCGGCGACGCCGGCGGCGGCCAGCGCGGTCTGGACAAGTCCGGAGCAATCGAGCCCGAGGCTGTCCTTGCCGCCCCACAGATAGGGCGCGCCGAGAAAGCGCTCCGCCTCGCTCACCCAGTCCGGCGCATGCTCGGAGAGGGGCCGCAGATGAGCCGAATAGACCCAGCCGCCATGGGCGACTTTCGACCACTTGCCGTCCCGTTCCGTCACGCCCACATGGCTGGACAGGTTGAGCGCCAGGCGCGGCGGGGACTTCAGGTCCGGTCGGGAGAACGCGAAAGTTCGCAGCGCCGCGATCGCGTGGGTAGGCGTTGATATGTCAGCCGAGAGGTCGCTCGCGCGCACCCATCCCACATAGCTGTCGCTGGCCATCTGGCCCCACGCCCAGCCGTCCTTGACGTCGTAGACGGTGAACCCGTCGCCGAACAGCGCCTGGGTTTCGAGCATCGCGTCATCGGCGGGCGCCCGGCGCACGGCGGCGGCGGCGGTGACAACCTGATGCGGTGCGCCCTCGACGAAGCGCTGCGCCTCCACAAGGCCTTTCAGGTGCGCAGCGGCGATGTCGCCACGCGCGGGCGTCAGGCGCTTGTCGGGACTGCCGGGTGCGTTCGCCATGTCCGGTCCTTAGACCGGCGCACGTCCCGACTCCAGCCGGCGGGCGTTCACGGAGATCACGTCCGCGAAATCCTCCAGGAAGGCCGCTCCCTTGGCCGTGCGCTGGACGAGCACGTTGCGCCCGTCCGCCTCGTCCTTGCGCCGCCGGACAAGGCCGTGGCGGGTGAGGGTGTCGAGCGCGCGCGTGATCGCCGGCTTGCCCACGCCCAGCGCCGCGGCGAGGCCGCGCACCGTGTGCGGCGGCGGGCCGAGATAGACCGTCATCAGCACCGCAAGCTGGCGCGCGGTGAGGTCGGGATCTTCCGCGCGCACCGTCGAGACGGTCACGTCACGCCACAGATCCAGAGCCTGCTTGCGGTCGATTTCGAGGGCCATTCGAGGATTCCCATTCTGCTCGTGGAACGAGAATCGCGTGATTTGGCGCCTCGACGCAAGCGACCCACTACATCTAGCGGGAATCAGACTTGTGGATGATTCGACGCTGGAGCATCCGCCAGCAGGCGCGCAACGCATGCGCGTCGCCACCCGCGGGCCGGCCCGGGCGGTCGCGGGGCGTCCAGGCGTAGATGTCGAAGTGGGCCCAGACCGGCGCCGTCACGAAGCGACGCAGGAAAAGTCCGCCGTAGATCGAACCCGCCATCGCCGCGTCGCCGGTGTTCTTCAGGTCCGCGATCGGGCTGTCCATGTCCGGCTCGTAGGCGTCCCAGAGGGGCATCCGCCAGAGCGCGTCGGCGGTGTCCTTCGCGGCGGCCGCGAGGTCCGCCGCGAGCGTCTCGTCGTCGGTGTAGAAGGGGGTGATGTCCGGGCCGAGCGCGACGCGGGCCGCCCCCGTGAGCGTGGCGAAGTCCAGCAGGATGTCCGGCTTGCCCTCGCAGGCCAGCGCCAGCGCGTCGGAGAGGATCAGGCGGCCCTCGGCGTCCGTGTTATCGACCTCGACGGTCAGGCCCTTGCGCGTGGGCACAACGTCGCCGGGCCGGAAGGCGTCGCCGCTGATGGCGTTCTCGACGATCGGCAGGATCACCTCCAGCCGCACCGGCAATTTCGCGCGCATGATCAACCGGCCGAGCGAAAGCGCCACCGCGGCCCCGCCCATGTCCTTCTTCATCAGGCGCATGCCGCTGTCAGGCTTGATGTCGAGACCGCCGGAATCGAATGTCACGCCCTTTCCGACGATGGTCACGCGCGGCGCGGTTTCCTCGCCCCAGGTGATGCGCAGCAGGCGCGGCGCTTCCTTCGCCGCGCGGCCGACCGCGTGAATCATCGGAAAGTTGTGCGCGAGGAGATCGTCGCCGACGAAGGCTTCGAAAGTCGCGCCGGATTCGTCCGCCGCTTCCTTCGCCCGCGCATGCAGCGCTTGAGGCCCCATGTCGTTGGCCGGCGTGTTCACCAGATCGCGCGCCAGATGCACCGCTTCGGCGACGAGGCGCGCTTCGGCGGCGTCGACGCCTTCGCCGACGACGAGTCTCGGCGCGGCGCGCTTGCGCGGCTTGTAGCGCGTGAAGCTATAGGCGCCGAGCGCCCACGCCGTGGCGATCAGCGTGGCGTCGAATTCGCGCGGCGCCCAGGCGATGGCGTAGTCGGCGGAGGGAAGCTGCTGGCTCAGGGCGCCGAACGCCATTGCCGTCGACTTCTCGCCCAGGCCGAACAGGACGCGCTCAATGTCGCCCGCCGTGGACGGCGCCAGAAGGATGCGCCCGCTCTGCGCGCGGAAATCATGCGCGGCGGCGAGTTTTTTCAGGCTGTCGGCGCGCGCGCCGATCCACGCGTCCCATTCGTCGGTGCGCAGGGCGTGGATGGGAATGGCGGCGGGGACGGGAGAATCGAGCAGCGGGATGTCGGTCATGTCGGTCTTCTTAAGCCTTTCTTGAGCAAAGCAAACGAGGCTCTCAACATCTCGTTAAGGATAAATTCCATGCGGACCGCCCTCGCACTCGTTCCTGTCATGATGGTCGCGGCGTGCGCGACGACCGCGCCGGACGCCGCCGAAGCGCTGCGCCCGGGCGAGCCGCCCTACGACCGCGTGGCGCGTGCGGCTGTCGGCCGCCAGGACATGCTGACCCAGATGACCTTCTGGGCGCAGGAGTATTCGGTCCATCCGCAGGATCTCGAGACAGCGCAGAAATTCGTCGACACGCTGCGCTACGGCGGGCGCGCCGATCGCGCCGCCGAAGTGGCGCTGGAGGCGCTTGAGAAGCATCCCGGAGATCGCAAGCTCATGAGGTCCTACGGCTTTGCGCTACTCGCATCCGGCAAGCCGCAGGAGTCCTTGCGGCCGCTGGCGATGACCGCACGCGACGACCCGGCGGACTGGAGCGTGCGTTCAGCGCTTGGCGCCGCGCTCGATCAGGTCAACCGACCGGTGGAAGCGCGCCAGGCCTACCGCGAAGCGCTTGAGATCAAGGCCGATGATCCGGGCGTGCTGACGAACATGGGCGTCTCCTACCTTATGACAGGCGACATCCAGGACGCGGAAAAGACGCTGCAGCAGGCCGCGGCTCTGCCTGGCGCCACTGCGGAGACACGCTTGAATCTTGCGGTCGCGATCGCGTTGCAGGGGCGGTTCGAAGAGGCCGAGCGCATTCAACGCGTGGACATTCCGCCGGACATGATCGCGGCGAACATGGCTTACCTGCGTGCGCTCCAGACCGATCCGCGTCGTTGGGGCGAACTGCGCTCGGGACGCCGCGCCACCAACCGCTGACAGCTCGCGCGGAGCACACCCTTCGATCGACCGGAAACCTTGAACGCACCGGTTCGGCGCGCGCATGACGGCGAAACGCGCGCGCGCGATTAGTTCTTCAGCATGTCCATGATCTGGATGATCGCCGGTCCGAGAATGACCATCATCAGCACCGGCAGGAAGAACACGATCATCGGCACGGTGAGTTTCGGCGGCAGGGCGGCGGCCTTCTTTTCCGCCGCCGAGAGCCGCATCTCGCGATTTTCCTTCGCCATCACGCGCAGGGCCGAGCCAAGCGGCGTGCCGTAGCGTTCAGCCTGCGTCAGCGCCATGGCGACGGACTTCACGCCCGGGTGGTTGGTGCGCCGCGCAAGATTTTCATACGCCATGCGCCGCTCGGGCAGGTAGGAAAGCTCCGCACACGTCAGCGCAAGTTCTTCCGCGAGCTCGATGGATGACGAGGCGATTTCCTGCCCGACCCGCTGCAGCGCCATCTCGATCGACATGCCTGCCTCGACGCAGATCAGCAGCATGTCCAGCGTATCGGGAAACGCCTGCATGATCGCATCGCGCCGCTTTGATGCGACGTTCGAGAGGTAGATGTTGGGTGCGTAAAAGCCAATCGCCGCCGCGCCGACCACGATGAGCAGCTTCATCTGGCCGTTGAGTTCGAGCTTGTCGCCCATCATCGATAGATAGGCGAATGCGGCGATCGCAAAGCCGATGGGAAGCGCCGCGCGCCCGAAATAGAACATCGAAACGGGACGGGGACCGCGCAAGCCCGCCTGCATCAGTTTTTGCTGGAGCGTATCGTCCTTGAGCGCCTTCTGGAGATCGAAGCGGCGCACCATGTCGTTGACGAAGCCGGTCTGCGTCTGCCGCAGGGTGACCTTCTTCTCCAGCGCCGCACGATTCCTGCGCCGCAACTCCTCGCGGCGCTGCGACACGGCCTTGAGACGCGCGCCGAGCTGGTTTGTCTGGAACATCGGCGCGGCGACCGTCACAACGGTCGCAAAGCACGCGGCGGCGGCTAGTGCGGCGGCGACGTTCGCGGGATCGGTTACCAGTTTCTGCCAGTTCATCGCGCGTGTCCGTCAAAATTTGAAGTTGACCATGCTGCGCATGATGAAGATGCCGAGTGACATCATCACGCCCGCCACGAGCAGGATGAGATTGCCCTGCGTTGTCGTGAACAGGATCATCATGTAGGCGGGGCGCACCAAGTATACCAGAATCATGACGATGAACGGCAGCGAACCGATGATCATCGCCGAGGCCACGGCTTCGGAGGATAGCGCCTTCACCTTTTCCTTCAGCAGCTTGCGCGAACGCAGCACGCTGGAGAGGTTTCCGAGTGCCTCGGAAAGATTGCCGCCTGTCTTCTGCTGGATGCCGAGCACGATGTTGAAGAAATTCACCTCGGGCAGAGGCATGTGCTCGTACATCTTGTCGAGATTGGTCTCCAGCGGCACGCCCATCGCCTGGCCGTCAACGATCTGGCGGAATTCCGAACGCACGGGTTCGGCCGACTCCGTGGCGATGATGCGCATGCACTGGTTCAGCGGCAGGCCGGATTTCACGCCGCGCACGATGATGTCGATGCTGTCGGCGAGCTGGTTGACGAAATTTTTCTGGCGCTTGCTGATCAGCATGCCGAGGACCCAGCGGGGCAGACCGAGGCCGCACGCGATCAGCGCACCGCAGGCCCAGAGAGGATTGAAGCCGCTGACCAGGAAGGCGATCAACGCGCATGTGAGCCCCGCGCCTGCGGATATCACCCAGAACATTGTTTCGTTCGCCGCAAGACCTGCCTGCGCAAGACGGGATTTGACCGAAAGCAGGCTTCGGCGCGAATCCTTCTGCTGGCGCGCCATGTCGCGAAGGTTGTCCTGAACAGTCGCCCGGCGTTTTGCTGTCGCCTCGGCGCTCGCGTCCTTGCGCGCACGCTGCGGTTTTCCGGCGCCCATCTCCCGCGCGCGCTTTGCTGACTTTTCAGTCGCTGGCGACATCGTGAGCGCAACGCCGACGCCAGCGACGGCGAGAAAGGCGAGAATTGCGACGAAAATGTCCACTACGCGGCCTCCGCTTCGTCAAGCGCCTGGGCAAGCTCCTTCTCAAGCCCGAAGTACTTCGCGCGATCCCAGAAGCGCGGCCGGCCGATGCCCGAGGAGCGGTGCTTGCCAATGATGCGACCGTTTGCGTCCTCGCCCTGGATCTCGAACGTCAGGAGGTCCTGGGTAATGATCGTTTCACCCTCGAGGCCGATCACTTCGCTGATCGCGGTGATGCGGCGAGAACCGTCGCGCAGGCGCGCGGCCTGGATGACGACGTCGAGGGAGCCCACGATGATCTCGCGGATGGTGCGCGAAGGCAGGGCGAAGCCGCCCATCGTGATCATCGACTCAAGGCGTGAAAGCGCTTCGCGCGGCGAGTTTGCGTGGACGGTGCCCATGGAGCCATCGTGGCCGGTGTTCATGGCCTGCAGGAGGTCGAACGCTTCCTGTCCGCGGACTTCGCCGACAATGATGCGGTCAGGGCGCATCCGCAGGCAGTTCTTCACGAGATCCGTCATGGTCACCATGCCGGAGCCTTCGAGATTGGGCGGACGCGTTTCGAGGCGCACCACGTGCGGTTGCTGCAACTGGAGTTCCGCGGCGTCTTCGCAGGTCACTACGCGCTCGGCAGGATCGATGAACGCCGTCAGCGTGTTGAGCAACGTCGTCTTGCCGGAGCCTGTGCCGCCCGAAATGAGCGTATTGCAGCGGCACGCGCCAATGATCGAAAGGACCTTCGCGCCGGCCGGCGAGATCGAGCCGAATTCCACCAGATTGTGGAGTTTCAGCTTGTCCTTCTTGAATTTCCGGATGGTGAGCGTCGGGCCGTCAATGGCCAGAGGCGGCGCAATGACGTTGACGCGGGAGCCGTCCGGGAGGCGCGCGTCGCATATCGGGGAGGCTTCATCCACCCGGCGGCCGACCTGGCTCACGATGCGCTGACAGATGTTCATCAGCTGCGCGTTGTCGCGGAAGCGGATGCCGGTCTTCTGCACCTTGCCGGCGACTTCGATGAAAACGGTCGCGGCGCCGTTGACCATGATGTCGGCGATGTCGTCGCGCGCGAGCAGGGGCTCCAGCGGCCCGTAGCCAAGTACATCGTTGCAGATGTCGTCGAGCAGCACTTCCTGCTCGGCGATCGACATCACCACGTTCTTGATCGAAATGATTTCCGCGACGATGTCGCGGATTTCATCGCGCGCGCTAAGGGCGTCCAGCTGCGCCAGCTGCGCCAGATCGATGGTCTCGATCAGCGCGTTGAAGATCGTCGACTTGATCCGGTAGTATTCCTCGGACCTGAATTCGCCCTGCGGCGTCGGCTCCTTTGATGGAGCGAGAGGCGGTTTGGGCTTTGTGGCGGGAACGGCGGCTTGCGGCGCAGGCGCTTGCGCAGGCGCGATCTTCGGCGTCATCGCCGGCGCGGCGGCCCGCTGGGCCGTGCTCTGCACTGGCGGATCGCCAGCGGCGCGTTTGCCGAACATGGACATTCTAGCGCTTCAACATCGGAAGCCGTTCGATCAGGGAGCTCTTCTTTCGGGGAGCGACCTGCCGTCCGCAGAGACGCGCCGCGAGTTCCTCAAGGGCGATCGACGTTTTCGAGGCAGGCGCCATCTCGCCGATCATCTGGCCGTTGTTGGCGGCCATCCCGAACATCTGGGGTTCAAAGGGCAGCACGTGGGACGGCTCGATGCCGAGGGCTTCGCCGAAGTCCTTCAGGGGAATTTCCGGTCGCTTCGCCACGCCTGTCATGTTGAGAATGACGATCGGCGGCGCATCGTGGGGACGTGCGTTCTTGATGCGGTCGATCATGTTCTTGGCGTTGCGCAGGCTGGCGAGCTCCGGCGTGGCGACAACCACAACCTCGTCCGTCGAGAGGAGCGTCTGGCGAACCCAGGGCGTCCACACGTGCGGCATGTCGAGCACCACGAACGGCGCGCTGCGGCGCACGCGATCGATGACTGTCTCGAACGCTTCGGGGTCGATCTCGAATTCCCGTTCGAGCGTCGCTGGCGCGCAGAAGAGCATCAGCCGTTCGGTCTGGCGCATGAGGAGGCGGTCGAGAAAAACTTCATCCACGCGGTCGGGAGACAGCAGGGCCTCCGCGACGGTCTGTTGCGGTTCCTGGTTGAAGTCGAGCGCGCCGGTGCCGAACGAGAGATCGAGGTCGACCATCGTCGTGTTGGCCTGGAACCGTTCCGCGATCATCCACGACAGATTGTGCGCGACAGTCGAGGCGCCGACGCCGCCCTTGGCGCCGACGACAGAGATGACCTTGCCCGCGAAGGGCTTTTCCGGATTGACGTAGAGCGCGGAAATCGCGCGCATGATTTGCAGGGGCTGCAGCGGCGGCACGAGGTACTCGCTCACGCCGCGGCTCATCAGTTCGCGGAAAAGGCCTATGTCGTTGGCGGCGCCGATGATCACGACCTTGGAGCCCTCCTCGACGTGCTCCGCAAGGCGGTCGAGCTTTGTCAGGAGTTCCGTCGGCGTGGCGGTCGTGTCGAGAATGAGAAGGTTCGGGCTGGGCCCGGACGCGCAATGCGCGATGGCGGCGTCGATTCCGCCGGGCTCCATGGAGAACTCGGCCTTGGCGAGGCGTCTGTCGGCAGCAACCTGTTCCAGCAGGTGTGCGATTTCCGGCCGGTCGGAGTAGGCGCGCACGCGGATGCGCGGGATGGGCTGGTCCCCGATGGAGCCGCCGGGCATGTACGCGAAGGTCTGCGCTGGGCCGGCATCGGTTGTCGCGTGTTCGAGCCCGGGAAGGGGCGTTTCCGCATAAGGCTGCGCGAGCGGGTCGACGTCGAAGCCGCCTTCAAGATCTCCCGAGCCAAAGGTGAAGTCGTCATTAGCCGGAAATGAAAGGTCTTCGTCGGTGAATTCCGGCGCGCCCCAGGCGTCATCTTCTTCCAGTGGCTTCATCGTATCCTCACCGAACTACGTCGCTGACCTGCACGCGCTCGTCATTCGAACGGTTCGCATGGGTCTGTTGGCCTTGACGATAGGCCTCAAGCACGCGCGCGCGTCGCGCCGCGTCGCGGGGATCTTCCTGCCGCGGGCCGAGGAGGTCGGCGGGATCGGAGATCATCGCTGCAAGGTTGGCCTGCGCAGAACAGCCAAAGCTGTTCCACGGCTGGTTGTCGGGGCTGTGCGCGAGATCCTGCGACCACAGCGGCTCGCACTTCGGCGCCGTCGCTTCGAAATGGGAGAAGGTCAGCACGATCGGCGCCGCGGCCTGTCCGGAGCCGTCGTAGGACGAAGCCGCCATCGCGGCGAAGGGAACGCCTGCGCCGGCGAGCCGCAAGCGTACGTCCTGGGTGATCCGCGCGGCCGCCTCCGCATTCGCGCCGCCCGTGGGGGTGCTCAGTACGAGGGGGCCGTGACCCTGTCGCGCGTACATGCGCGCGAACGTCTCGATGCCCGAGACGCTTTCGCTCTGCAATGCAGGGCTGTCGGCGGCGACGGGCACTTCGAGACGCTCAGCCGCTTCCGCGACGCTGATCTTGTGCTGGTCCGCGACGGTCGCGAGGTTGGCGTGCTCGGGCGCCCTGGTCGCGCACGCCGACGTCAGGACCAGGGCGACGCCGGCGGCCATCTTCATGCCGGAGGAAAAGGTCGACTTCATTGGGCGGGCCTTCCTTCGATCACATGGCCGTGCGGGCCGGCGAGGCTTCGGGTTTCGTCGCCTTCGGGGGCGCGATAGATTGCGTTGAGGCGTCCGCTGAGAATCGTCTCGCGCTCAGAAGCGACACGGAAGCCGTCCGCGGGCGTGCGCAGGCGATCAGGTCGCGTCGGCTGCACGAGATAAGGCGTGACGATGATCACGAGTTCTGTCTCGTTGTTGACGAAATCGCGCGAGCGGAAGAGCTGGCCGAAGACCGGCAGATCCTTCGCGCCCGGAATGCCCTCCATCGCCTGGCGCGTGCGCTCCTGGATCAGGCCCGCCATCACCAGCGCGCCGCCCGATGGCATCTCGACGGTGGTTTCCGCGCGTCGGACCTGCAGGGCGGGAATGGTGATGCCGCGAATGACCTGACGCTGGCCGGTCGCATCGACGAACGTGGTGTCGCCCGTGCCGAACGCGCCCTCGGATGTGAGTTCGCTGACTTCGGTGGACAACTTCAATGAGATGCGGCCCGGCGAAAGCACGACGGGCGTGAACGCGAGCCCGACGCCGAAAGGCTTGAACTCGACGCTGATCTTGCCGTCGTCAGCCTGAACCGGAACGGGGAACTCGCCGCCGGCAAGAAACTTCGCCGCTTCGCCTGAAATCGCCGTGAGGTTCGGCTCGGCAAGTACGCGCAGCAGGCCCACGCGTTCGAACGCCTCGATGGATGCGTCCACCTGATTTTCCGTCGACAGCGTGCCCGGCCCGTTGGAGACGTTGGTGCCGATGATGTTGCCGGTGGCGTCCTGGATCGGCGTTTCATTGTATCCGCCGACGAGAGCGCTGTTGGGGTTGAGCGTGCCGCCGTTGGGGCCGGGGAAGCTGTAGGTCGACGGACGCAGGACGCTTTCGGCGATGCCGCCGGTTGCGGCGAGACCGCCCAGCGCGCGGCCTGCGATCGAGTAGCCGTTCTCCGTGGCGACCTTCACGAAGGTGTCTTCCGGCAGGAGCTGGTTCAGCAGGTTTTCGGCGTTCAGGTTGACGCCGAGTTGGCGCACGAGCGTGCGGCTCATCTCGACGATGCGCACCTTCACGAGCACCTGTTCCTGACCCTCGACGGCGATCAGGTTGACGATCTGCTGGTTGGCGCTGGCGCCGCCCTGCGCGCCACCGCCGCCGGCGGCGGTGGCGGTGCTCTGCGCGAAGCGGTTGGCGATCTGCAGCACGCGTTCGGCTTCGGCGGCGCTCTTGACGGAGCCGGAGAGCACGAAGGACCCGTTGACCGCCTCCGCCGTGGCGTTGGTGTTGGGCACGTAGCGGCGGAACAGATCGTTCAACGGCGCCACGTCGGGCTCGACGCTGATCTCGATATTGGCGACCTGACGGCCCGTGGCGTCGAAGAAGAAGGCGTTGGTCTGGCCGACTTTCCTGCCCAGCACATAGATGCGGCGCGCCGTGCGCACGACTGCATCTGCGATTTCGGGGTTTGAAAGCAGCACGTCGCGCGCGTCGGCCGGCAGATCGATGATCGCGGCCTTGTTGAGCGAAAGCGTGAGCGTGCTGGCGTTCGCACCCTCGCCGCCGCGCGTGACGCGAATGTGTTGCACGGCCTGCGTGTCGGCGCTGGCTGTGAATGCCGGCCCGAGCGCGAGCAGCGCTGCAAGCGAGACGGCGAGCGGAGAGCGCCTCATCAATTGGCTCCTTGGGAGACGACGGCCTGGTCCTTGGCGGAACCGAATGAGTGAACGCGAATCTGGTCGCGGGCGGCGCGGGCGTTTTGCTCCAGGGCCGCTGTCAAGTTGCGTTGCGAGCCGGTCTTGTCCTTGCCGTTCACCGGCATGACCGGGCGCAGGGCGAGCGAAACGTCTCCCATTTCGTCGGCCATTGCGAGCAGTTCGGAGTCGCGCGGGGAGAGCTCCAGCAGCGCTACCGACCCGCCGATCGGCTCCGGTTCGCTGGCTGAGGCGGCGGCCTTGTAGGTCTTGTCGATGGCGAGCACGCGGACGTCGGTGAGGACGATGCCGCTGCGGACTTCCTCTGTGCTGCCGCCGGCGATATCGAGGACGCTGACCTTGCGGGTGAGGATCACGTCGACGCGATCGTTGGGCAGGATGAAGCCCGATGCGGCCGTTTCCTCGCTGATGGGCACAGAGACTGCGCGAAATCCGGGAGCGACGATGGCGGCCATGAATCCCTGGTCGCCCGGCTTCACCACGCGCCCTTCGATGATGGGTTCGCCGGCGACCAGCGCCTGGCGCGCGACCGCGCCGGTGTGGGTTTCGAGCGCCTTTGAGTCTTCGGATTCCTCGATGAAGCTCGGGCTGAGCGCCGTCGGCGTCCACACCCGCCATTCGAGATCGCTGGGTTGCAGCGCGACGCCCGGCGCGACGTCCTTGGACGCGACGAGCACGCGCGGGCCGGTGACGGCGACGACCTGTTCGGCTTTCTGGGACCGGTTGCCGAGCCCGCGCACCATGACAAGCGCTCCGATCGCGGCGAGCAACGCCACGGCCAGAACAATGATTTGACGCACAGACATAGACGACGTCCCCGATGGCTTGGGCCGAACCTGATTTGCGGCAGCCAATCACGATCGTGGCTAAGGCGAAGTTAATAGGCGGGACTATCGGAAGGCGGCCTCGACAACCGGCTGGCGCGAAAGGGAGGCGATGGCGCCCGCCGCGATGGCGACGGCGTAGGGGATGCCCCTCGCCGGATCGAGCAGGCGATTCAGGAACGCGGGACGCGACGGGCCGGGCGCCGCGAGCCTGCGCGCAAGCAGCAGCGCAAGCGCAAGGACCCCGCCGGCGGCCGTTGTCCAGAAAGCGAAGGGCGACAAGGCTGAAACGCCGGTCCACACGCTCACCGCGGCGATCACTTTGACGTCGCCGCCGCCAAGAACGCCGATCGAGAAGAGCGCGAAACCCGCCAGGAAAACAAGCACGCCGACGCCGGCGTGAAGGCCGATCTGCGCCCAGGGCATCTCAGCGGAAAGCGCCGCGAGCGGAAACACGATGGCGAGCGCGATCGAGACCCAGTTCGGGATCGTCATCGAGCCTATGTCGCTGAGCGCCGCAAACAGCACGAGCCCGAGAAACGCTGCGACGAACAGGGCGGGGACGAGTGATTCGATGACCATGGACATCGGGTCCCGGAACGCGCGGGGCAAAAAAATGGCCCGCTTTCGGGGCGGGCCGGCAGGCGATGGAGGCCCACCCGGACCCGCGGCTATGCGCGGGCCCGGGGAGCGTTACGGTCAGAAGCCGATTACTTGGCGTTCTTGATCGCGGTTTCGATGACGCCGAACTGCGTCTCGATCGAGGTGCCGAGGGCGGTCACCGCCGAGATGATCACGACGCCGATGAGCGCGGCGATGAGGCCGTACTCGATAGCCGTGGCGCCGTCCTTGGACTTCAGAAGGTTGCGAATTTTTTGCATCATGTTTCTAGTTCCTTGTTTTTTCGAGTGTTTGCGACGTTCGTTCGTCGCCCCACTCGAGACACCGCACCGAACATTTGCGAATATAGGGGGCATTGCTTTCAAAGCGCTTAACAACTGAGTTGTTTTTCGAGATTTCGTAGTAAATCGTTTGTAACCATAACGTGTTGTACATGTTGTAAGCTTGGTCTGGTCTGGTCTGGTCTGGTCGGAGCGGCCCCTCCCGGACGGTCGCAATGCAAGCCAGGCCGACGGGCCGGAAACGAGCGGGGCGGAGAGCCCGCATGCACGGCGTCCCCACGCGCGGCCAATCAACTCGCGGGCAGCCGTCGGGACGTAGCGGTCCCCGATGGAAGGGAGCTTCCTATCCGCGGAGTACGATGCCCGCCAAAAGGAAGATCATGCCGAAATTCGCGGCGATAAGTCCGTGAACGATGACCGTGGAGTGGCGCAGCGGCCTGGCGTTCTTCTGCAGTGTTGCAAACATCGCCTCTAACTCCGTTCCATCGCGCAGTCGTATGTCGCCGGATCGACGCCTCTCTAGCAGGTCGGGCTTAATGTTTCGTTCGGACCTCTCTTCTTCATCCGGGCTTCTTCGTTTGGTTAGCGATCCGGAAAGAAACTCTCCGCTACATGGCGGGATGCGCCGTGAGGAGACGTGGTGATGAAGAAGCGTGGTTGGGTGACGGCGGGCATTCTCGCCGCTGCACTTGCGGGCGTCGCGCAAGCGGGAGAAGTGCAGGTCGCGCTCGACCAGTCGCGGCCCATCACGCTTCCGGACTCCGCGACCGGCGTGGTGATCGGCAATCCTTCCGTCGCCGGCGTTTCCATCCAGAACGATCGCCTCCTGTTCGTCACGGGGCGGTCCTACGGTTCTACCAATCTCATCGTCGTGGGCCCGACGGGCCGCCCCATTCTGGAGACCCGCATCACGGTCATCCCGGACGAGACGAATGTGGTGATGGTGACGCGCGGCGCCGCAACCGCGCGCCTGGACTGCAACCCGCTCTGCCGTCGCCGTCCGGACATTTCGGACGACCCGACCGCGTATACCCAGACAAACGAGCAGATCTCCGCGCGCAACGGCCAAGCGACCGGCGGCGGAAATTAATCGTCGTTTACCAATGCTTTGGGGCGAAACAGCAAGCATTCTCTCCTAACGTCGCCGGATTGAGGCGGACGCCGGTGGGCGGATCGCGCGCCGGAGGCTGGCATGTCAGGGTCGAATACGCAGCGCCGGTTCGGCGCGTTCATCAAGGATCGTGACGGCGCGGCGGCGGTCGAGTTCGCGCTGGTGGCGATCCCGCTGTTCTGGTTGATTTTCGGCATGCTCGAGTTCGGGGCGATGTCGCTTGCCCAGACCTCGCTGGACAGCGCGGTTTCGGAAGTCGGCCGTGTGATCCGCACCGGAACCGCCCAGACCGGCGGCATGACAAAGGCGGACATGGAAACGGCGATCTGCGACAACGCCAAGAAGTTCATGCCGCTCAAGTGCGAAGGCAACATGTTCATTGACGTCGACCGCTATGATTCCTTCGCAAACGTCGGCAACGGAACGCCTGTTGCGAATGGCGCAATGGACGAGGGGCAGCTCGGCTACACGCCCGGCGGACCCAATGAGGTCATCCTGGTGCGCGCCTACTATCAGTGGGAAGTGTTTACACCGCTCTTCGGCACGGTGTTCGCCAACATGCAGGATGGCAAGCGCCTCCTCGTGTCATCCATGATGTTCCGCAACGAACCCTTTTGAGGCGCATGACCATGATCGCGCATTCGACGATTTTCCAACGCTTCGCCCGCGACCGGCGCGGGCTGGCCGCGCTTGAGTTCGCCCTCATCGCCCCGATGATGATCCTTGTGTTGTTCGGGTCCGTGGAGCTGACCGAACTTCTTGCCACCGATCGTCGCGCCGCGAACACCGCGGCCTCGGTCGCTGACGTTGTTTCCCGCGACACGGTCGTCGCCGACGATGAGATCGCCGACCTTTGGACTGCCGCGAACGCGCTCATGTATCCCAACAGCCCAACCCCGTTGAAAATCCGCATCTCCAGCGTCCAGGTAGTAACCCCCACCCAGGCCACGGTGCTCTGGAGCGACGGGCACAATGGCCATTCGCCGCGCGCGGCAGGATCGCCCATGGATCTGCCCGATGGCATGATGACCCCGGGAACATCGGTCGTGGTCACGGAAACCACCTACGCCTATACGCCGCCGATCGGGGTATTTCTCGATCTGGCGTTCGATCTGGACCACATCGAGTACCGCAGACCGCGCGTCGCCGACCCTGTAACCCGCGAATAGCCCCCATTGACGCAGGCGTCGCATCGCGCTTCCAAGGCGCATGAGCAATTCGCTTACACCCAAGCAAGCCGTCGAAGAGCTTGAGTCGCGGTTCAGCGCCGCGACCGGCGCCCTGTCCGATGCCGTATCTCGCTACCTGGCTGGAGGTTCCCCGCCCACCGCGGCGGAACGCGCGGCGTTCCGGTATCCGGAGCTTCGCGTCAGCCACGCCTCAACGGCGCCGCCGCCCCGCCTGTCGCGCGCCTACGGGCAGCTGACCTGGCCTGGCGACTACGCGGTTTCGGTGACCCAGCCGGCGTATTTCCGATCGTATCTTCTTGAACAGCTCGGGCTGCTCGTCACTGACTATGGCGCGAAGGTTTCGGTCGGCGCGAGCGAGACGGAGATCCCTTACGCCTTCGTGCTGGACGGTTCGCGTTCCATCGATGTCGAGAAGGCGCCGCCGTCCGAACTTGCGCGACATTTTCCGTATCCGCAGCTCGCACTGGTGGGCGACGCCGTCGTCGACGGCGCGCCGCCGGTGCGCCCTGATCACGCGAGACCGCTCGCGCTCTTCGACGCGCCGCGGATAGATTATTCGCTGAAGCGCCTGCAGCACTACACCGGCGCGCCGTGGTCGCACACACAGCCGTGGATCCTGTTCACCAACTACCAACGCTACGTCGAGGAGTTCGTTCGCTGGGCGGCCGCGAAAGTGCAGGCGGAGCCGGAGAAATATCGCCTGTCGTGCCCCGGCGGCGTCACCATCGAGGGCGATTCGCCCGATCCGGCCGAGACCGCGCTTTCCGCGCCGTGGCGCAAGTACCAGATGCCCGCCTATCACCTGATGGAGAAGGGCGGCGAGGGCGTCACGCTCGTCAATATCGGCGTCGGGCCGTCGAACGCGAAGACGATGACCGATCACCTCGCCGTGCTGCGCCCGCACTGCTGGATGATGATTGGCCACTGCGGCGGCCTGCGGCATACGCAACGCATCGGCGACTATGTGCTCGCGCACGCCTACTGGCGCCGCGACAAGGTGCTCGACGAGACCGTGCCGCTCGACATTCCGATTCCCGCGATCGCGGAAGTGCAGGTGGCGCTGCAGCAGGCGGCGCAGAAGGTGTCGGGCGACGACAAGGAGGCGCTGAAGAAGCGCCTGCGCACGGGCACGGTCGTATCCTACGCCGACCGCAACTGGGAGCTGAATTATCAGCGCGAGCGCACGCTGCTCTCGCAGTCGCGTGCTGTCGCGGTGGACATGGAAAGCGCCTGCATCGCCACTCAGGGCTTCCGCCTGCGCGTGCCGTACGGCGTGCTGCTGTGCGTGTCCGACAAGCCGCTGCACGGCGAGATCAAGATGCCGGGCGCTGCCGACAAGTTCTACGATCGCGCGATCGGCGAGCACCTCAAGATCGGCATCGAGACCATCGAGATCCTGAAACGCGACAAGTCTTCGCTGCATTCACGGAAGCTTCGCAGTTTCGACGAGCCGCCGT
>CAZGYQ010000078.1:0-17099 GCA_964530695.1 uncultured Caulobacteraceae bacterium
TACCTGCCGCGCCTCTGCGAGCACTGCCTCAACCCGTCCTGCGTCGCCTCGTGTCCCTCGGGTGCGATCTACAAGCGCGAGGAAGACGGCATCGTCCTGATCGATCAGGACAAGTGCCGGGGGTGGCGCATGTGCGTCACCGGATGCCCATACAAGAAGATCTATTACAACTGGTCATCCGGGAAATCGGAGAAGTGCATCTTCTGCTATCCGCGCATCGAAGATGGCCAGCCAACGGTGTGCTCCGAGACCTGCGTGGGTCGCATCCGCTATCTCGGCGTGATCCTTTACGACGCCGACCGCGTGGAAGCGGCGGCAGGCGCCGACGAAAAAGATCTCTACGAACGGCAGCTGGATATCTTTCTGGACCCGCATGATCCGGCGGTAATCGCGCAGGCGCGGCTCGACGGCGTACCGGAAGCGTGGCTTGAAGCGGCGAAGAAGAGCCCCGTCTACAAGATGGCGATCGACTGGCGCGTGGCTTTCCCGCTGCACCCCGAATACCGCACGCTGCCGATGGTCTGGTACATTCCGCCGCTGTCGCCGATCCAGGCGGCTGCAGCTACCGGCGCGATCGAGCACGACGGCGTGATGCCCGATGTGCGGTCGTTGCGCATTCCGGTGAAGTACCTCGCCAATCTCCTCACTGCGGGAGAGGAAAAGCCCATCGTTTCGGCGCTGGAGCGGATGCTCGCCATGCGCGCCTACATGCGCTCGAAAACTGTCGATGGCGTCGTCGATGCGGCGATCGCCGAACGCGTCGGGCTCACGGCGGACCTGATCGAGGACATGTACCAGATCATGGCGATCGCGAACTACGAGGATCGCTTCGTCATCCCCTCGACACATCGCGAGGGCGCCGAAGACGCCTACCACATGCGCGGCGCCAGCGGGTTTTCGTTCGGCAATCAGGCGTCCGGCGGACGTTCGGAGGTCGGCCTTTTCGGCGCGAACCGCAAGCGGCCGGCCAAAGCGGAAATGGAGTGACAGGCGATGGCGAGAACCTACAAGGCGCTGGCGCTGCTGATCTCGTACCCAGAGGACAGCTATCGCAATCTCTACGGCGCGGCGATCACGGTGATCGGGGAAGAGGGACTACTGCGGAAATCGCGCGGGCTGAAGCGCCTGGCTGACGAACTCGCGGCGGAAGATCTTCTCGACCTGCAGGCGCGGTATGTGCAGCTCTTCGATCGCAGCCGGACCCTGTCTCTGCATCTGTATGAGCATGTCCACGGCGAAAGCCGCGATCGCGGGCAGGCTATGGTGGAGCTCGGAAAGCTCTACGCGTCGCGCGGCGTTTTCCTGAGCGCCCGCGAACTTCCGGATCACCTGCCGGTGTTCCTGGAGTTCCTGTCCCTGTTGCGCACGGAGGAAGCCGCGGCGCTGCTCGGCGAAGCGGCCCACGTGCTCGCTGCGCTGCGAGAGCGTCTGGAGAAGCGCAAGTCTCCGTACGCCGCCGTTCTTGAGGCGCTAGTCGGCCTTGCGGATACATCGGCTGACGCGGCGGCGCTGAGTGCGCTTCTTTCGGAACCGGAAGATGACCCCGACGACTTGCAGGCGCTTGATCGCGCGTGGGCGGAAGAGCCGGTGGTGTTTGGTCCCGGTGCGGAAGGCGGATGCCCGAAAGTATCCGATATCGTCGCCAGATTGGAGGAGTCCGCAGCATGAGGCAGTCAAGCGTGAGAATGGGCGCATGTGTCGCCGGTCTGGCGGGTGCGGTGCTGGGTGCGCCATCGGCATGGGCGCAACAGGGAAGCGACGGCGACTTTATTGCGGACGGCCGCTTGCGTTATGAGCACGCGGCGCAGAACAACCTGTCCGACGCCAACGCGGTGACGTTGCGTCTGCGGCTCGGGTATGAGCAGCCGCTTTCGCGGCAATTCAAGATCCTTGGCGAGGTGGAAGGCGTCGCGCTTCTGGAAGACGACTTCGCGGACACGGTGCGCGTGCGTCCCGGACAGGCGGTGGTGCTCGATCCCGAGGCGCTTGAGGTCAATCGTCTGCAGGCGCAATGGACGGGCGACAACGGGTTGACGGCGACGGTCGGCCGCCAGCGCATCATCCTCAACAACGCCCGCTTCGTCGGCAATGTCGGCTTTCGGCAGAATGAACAGACGTTTGACGCGGCGCGGATCGCCTATCGCGCCGGCGAGAAGGTGAGTTTCAACTACATCTACATGGACAAGGTGCGGCGCATCCTCGGGGACGACAGCCCGAACGGCGAGTGGCGCAGTGACTCGCATGTCGCCCAGGCGGACGTGAAATCGGACATCGGTGATTTTTCCGCCTACGGACTGTTGCTCGACTTTGACAACGCCGCCGCGCAATCCAGCGCGACCTACGGTCTTCGCTGGTCCCATACGGTCGCCTCGGCGCCATACAAGTTCGCCATGGGCGCTGAATTCGCCACCCAGAGCGACTATGGCGCCAATCCGGCAGCGTTCGATCTGACCTATTATGCGGCCAATGCGAGCGTGGCGCGCGCCGGCTGGCGGGGAGGCGTCGGTGCGGAGGTGCTTGAAGGCGACGGGGCGCGTGGTTTTGCGACGCCGCTGGCGACGCTCCACGCCTTTCAGGGCTGGGCAGATGTTTTCCTGACGACGCCTTCCGACGGCATTCGCGACCTCAATGCGACATTGTCGTGGACCGACGAAACGCCGGCATTCGGAAAGGCGCTGACATTGACGGCCCGCGCGCATGACTTCGCTGCGGAGTCCGGCGATGCGGACTTCGGACGGGAGCTCGACTTTTTGGCGCAGGCGAAGATCAACCAGCACTGGGCGATCGAGGCGAAGGCTGCGTTCTACGACGGCGACAATCCACGATACGCGGACCGCACCAAGGTCTGGCTCGCCCTCGAGATGACTTACTGAAACGCCAGCATCAAGGATCTGCGCCATGCATCCCGATTTGCCAAGTCTACCCGCAGGCGACTGGCTTCACCAGGTCGCGTTCGGCTATTATCCCTATATCTGCCTGACTGTGATGATGGTCGGCAGCGTGCTGCGGTTTGACCGCGAGCAGTACACGTGGCGCTCCGGTTCAAGTCAGCTCCTGCGCCGCAAGCAGCTGGTTTGGGGTTCGAACCTGTTCCACGCGGGCATTCTCTTTCTGTTGCTCGGGCACACTGTCGGCCTACTGACGCCGCATGCGCTGTACTCGCGCTTCATCACGGCGGAATCGAAACAGCTTCTGGCGATCATAGCGGGTAGCATCGCCGGCGCCGTCTGTTTCGTGGGCCTGACAATGCTCGTGCACCGTCGTTTCTTCGATGCGCGCGTGCGCCGGAACAGCACGTTCGGCGACAACGCCATCCTGCTGATCCTCTGGGTGCAGCTTTGCCTCGGTTTGATCACGGTGCCATTCTCGCTGCAGCATGGGGACGCGAGTGTGATGCTGCGCCTTTCCGCCTGGGCGCAGGGCATTGTCACGTTCCAGCCCGGCGCGGCGGATATGGTTCGCGGGCTCGACTGGCCATACCTCGCGCATCTGCTGCTGGGGATGACGATCTTCCTCCTGTATCCGTTCACGCGCCTTGTACACATGCTGTCGGCGCCGGTCTGGTACCTCGGCCGCCGCGGCTGGCAACTTGTGCGCACGCGGTCGGCGGCGATGCCGCACCGAACCCCTGCGGAATGAAGGCCATGTCGACCACGCTGATCAACACGCTCGCGGACCGTGATGGCGTACGCCATCCCATGCTCGACGACGCATCCGGATGCGGGGGATCGTGTTCCACGCCGCCTCAGGCCGCCGCGCGTCTCACACTCGATGCGCCGCCCATTCGCGTCGACGGCGTTCTCATCGACGAGGCTGAAATTGCGCGAGAGATCCAGCATCACGAAGCGGAGAACATCGACGAGGCGCGCGCTGCGGCGACGCGCGCACTGGTGATCCGGCATCTTCTGCTGAAGCGGGCCGGGGAGCTTGCGCTTGCGCCAGAGCCCGAGACCGACGCGCTCGGTCGTTGGGAGAGCGATGAAGAGGCGCTGGTGAGGCAGGTTCTCGAACGGGAAGCGCCGCCCTCGGAGCCGACGCAGGAAGAGTGTCGTCGCGTCTATGATGCGCGACGCAGCGCATTTCCCCTGTCCTTCGACAAGATGGAGCCCGTGATCCGCGACAGGCTCATGGCGCGCGCGTGGGTCGGCGCCTCCACGGCGTATGTCGCCCGGCTGGTGCGTTCAGCCCGCATCGAGGGTCTGAACATTCTCGGGGAGAGTGGACCATGACCAACGAGGAACATTCGGCGAGCTGCGCGCCGGTCGGTCCCGGCGGCATCGAGCCTTCGCCACCCGGCCTGCTCCGCGAACCGCTGGAGTTTCTCTTCGCCGAGCACTACCGTCACCGCCAGATGTGCCGGGTGCTGGAGCATCTCGCCGCCGCGCCGGTCTTTGATGCGACTCTCATCGCCACGACCAATGATTTTCTCCACCACGACCTCGCCCTCCACATCCTCGACGAAGAGCAGGATCTGTTTCCACTCTTGCGAAAGCGCTGCGATGCGGAGGATGAAATAGACGGCGTTCTTGATCGCCTGTCCGCGGACCATGCCGCGGATCAGGATCAGGCCAGGATCGTGCGCGCCTTTCTTGTCGCCGCACTGGACAGGAAGGTGGCGCCCTCGACGTTTCCAGGGTGCGCGGACGTTTTCCTGCATCTCGCGCGGCTTGAAAAAAACCATTTGGCGCTTGAGAACGCCGTGGTCATGCCGTTGGCGCGCCGACGCCTGTCGTCGTCCGACCTCGAAGCGTTGAGCCGGAGCATAGCGGCGCGACGCGGCGCCATTGTCTGACTGCGCGGCGGGGCGGTGGTGGTTGTGCGAAAAATGCAGGATGAACCGATTGAGGTGGCGTCCTCACCCTGCAGCGCGAGCGAGGAAATGCTGGGTTTCGCACCCGTCGGCGACATCGGCGAAGTCGCAGCACTTGTGCTTGCGGGCGGCGAAGGGCGTCGCATGGGCGGCGGCAAGCCTGCGCGGTTGCTTGCGGGCCGGCCGCTTCTCAGCTTTGCGCTGGACGCCGCACGTCGCCATGGCGGGCCGATCGCGCTCGGCGTGCGTCAGCTGGACCAGATCGCCCCGTTCGCCGGCGTGGAGACGATCACAGATTCACCCGGAATGGCTGGGCCGCTCGCGGCGCTTTCGGCGGGGCTCCAGTGGGCCCATGCCAAAGGTCGCCGCTTCCTGCTCAGCATGCCCTGCGACGCGCCGTTCCTTCCGTGCGATCTCGTCGCGCGCCTGTACGCCCGCGCGTTGCGCGACGACGCCCGCGTTGTGCTGCCCTCAAGCCTTGAGCGCCTTCACCCCGCCTGCGGTCTGTGGCGCACCGACATCGCTCCGGCGCTCTCGACCTATGCGCAGTCCGGTCGGGCCTCGCTGATCGGCCTGGCGGAGGCGGTCGGCTACGTCGTCGAGGCATGGCCGTCCGGCGCGCCCGATCCGTTCTTCAACGTGAACGCACCGAAAGACCTGGTCGTCGCAGAGCGACGGCTCGCTCAACCGCACTTCGAGTAGCCGCACTCAACACAGCTGTCGCAGCCTTCCTTGCGCACGAGGCCCGCAGCGCCGCATCTTGGGCAACCGCGCATGCGCGGCGCGACCGACGACGTGGACGCCTCCATCGTTTGCGCCACGGCCACGCCGTCCAGATGCTGCTGCACGATATCCCCGATCGCGGCGAGCACGCTGGGAACATATCGTCCGCCGATCCATGCGCCGCCCCGGGGATCGAAGACGGCCTTGAGCTCCTCGGCCACGAAGCGCACATCGCCCCCGCGCCGGAACACGGCAGACATCATGCGCGTCAGCGCGAGACTCCACGCGTAGTGCTCCATGTTCTTCGAGTTCAGGAAGATCTCGAAGGGCCGCATGCCGTCTCCCTCCTCGACGTCATTGATCGTCACATAGAGCGCGTGTTCGCTGTCGGGCCATTTCACCTTGTAAGTGGCGCCGCTCAGGCGCGCCGGGCGCTTCGGCAGGGCCGATGTGACGACGTCCGTCGCGGCAGGGGGTAAGGGCGCAGGCGTCGTGGACAGGACCGACCCCGTGATCGCGTTCGGGCGATAGGTCGTGCAGCCCTTGCATCCCAGATCGTATGCGGTCTGGTAGATGCTTGCGAACGCCTCGAACGGGATGTCTTCGGGGCAGTTGACGGTTTTCGAGATGGCGCTGTCGATCTGCGTCTGCGCCGCAGCCTGCATGCGGAGATGGTCGATCGGGGCGAGCGTCTGGGCGCTCACGAACGTATCGGCGGGCGGCGGCGCGTCCCCGTTCATCTCCCGCCATTTCGCGAGGGCGTAGTCTTCCACCGCCTCCTCACGGGAAGATCCGTCCGGCTGGCGAACCTTGCGGACATAGGAAAAGGCGAACACCGGCTCGATGCCGGAAGACACATTGCCCGCCACGAGGGATGTGGTGCCCGTCGGCGCTATCGTCGTCAGGCAGGCGTTGCGCAGGCCGTGTGCGGCCACGAGCGCGCGGGTCTCGTCGTCCAGCGACAGGAGATTGGGCCGATCGAGCATCTCCGGTCGCCAGAGGGGAAATGGCCCTTTCTCCGCAGCGAGCATCGCGGATGCGCGATAGGCGGCGCGCTTGATCGTGGCGAGCCAGCGTTCGGTTGTCGCGATTCCATCCTCGGATCCGTAGCGCTTGCCGCAGAAAATCAGCGCGTCGGCGAGCCCCGTAACGCCAAGGCCTATGCGTCGTTTGGATTTCGCTTCCTCTTCCTGCTGCGGCAGCGGATATCGCGAAATGTCGATCACGTTGTCGAGCATGCGCACCGCGGTAGCAGTCAGGTCGCCCAGCGCAGCCTCGTCCACGCCTGCGTCGGCGGAGAACGGCGCATTCACCAGTCTCGCCAGGTTGAGCGCGCCGAGCAGGCACGCGCCGTAGGGCGGCAGGGGCTGCTCGCCGCACGGGTTGGTCGCGGAAATGGTCTCGACGTCAGCGAGGTTGTTCAGCGCGTTGACGCGGTCGACAAAGATCACGCCCGGCTCGGCGCCGTCGTAGGTCGCGCGCATGAGGCGTCCCCAGAGATCGCGCGCCTTGACCGTGCGGTAGACCTGATCACCGAACTGCAGCGGGAAGTCGCCATCGCCGGCGAGCGCCGACATGAAGGCGTCGGTGACGAGCACGGAGAGATTGAAGTTGCGCAGTCGCGCGGGGTCGCGCTTGGCGTCGATAAAGTCCTCGATCTCGGGATGGTCGATCCGCAGGCAACCCATCATGGCGCCCCGGCGGGCGCCCGCGCTCATGACGGTCCGGCACATAGCGTCCCAGGCGTCCATGAAGGAGAGCGGGCCGGAGGCCTCGGCGCCGACGCCGCGCACCGGCGCGCCGCGCGGGCGAATGGTCGAGAAATCCATCCCGACGCCGCCGCCCTGCTGCATGGTCATGGCGGCTTCGCGCAGATGCGCGAAGATCGCTTCGAGACGGTCAGGGATTTCGCCCATCACGAAACAGTTGAAGAGCGTCACCTGACGTCCAGTGCCGGCGCCGGCGAGGATGCGTCCCGCAGGCAGGAAGCGGAAGTCTTCGAGCGCCCGCTCGAACTGGATCTTCATCCGCTTGCGATCGCGCGGGGCCTCGGCTTCGGCGATCGCCGCGGCGACACGCGCCCAGCTGGCGTCGACCCCCGACTCAGGCGGCCCGTCCGGCGGCGCGAAGCGGTACTTGGCGGACCAGATCTCGGAGGCGATGCCGGCGTCGAAAGGCATGGGCGTGGTTCCTCGCGCGCGATTCATCATCGAAAGCCGGCTTCTACCGTCGAGTGAGGACCGATTCGAGGCCCAGCCTAATGACGGAGATCCGGTCTGGAATTGGGCTCGCTCAATCGGCGGCTTCAAATCCATCAAACCCGACAGGAGGCCGACGCACTAGGGTGAATTCATGCTCACAAATCAGGAGGCACGGCGCGACATGCTACAGGAACAGCCCGTCAAGGACATCGCTCTGGAACGTCCAGGTGCAACCGCGATCTTTCGTCGCTATCGGATCGACTTCTGTTGCAATGGCGGGCGCTCCCTGGCTGAGGCGGCGGGGCTGCGGGGGCTGGATCCGGTCGCGATCGCCGCAGAGCTCGACGCCCTGTCTCCCGCGCCCGACGTGGGCATTCCCGATGCGCCGGAAGACTTGATCGCGATGATCGTCAGTCGTTTCCATGAAACCCATCGCCGCGAGCTTCCCGAACTGGTTCGTCTCGCCCGTCGCGTGGAGGCGGTTCACCGCGGACACCCGGACTGCCCCAGGGGACTGGCGGCGTTTCTGGAGGAAACCGCCGGCGAGCTTGAAGATCACATGATGAAAGAGGAGGCGATCCTCTTTCCCGTGCTCATGTCCGGACGTGGCGCGATGGCGGGCATGCCGATCTCGCGCATGCGCGCCGAGCACCTCGAACACGGCGAACGCCTCGAAAGACTGGCGCAGCTGACCGGCGCCTTTGCTCCGCCCGATGGCGCGTGCACGACCTGGCGCGCGCTCTATGCCGGCTGCGCCAAGCATGACGGCGATCTGCGTGAGCATATTCACCTCGAGAACAACCTGCTGTTCCCGAAGTTCGATTCGGGCGAAGATGCCGGCGCCTGCGGGTGCAACGGCAAGCATTGAGGGCGCGATGGCGCGGGTGATGTTCTTCGGGCGGTTGCGGGATATCGCTCAGTGCAGCGAAAAGTCCGTACAACTTGATGGCGCCCTGTCGCTCGACGCCTTCCGTCGCCTTGTGGCGTCTGGCGACGACGATCTTGTTCGCGCGCTGGGAGAGGGGTCGATACGCGTGGCCGTCAACGCGATCATCGCGCCGCGCTCGGGAGCGGTCGTCATCCACCCCGGCGACGACGTGGCCTTCATGCCGCCGTTTTCCGGCGGATGACGGGGCCTGATGCTGCATGGGCATAGACATTTCCACGCTGGCGCTGCTTTCGGCGGCGTTCTTCGTAGCGGCGACGCTCTATTCGTCGGTGGGGCACGGCGGCGCCTCCGCCTATCTCGCGATCATGGCGCTGCTGTCGCTGCCGCACGAGGCGATGCGACCAACGGCGCTGGCGCTCAACATTCTGGTGGCGGGGTTCGGCGCGTGGCGCTTCGTGCGCGCGGGTCGTTTCGACTGGCCGCTATTCTGGCCGATTGCGCTCGGCGCGGCGCCGTTCGCTTTCATGGGCGGCGCCCTCAAAGTGCCGGAAGACATCTACCGGCCGATGCTCGGCGCCGTTCTGCTGTTCGCCGCGGCGCGGCTCGCCCTGCCGGATGCTCACAACCACGAAACCGCGCCCAGGCCTCCATCGCCGCTCGTCTCGGGGACGGCGGGCGCCGGGATCGGCCTGCTGGCGGGACTGACGGGCACGGGCGGCGGCATCTTCCTGTCGCCGCTGATGATCTTCCTCAACTGGGCGCGCGCGAAGGACACAACCGGGATCGCCGCGTCCTTCATCGTTCTCAATTCGGCGGCGGGCCTTGCGGGAAATGTCGCCTCCATGCGCGCCTTGCCGGCCTATCTGCCATTGCTGATCGGCGTGGTTGCGCTCGGGGCGTTTGTGGGCACATGGCTCGGCGTGTCGCGGTATTCGACGCTGACGTTGCGCCGTGCGCTGGCGCTGGTGATGGCGATCGCGGGCCTCAAGCTGGTGTTCACATGAGCGAACCTGCCGCCACAGACGTATGCACGGTCCGGATCGTGTCTGAGGCCTTCGACCCTGAAGGGGAAATCGCCGCCTTCAGGGCTGCGCACGTACACGCCGGGGCGCTCGCGACCTTCACAGGCTGCGTGCGCGGCGGCGGGACCGAGGCGCTGGTGCTTGAGCACTATGCCGAACTGACCCACGGGACGATCGCCGGATTCGTCGATGAGGCGCGGGTGCGCTTCGATCTCATGGGCGTCTGCATCATCCATCGTGTCGGGCGCATGGCGCCGGGCGAGGCCATCGTTCTGGTTGCGTGTGCGAGCGCACACCGCAAGGATGCGCTGGGCGCGGTGGACTGTCTCATGGACCGTCTGAAGACCGATGCGCCCTTCTGGAAGCGCGAGGAGGCCGGCGAAGAGCGCCGGTGGATCGAACCGCGCGCAGAGGACATCGCCGCCGCCCGTCGCTGGAACGACCCTGCAAGTGAGGATGAAAGATCATGAGTCCCGACCCCGTAACGCTCTCGCCGGGCGGAGAGCTCCGCGACGATCTGCCGTTCAGACCCGTGCGCATCGCCGTGATCACGGTGTCCGACACGCGCACCCTGGACACCGACACGTCCGGCGCGCTTCTCGCCAAACGGTTGCAGGCGGATGGGCATCTGCTGGCGTCGCGCAGCGTCGTGAAGGACGATGTCGGCCGGATCCGGCAAGAAGTCACGCGGCTGGTCGATAGCGGCGACGTCGATGTGATCCTCACCACCGGCGGCACTGGCCTGACCGGGCGCGATGTGACGCCCGAGGCGATCGAGCCGTTGCTGGAAAAACGCATCGAAGGCTTCTCCGTCATCTTCCACCTGGTGAGCTACGAAAGCGTCGGCCTGTCGACGCTGCAGTCGCGCGCGCTCGCAGGCATCATCCGCGGCGTGTTCGTGTTCTGCCTCCCGGGATCGAACGGCGCCTGCAAGGACGGCTGGGACAAGATCATCCGGTGGCAGATCGACAGCCGTCACATGCCCTGCAACATGGTCGAACTGATGCCGCGGCTGCGTGAGCATGAGGTGCATGACTGTGCCTGACCACCTGACGCACTTCGACGCCGCAGGCCATGCGCGCATGGTCGATGTCGGCGACAAGCCGGTGACCGCGCGCGAGGCGCTGGCCGAGGCGCGCGTCGTGATGGCGCGCGACACCTTCGAGGCGGCGCGCGCTGGCGGAACTGGAAAAGGCGACGTGCGCGCCATTGCGGAAATCGCCGGCGTCATGGCGGGCAAACGCGCCAGCGAACTCATCCCGCTGTGCCATCCGATCGCGCTGACCAGCCTCGTCGTCGAGGTGACGCCGGATGAAACCCTGCCGGGCTTCGTCATCACCGCGCGGGCGCGGACCACGGGACAGACGGGCGTTGAAATGGAGGCGCTGACGGCTGCGAGCGTGGCCGGGCTGACGGTCTACGACATGCTGAAGGCGCGTGATCGCGGCATGCGGATCGAGGGTGTGCGCCTGCTGGAAAAAAGCGGCGGCGCGTCAGGCAGCTTCAGGGCTGAACCGTGACGAGCGTCGCCGAAGCGCGCGCGGCCATGCTCGCGGCGGCGCAGGCGATCGGCGCAGAGCAGGTCGCGCTTGAGGCGGCGCACGGGCGCACGCTCGCGAGCCCTGTTATCGCTGCGCGCGATCAACCGCCCTTCGCGGCGTCTGCCATGGACGGCTACGCCTTGCGCGCCGCCGATGCGCCGGGCGCCTTGCGCGTGGCGGGGGAGGCGGCGGCGGGACGTGCGTTTGCGCGCACCCTGGAGCGCGGCGAGGCGGTGCGCATTTCGACAGGCGCGCCGATGCCGGCGGGCGCGGACGTCGTGCTGATCCAGGAAGAGGCGCGACTTGAGGGCGACACGCTGCACGTCGAAGAGATGACGCCGGGCCGGCACGTCCGGCCGGCTGCATGCGATTTCGCGCGCGGCGCCGTGTTGCTCGAAAGCAGCCGTCGTCTCGACGCAGCGGCGGTCGCGCTGGCGGCGGCGTGCGGCGCCGCGACGGTGACGGTGGCAAGGCGTCCGTGCGTTGCGATACTCGGCGGCGGAGATGAGCTGGCGGCGCCGGGAACCTCGCTGCGACCGGGCCAGATATTTGACTCCTGCTCCTACGGCGTGGCGGCGCTGGTCGAGCGATGCGGCGGCGTCCCCGTCCGCGCGCCGCTTCTCCCGGACGACGCCGACCGGATCGCGGACGCGGCGGCCGCGGCGATCAGGACGTCGGATCTCGTCGTCTTCATCGGCTCGGCGTCGGTGGGGCCGCATGATCACGCACGCGCGGCGTTCGAGCGGCTCGGGGCGCGGTTTCTGGTGCGCAAGGTCGACATGCGCCCGGGCAAACCGACATGGTTCGCCACGACCCCGGGGGCCGCCGTGCTCGGCCTGCCGGGCAACCCGGCGTCGGCGCTGGTCGCGTCCGCTCTCTTCCTGGCGCCTCTGCTCGACGTGATGCAGGGGCGGGACGGGGATGCGCCGGCTTGTTTCGCGAAGCTCGCACACCCCGTTTCCGCCAACGGGCCGCGCGAGGCCTTTCTCAGGGCGACCGTAAGCGCCGACGATACGGGTCAGCTCTCCATCGACGCCTCGCGCGATCAGGATTCATCCTTGCTGTCGGTCTTCACCCGCTCGAATGCGCTGCTCGTGCGCCCGCCGCATGCGCCCGCGGCCGACGCGGGGGAGAGGGCGCCCTACATCGCGTGGCAGGGCTGACCGCGAGGACTGGTTTGGCCCGTTGAGAAACAGTCAGCGCCCAATCTGGCGCGGCGGGAAAATGTTTGAGCCGTTCCAGGTTTGCCGGAGGCCCAATTTCCCGAGAAACTGGAGCCATGAAAATTCCAGCAATGATTGAGCGTTGAGGTCGCGGGCTTGGGAGCACGGTTTCGACCTCACTCAATAGTCTCCCGCTTCTCCCCCGTCTCGCTCACATAAATCTCCCCGCCCACCTCGCGGAACTTCCCGCTCATCTCCGTCATCCCGCGCTCTTTCTCTTCCTTCGCGGCCGCATAGTCGCGCACGTCCTGCGTGATCTTCATCGAGCAGAATTTCGGGCCGCACATGCTGCAGAAGTGCGCGGTCTTGTGGGCTTCCTTCGGCATGGTTTCGTCGTGGAAGCTGCGGGCGGTCTCGGGGTCGAGGGCGAGGTTGAACTGGTCTTCCCAGCGGAACTCGAAGCGCGCGCGGCTCACCGCGTCGTCGTGCAGGCGCGCGGCGGGGTGGCCCTTGGCGAGATCTGCGGCGTGCGCGGCGAGCTTGTAGGTGATGACGCCCGTTTTCACGTCGTCGCGGTTCGGCAGGCCGAGATGTTCTTTCGGCGTCACGTAGCAGAGCATCGCCGTGCCGAACCAGCCGATCATCGCCGCGCCAATCGCCGACGTGATGTGGTCGTAGCCGGGGGCCACGTCCGTCGTCAGCGGCCCCAGGGTGTAGAACGGCGCCTCGCCGCACGCGGCGAGCTGCTTGTCCATGTTGGCCTTGATCTTGTGCATGGCGACGTGGCCGGGGCCTTCGATCATCGTCTGCACGTTGTGCTTCCAGGCGATCTTGGTGAGTTCGCCCAGCGTCTCCAGCTCCGCGAACTGCGCCGCGTCGTTGGCGTCCGCGATGGAGCCGGGACGCATGCCGTCGCCGAGCGAGAAGGAGACGTCATACGCCTTCATGATCTCGCAGATGTCCTCGAAGTGCGTGTAGAGGAAGCTCTCCTTGTGATGGGAGAGGCACCACTTGGCCATGATGCTCCCACCCCGGGACACAATCCCGGTGACGCGCTTCGCGGTGAGATGGATGAAGGGCAGGCGCACGCCCGCGTGCACGGTGAAATAATCGACGCCCTGTTCGGCCTGCTCGATGAGCGTGTCGCGGTAGATTTCCCAGGTGAGGTCCTCGGCGACGCCGTTCACCTTTTCCAGCGCCTGATAGATCGGCACCGTGCCGATCGGCACCGGAGAATTGCGGATGATCCACTCGCGGATGTTGTGGATATTGCGGCCCGTCGAAAGGTCCATCACCGTGTCGGCGCCCCAGCGCGTGGACCACACCATCTTGTCCACTTCCTCGGCCATGGAGGACGTGACGGCCGAATTGCCGATATTGGCGTTGATCTTCACGAGGAAGTTGCGGCCGATGATCATCGGCTCGGCTTCGGGGTGATTGATGTTGGCGGGAATTATGGCGCGGCCGCGGGCGATTTCGTCACGAACGAATTCCGGCGTCACGAAATCGGGGATGGAGGCGCCGAAGTCCTCGCCGTCGCGGATGAAGGCGTCATCGGGTTTGCGCCGCAGGTTTTCGCGGATCGCCACGAACTCCATCTCCGGCGTGATGATCCCGCGGCGCGCATATTCAAGCTGGGTGACGTTCTGGCCCGCCTTCGCGCGCAGCACGCGCGGCAGGGCCGGGAACTGCGGCGTCAGTTTCTCCGCGCCGACATTGCCGTTGTCTTCTGGTTTTGGTTCACGGCCCTGGATCACCTCCACGTCGCCGCGCGCCACGACCCACGCTTCCCGCGTGCGCGCCAGCCCCTTGTTGATGTCGATCATCTCGGCCGGATCGGAATACGGCCCGCTCGGATCGTAGAGCGTCACCGGCGGTTCCTTCGCGCTCGGATGCAGCGCCACCTCCCGGAACGGCACGCGCAGGTCGGGATGCGCGCATCCGGAAGCGTACACCTTGCGCGAGCCGGGAATGGCTTCCGCGGCGATCGTCGAGGATACGGTTTTCGAGTCGAAAGGCTTGTTCATGCGCTCCCTCCCTCCGCCGGTATCAACCGGATCAGGTTCGACGGGTCATGGGCGGGCACCCATATCTCAGCCGCTCGTGCGGCCCCCCGGGTCAAGGCGCGAGGTTTAGGCGCTCCGACGCGCCAGTCAATCAGGAGGCGATGTTGGGCGGTTTGGCCGAAAAGCCGATCGTGGAAATCCACGCGCCGAGCAGCGCCACGCCGGCGCCGGCGATAGCCCAGGCGTTCGGCGTTTCGTTGAGGAAATCCGCCGCGCGATCCATCACCTTCGGCGCAAACAACAGCACGCCGCCGCGCACCACGATGAGCGCGCTCACCAGGGTGATGACAAAGGCGCCCAGCGTCGAAATGCGGTTGTGGAAGGCGAGTAGTCCGAACCCCGCCATCACCGAGACGACGCCGGTGAAGAAGGATGTCGCCGGGCTCGTCATGAAGGCGTCCACGATATCGACCATGTCGAGCCGGCGCGCGATCACCGCCACGCCGACGACGACGGCGCTGGGCCCGAGGATGCGGGCGACGATGCGCGTGGACTCCGCTTCAGCCATGTCCCTGCTTCTCCCTGCGCCGGCGTCGTGGCTGTGACCCGGGGCAAGCCCCCCGCCCGGAAGCCGGCGGCCCCCCCAAACCGGCGGACCCTAGACAGGCTCGACATGGGGTCAAGCGTCGCGCCCGCCAAGGGGGAAAGGCCCGGGAAAGACCTTGACGCCGCACCGGTCCGGCCGCGCCAATGCGGGGTCGTCGCGGGGCGCCCATATGTCGGTCATGAGAACCACCAACCTTGCGGGCTTCCTGGCGTTCGCCTGCGCGCTTGTCTGGGGACTGGCGGCCTGCACGTCGCCGAGCCCGTCGGTGATCGAACCGCCGTCGCCGCCGGCGCGGGCGTGGAGCGCGGCGGCGCTGGCGGACCTGCGCGCGGTCGCGGCGACGGCGCCGGAGGAGGGGCTGGCGCCCGAGACGGCCGCGCTGGCGGAACTCGACGCGCTGGAACAGGCGTCCGCGGATGACGCACGCGCCGCGTCGGCGCGCGACGAAGCGGCGGACGCCTTGTTCGAACGGCTCGCGACGCACTTCGCGCAGGGCGGCGCGGACCCCGCCATGGCGGATCCCGAGTGGCGCATCCCCCGGCCCGCCGCGCCCGACATGGTTGCGTTGCGTACGGCGGTCGCCGCAGGCGCCGGCGTTTCGGAATCCTTGCGCGCGCTGTCGCCGGATGAACCGGAATACGTCGCGCTGCGCGCCGAACTCGCGCGCGTGATGGCGGAGCCCGCGGGAACGCCGGACGCGAACGGGCGCCCGCGCGAGGCGCGCATCGCAACGCTGCGGGTCAATCTCGAACGGTGGCGCTGGCTGCCGCGCCATCTGCCGGCGCGCCGCATCGACGTGCGCGTGCCGCGCTTCGAACTCGTCGTGCGTCGCGAGGGCCTGGCAGAGCAGAGCCATGCCGTGATCGTCGGCGCGCGCGACATGCCGACGCCGAGCTTCGCCGCCGAGATCGGCGCCGTGACGCTCAATCCCACCTGGACGCCGCCGACGAAGATCGTGCGCGAGGAGCTCCTGCCGCGCTTCCGGCGCGATCCGGACGCCGCGGCGCGCGAGAATTTCGAGGCGCTCGATGCGAGCGGGAACAGCGTGCCGCTCGGGTCCGTCGACTGGCGGGCGCGACCGTTTCCCTACACGCTGCGCCAGCGCGCGGGGGCGGCCAACGCACTCGGCCGCGTGCGTTTCGATCTGCCCAATCCGTTCGCGATCTATCTGCACGACACGCCGAACCGCGGCGCGTTCGCCCGCGCCGACCTTGCGCAGAGCCACGGCTGCATCCGCGTCGCCGACCCTGTCGGGATGGCGGAAAGCCTGTTCGGCAATCCCGCGTGGAGCCGGGACGCGATCGACCAGGCGATCGCGGAGGGCGCCACGCAGCGCGTCCCGCTCGCGGCGTCCACGCCGGTCTACATTCTCTATCTCACCGCAGTCGTCGACGAGACGGGCGCGGTGGCGTACGCCGACGACATCTACCGGCGCGACGCGCGTGTGCTGCGCGCGCTCGACGCCGACGCGCCGCCGCAGCAGCGCGCCAACGCCATCATGCTGATCACGTCCGACTGCGGGACGTGACCAGTCGAACAAGACACGCAAAAGGGAGCGACATCATGGATCTCGGACTGAAGGGCAAGAAGGCGGTCGTGCTGGGCGGCACGCGCGGCATCGGGCGCGCGATCGCCGAGACACTCGCGGGCGAGGGCGTGGATGTGGCGGTGTGCGCGCGCAACGCCGATCAGGTCGCCGAGGCGGTTGCGGCGCTCGAGAGCAAGGGCGTGCGCGCAACGGGCGCGTCGGTGGACATCACCGACGGCCCCGCGCTCAAGGCGTGGGTCAAGAGCGTCGGCGACGCGTTCGGCGGCATCGACGTGCTCGTCTCCAATGCCGGCGCGATGGCGCAAGGCCACGATCCCGCATCGTGGACGCAGAACTTCGAGGTCGACGTGCTCGGCGCCGTGAACGCCTTCGACGCCGCGCAGCCCTTCCTCGCGGCGGCCGCCGGCAAGAGCGGCGACGCGGCGTTCGTGATCATCGCCTCAGTGTCGGCCGCGCAGGCCGATAACGCGAGTTCCTACGGGCCGATGAAGGCGGCCCTCATTCACATGGCCAAGGGTCTCGCGCGCCAGCACGCGAAATCGGGCGTGCGCGTCAACGTCGTCTCGCCGGGCATGGTCTATTTCAAGG